>JACPSF010000149.1:0-10980 GCA_016193385.1 Deltaproteobacteria bacterium
GGCAAGGTTATCCTCGTAGAAGATGTGTTACGACTACCCACCTTGCTTGCAGCCGAGGAGGTTACCCTGATCAACACGGTTCCTTCAGCGATGGTTGAGTTGCTCAGGATGGGAGCTGTCCCAGCCTCGGTTCGTACAGTCAATCTGGCCGGTGAACCGCTCCGAACCCCTCTTGTGAAGCAGATTTATGAGCAGATGAAAGCTGATCGGGTCTTTGATCTTTACGGGCCTTCTGAAGACACGACGTACTCCACGTTTGCCTTAAGAGCTGCGAGTGGACCCGCTACTATCGGTCGTCCCATCGCCAATACTCAGATCTACCTGTTGGGCTCGCACCTGGAGCCTGTTCCCATCGGCGTTCCAGGCGAACTCCACATTGGTGGTGCCGGCCTAGCTAGGGGCTATCTCAACCGACCTGATCTGACAGCGGAGAAGTTCGTCCCTAATCCGTTCAGCAAAAAGGCGGGAGCAAGCCTTTACAACACGGGAGACATGGCGCGCTATCTACCTGACGGTAACATAGAGTTTCTCGGTCGGATCGATCACCAAGTAAAGGTGCGCGGCTTTCGAATTGAACTAGGGGAGATTGAGACAGTCCTGGGTCAGCACCCTGCGGTGCGAGAGGCGGTGGTGGTAGCTAGAGAAGACCGGGGACCGAGGACCGATGACCGTGAAGAAGAAGATGGCGGATTGCGGATGGCGAATGGGGGAGAAGAAGACAGAGGACCGCAGACCGAAGAGAAAAGACGGGTGACGGAGGACGGGGGGCAGGTGGTACGGTCTCCCGTCTCCGGTCTCGGGTCTGTTCCCCAATCCGCAATTCGCAATTCGCCGTCACGCGATCGCCGGCTGGTGGCCTACATCGTCCCGCACAAAGGACAAGCAACAACGATCAGTGAGTTAAGCAGCTTTCTCAAACAAAGACTGCCTCAGTACATGGTACCTTCCGCCTTCGTCTTCCTCGACGCTCTGCCGTTGACCCCTAACGGCAAGATAGATCGTCGGGCGTTGCCGGCACCAGACGGAGCAAGGCCTGAGTTGAAAGAGGCCTTTGTCTCACCTCGCACCCCATTGGAGAAGGTGATAGCGGCTATCTGGGTTGAAGTTCTCAAGTTAGAGCGGGTCGGTATTCACGACAACTTCTTCGATCTGGGGGGGCATTCCCTGCTGGCGACGCAGGTCGTGTCTCGGATGCGCCGTGCCTTGCAGGTGGAGCTTCCCCTGCGTGCCTTGTTTGAGAGCCCAACAGTAGCCAGTCTGGCTGTGCATGTCACACAGATGCGAGCGCGGAGGGCTGTTCCGAAGGAACTGGCAGAGGTGTTAGCCGATCTGGAATCGCTCTCAGACGAAGAGGCACGGCACCTGCTCGCTCAGGAAAGTCCTAAAGAGACCTGAGATATTCCCAGTCGCCCTCAATACCCTGAAACGTCTGGCCTATATCGAAGTGCTTTCATCCAAGCGGCAACTTCGTCGAATTCAAGACGGAGGAGGTCGAGCAGTCGATCCCGGACGGGTTCCAAAAGATCGTGAGCAGGCATCCCGACCGCGTGGCGGTTAAGACGGGAAACCAAGGCCTGACTTACACTCAGCTCAGTGCAACGGCTGACCGTGTGGCACGAGCTATCGTTGACCAGCGCGGCGAACGACACGAGCAAGTTGCTCTGCCTACATTCTTTATTTTGTGCTCTTTCTTGGCGCCTGTTGCGCGAGATTTTCTGCATCCGGCTAGGCCGGTTGGCGGCGAAGGAGGTCGTTATGATCAGGTCTAAAGAAATAGTGCTAATCCTATCGCTCTTGATTCTTACCTCGGGGACCGCCGTGACCGCGCAGGAATTCCCAACAAAAGCCGTCGAATTCGTCCTGCCGTACGGAGCCGGCGGGTCGCACGATCTCACTGCACGGGCGGTCGCGAGCGTAGCTCATCAGTACCTTGGTCAACCTTTGCTGGTCGTCTTGAAGCCAGGTGGCGGTGGGGCCGTCGGCTCCCAGCAGGTGATCAAGGCGAAGCCGGATGGCTACACGCTGGCGTTCGGCGGCACGGGAACCAATACGGTCTTCGCCATGGTCCAAAAGGTGCCTATCGGTCCCGACCAGTTCACCCCGGTGGCCCGGATCAACTACAGTCCAACCATCCTTGCTGTTCGAGCCGATGCGCCCTGGAAAAGCTTCCGCGAGCTGATTGAATACTGCAAGAAGAATCCGGGAAAGTTCAACTTCGCCAATAGCGGTCCGTGGGGAGCGGCGGACCTTCCGATGCGTCTAACCGCACGCGCAGCGGGGATCGACTATAACAATATTCCGTACGACGGCGGCGGACCGACGACACTTGCGGTGCTCGGCGGCCACGCCGACGCTACCTTTGGTTTCTCGGCCCAGCTCCTCCCGGAGGTGGCGGCTGGCAAGATGCGCGCCCTGGCGATAACCGACACTAAGCGGCACCGCGATTTTCCCAACGTCCCGACGGTGAAGGAAGAAGGGTTTGACGTGGTTTTCGCCATGTGGCGCTCCGTGCTTGCGCCCAAGGGAACGCCCCAGCTCATCCTGGACAAGCTTGAAGCCACCTTCAGGAAGATCAGCGACGATAAATCTTTTCAGGCCCTCATCAGAGGGCTCGGCGACGACGTTCACTTCCAGGGCGGAAAGGAGTTCGAGACCACCTGGCGCCAGGAATGGGAGATGTTTAGCAAGGTCGTGACTGCCGCGCAAGAGTAGCGACGATGGTCAGACGCGATGTGGTGGTGGCGGCGTTGGCGCTGGCGTTTGGCGTCACGGCGATCTATGAGTCCGCGAAACTCCCGTTCGGGACGACTCACAACCCAGGCCCGGGATTTTTCCCGTGGTGGACAAGCGTGGTGCTCGCTCTGCTGGCGCTGGTCCTCCTGGCTCAGGCGCTGATGTCGGGTTCAAGCGCTGCTCGTGAAGGTCCTGGCCGAATCGCGAAGGTGGCGGCGCTCCTAGTCGTCTTGGCTGCTTACACTTTCCTACTCGATCCGCTCGGCTATCCGCTCTGCACCTTTCTCTTCGTCCTGTTCATGTTGCGCGCAACCGATCCCCAACGGTGGGCGGTTGCTCTCGGTATGGCTGCGATTACAGCCTATGGTTCTTACGTCCTCTTCGCTATCTGGCTGAATGTCCCGCTGCCGCGCGGTCCACTTTAAAGGATGAACGGGGAAAGACGCTATGCGCTAAGCGCTTGGCGCAAAGCGTTTGCTGAACCATGGACATCTTCAATAACCTCCTCTCGGGCTTTGGCGTCGCGCTTACTCCGATCAATCTCCTCTATTGTTTTCTCGGATCATTCCTTGGAACTGCGATCGGCGTCCTGCCCGGCATCGGACCGCCGGCAACCATCGCCCTTCTCTTGCCTGTCACGTACGGGATTCCAGCCACCTCCGCGGTCATTTTACTCTCGGGAATTTTTTACGGAGCGATGTACGGCGTATCCCCGGAGAGGCGGCGTCGGTCGTCACCTGCCTGGATGGTTATCAAATGGCGCGCCAGGGGCGGGCCGGCGCGGCGCTGGCGATCTCGGCTTTCGGCTCTTTCATCGCCGGCACGCTCAGCATCGTTGGCTTGATGCTCCTCGCGCCGCCGCTCGCCTCCTTTGCGCTCAAGTTTGGGCCTCCGGAGAACTTTGCCCTGCTAGTTCTCGGACTCATGATGGTCGGCTACTTGGCCGGAGCGTCGATGACCAAAGGGCTCATGATGGCTTGCCTCGGGCTCCTGCTCGGAATGATCGGACTCGATCCGATTATGGGAAGCCAGAGATTTACCTACGGTGTGTACAAGCTCAGCGAGGGGTTTGAATTCATCCTCGTGGCCATGGGACTTTTCGGTATCGGAGAAGTTCTCATGAACATCGAACAGACGATCAAGGCCGAAGTCTTTCAGACGAAGATCCGAAAGCTTTTGCCGAACCGGGAGGAGTGGCGCACGGCGGCCGCCCCGATTGCACGGGGATCGCTACTGGGATTTTTCATCGGCGTGCTGCCGGGGGGCGGGGCGATCATCTCCTCGTTCATCTCATACGCGCTTGAGAAAAAGCTCAGCAAACACCCAGAGCGCTTCGGAAAGGGAGCGATCGAGGGAGTGGCGGCGCCGGAAGCGGCGAATAACAGCGCAGCAACGGGCTCGTTTATCCCGCTGCTCACACTCGGGATTCCAGGCAATGCCTCGATCGCGATGATCTTTGCCGCGCTGCTGATCCACGGAGTGAGACCCGGACCCCTATTGGTCACAGAAAAACCAGACGTCTTTTGGGGGCTGGTCGCCTCAATGTACATCGGCAATCTTACGCTCCTAGTCCTGAACCTGCCGCTGATCGGGCTCTGGGTGAAGCTCCTTCGAGTCCCTTACTCGCTTCTGGCACCGCTCATTCTGACAGTTGTCATTATCGGCGCGTATAGCGTGAACAACAGCATCTTCGATGTGGGGATCACCATCGCCTTTGGCTTGTTCGGCTACCTGATGCGCAAGTTCGGTTTTGAGCCCGCGCCTTTGGTCCTGGCCATGATCCTCGGTCTTCAATTAGAGGCCTCGCTGCGGCGGTCTTTGATCTACTCCCGAGGAGACTTCGGGGTCTTTTTCGAGCGCCCTATCGCCGCTGTCCTGATGGCGCTGGCCCTACTGGTGCTGCTCTCGCCTGTATTCCGCTGGCTATTGACCCATAAAGCCCGGATATCGTCAAATCGCTCTCTTAGCTGGGGGCCAGTCGACTAGTCCCCGCTTCGAAATGAAACAGGATGTGTGAGATCAAACTACTTATGGTAAGCGGTGACGTGCAATCGGCAGGCACCGGCGTACCTGTCCACTCGGATGCGCGCGACGCGTTCGTTGCATTTGAAAACACAGCCATAGAGCAGTCCATTCCTGCCCGTTTCGAGCAACAGGTGGCTCAATATCCCGACCGCCTTGCCGTCGTAAGCGCGGACTTGCAATTCACCTACACTGAGCTCAATCAGGTCGCCAATCGCATCGCCCGCGCCATCCTATCGCGTCTGGGAGAAGGTGCAGAGCCGGTTGGGCTCCTTTTTGATCATGGGGCGTTCTTGATTGCGGCGATATTGGGGGTCTTGAAGGCCGGGAAAATCTACATGTCATTGGATCTCCCCGATCCTCAGCCTCGAATGGCGTCGATGCTGGAAGATTCCCAGGCCAAACTGCTTCTCACTAACACAAAGCATCTCTCCCTGGCCCGGCAGTTGGCCCAGGGGGCGCAACAGATTCTCAACTGTGACGATGTCGACGCCGGCGTTTCTGCCGGAAACCTCGACCGGTCCATATCTCCGGAGACATGGGCGCTCATGCTCTATACATCCGGTACTACGGGGCGTCCCAAGGGGGTGGTCCATAATCATAGGAATATCCTCGTCGAAGCCAGGAACTACACCAACTATGCGCGGCTCTGTCCGGAGGACAGGCTCACGCTGTGGCATTCTTGCAGTTATGCCAACTCCATTCGAAATCTGTATGCCGCCCTGCTGAACGGCGCAGGGCTGTTTATCTACGATATCGCCGCCGAGGGATTCCCGGCGTTGGCTGACTGGATGCGGGCGCATCGGATCACCGTAATCCACACCATGCCGACGACCTTTCGTTGTTTCTGCCAAACTCTCGCGCCGGACGCCATATTTCCGGCGCTGCGCATACTGCGACTCGGAGGCGAGTCGATCAATAGAGACGATGTAAAACGTTTCCAGCGCCACTTCTCCCCCCACTGCCTGTTGATGCACGCCATCGGTCCGACTGAGACGCTCGACATTCGATACTATTCCATCACCCACGATTGGCACAGCAGCGAGGCTAAAATTCCCATCGGCTATGCCGTCCCTGACAAGGACGTACTCCTGTTGGACGAAGCAGGCCGGGAGGTCGGCGCCGGCCGGATAGGGGAGATCGCGGTCAGAAGCAAGTATCTGGCGCTTGGCTACTGGCGGCGACCTGAACTTACCGATGCAGCCTTTATGCCCGATCCTCACGGCGGAGATGAGCGGCTTTACCGGACAGGCGACTTGGGCGTGATGCGCCCCGATGGCTGCTTGACTCACCTGGGACGCGAGGACTTTCAGGTAAAAATTCGCGGCTACAGAGTTGAAGTCACTGAGATAGAGGAAGCGCTCCTCGATATGGATTCGATCGAGGCAGCGGTCGTGCAGGCGCAAACAGATGATGCAGGCGAGCAGCGCCTCGTTGCTTACGTCGTGCCGGCCGCGGGCAGGGATCCGACAGTCAACGAACTCCGCCGCGTATTGGCGCAAACCCTGCCGGATTACATGATGCCTTCCGCCTTTATGTTTCTGGACACTCTTCCGCTTTCGGCCACCGGCAAAATCGATCGACGAGCCCTGCCGGCGCCGGACCGAGTCAGGCCGCGCTTAGAGGAGACTTTTGTGGCTCCCCGCAATCCTGCAGAAGAGATACTGGCAAAGACCTGGGCTGAGCTCCTGGATCTCAAGCAGGTGGGAATCCACGACAACTTCTTTGATCTCGGCGGTCACTCCCTGCTGGCTACTCAGATTCTCTCCCGGCTGGGTGATATTTTTCAGGTGGAGCTGCCGCTACGCAGGCTGTTTGAAGCGCCCACTGTAGCCGGTCTGGCCGAGCACATTGATGTCGCCCGTCGGGCAGGACAGAACCTGAGGGCTCAGCCTCCAGAACCTGTTGCAAGGGGCCAAGAGCTCCCTCTCTCCTTTGCTCAGGAGAGGTTATGGTTCCTCGAACAGTTGGAGCCTAACAGTCCTGTCCATAACATCCCCACTGTCTTTCGTCTCACTGGCTCGCTCAATGCGGCTGCGCTAGAGCAAAGCCTCAACGAAATCGTGCGGCGTCACGAAGCCTTGCGAAGTAGCTTTGCAGCCAGGGAGGGCCAACCGATCCAGGTCATGGCTCCGGTTCTCAGCTTGACGCTTCCGGTTGTGGACCTGCGGGAGTTACCTGAAGCTGAGCAAAGGGTTGAAACTCTACGCCTGACTACTGAGGAAGTCCAGCGACCCTTCGACCTATCCCGGGGCCCTTTGTTGCGGCTCATGTTAGTACGGCTAACCGAGGATGAATATTTACTCCTTCTGGTCATCCATCATCTGGTCTTCGATGGCTGGTCTACCAGCATCCTGGCCCGCGAGCTGTCATCTCTCTACGAGGCTTACTCCAGAGGATGTCATTCGCCACTGCCGGAGTTGCCGATTCAGTATGCGGATTTTGCTCAATGGCAGCGGAAGTGGCTGCAGAAAGAAGTGCTCGAAGAGCACCTCGCCTACTGGAAAAAGCAGCTTGGGAGTGTCCCAACGCTGCACGTACCCACCGATCGACCTCGGCCTCGGATTCAGACCGTTCGTAGCGCGCGACACTACTTCGTGCTTTCCAAAACGCTCTCAGCAGGACTCAAGAGCCTGAGTAATCGGCACGGGGTTACTCTTTTCATGACGCTGTTGGCAGCATATCAGACATTGCTGCACCGTTTCACCGGGCAGAACGACATTGTGATAGGGTCTCCCGTCGCCGGTCGGAATCGCAGCGAACTCGAGGGGTTGATCGGGTTCTTTCTTAACATGTTGGTTCTGCGCGCCGACCTGTCAGGCAATCCGACCTTTCGGGAGCTGCTCGTTCGTGTGCGGGAGGTCTGCCTCGAAGCCTACGCCCACCAGGACTTGCCCTTCGAGAAGCTCGTGGAAGAACTACGGCCCAAGCGGGATCTCAGTTACAACCCGTTCTTTCAGGTGACGTTTGCTATCCAGCATGGACCAAGATTTCAGCTCCAGTTGCCCGGCCTGACGGCAATGGATGTGGACGTCGATCCGGGAACGGCAAGGTTTGATTTCAATTTGATCATCAAAGACGAAGAGGGCGGGCTGCAGGGCTATATCGACTACAGCACAGATTTATTTGATGCCTCGACGATTGAGCGAATGACCGAGCATTTTCAGGGATTGCTCGAAGGTATTGTCGCCAATCCGAATGAGCCGATTGAGAGGTTGCCGCTCTTGACAGAGGCGGAGCGGCATCAACTGCTCGTTGAATGGAACAATACCGGCAAGGATTACCCGAGAGACAAATGCATCCACCAGCTTTGTGAGGCCCAGGTGGAGCGAACGCCAGAGGCTGTGGCGGTTGTCTTCGAAGCCCGGCAATTGACCTACCGAGAGCTTAACCGGCGTGCGAATCAACTGGCTCAGTACCTGCGAAAACTTGGTGTTGGACCGGAAGTGCGCGTGGGTATCTGTATGGAGCGCTCTTTGGAGATGGTCATCGGTCTCTTGGGCGTTCTCAAGGCGGGCGGGGCATACGTGCCGCTGGATCCCGAGTACCCGAAGGAGCGTCTAGCCTTCATGTTGGATGATATCCGGGTGCCGGTGCTGTTGACCCAGAGTAGGCTCCTTTCGCAATTACCTAAACTGACCGCTGACGGACGACCGCTGACCGAGGACGATGCTCGGTCTTCCATTCCGCAACGGTCTACGGTCATCGGTCCGCAGTCTTCTGTTGCGCAATCCGCAATCCGCCATCCCACTGTGGTCTCTCTGGACACAGACTGGGAGGTCATTGCTCAGGAGAGCGGGGAGAATCCCGTAAGCGGGGCGACAGCCGACAACTTGGCCTACATCATGTACACCTCCGGTTCGACCGGCAACCCCAAAGGAGTCTGCGTTCCACATCGGGGAGTGGTACGGCTAGTCAACGGTACCAACTACGCCATGAAATCTGGGGTTGCCTGCTCAACGGCGCGCGGCTGGTGGTTTTTCCCGCACACACGCCGTCTCTACAGGAGTTGGGACAAGTCCTTCAGCGGTATCAGGTAACGACGCTCTGGCTCACAGCGGGATTATTCCACGAAATGGTAGAGGGCAACCTTGAGAGTCTTAGGCACGTTCGACAACTTTTGACAGGTGGTGATGTTTTATCTTTCCCTCACGTGCGTAAGGCCCTTCAAGAGCTCCCAGGATGCCGGCTGATCAACGGTTACGGTCCGACCGAGGGCACAACGTTCACTTGCTGTCACCCGATGGCCGCTCCTGGCGAAGCGGCCGCTCCCGTCCCTATCGGTCGGCCCATTGCTAACGCCCAGGTTTACATTCTGGACCATTACCTCAATCCTGTGCCCATTGGGGTCTGTGGTGAGTTGTACATTGGAGGAGATGGTCTTGCCCGGGACTATCTCAACCATCCAGAGCTAACGGCCGAGACTTTTATTCCCCATCCCTTGAGTGACAAACCGGGCGCGCGTCTGTACAAGACTGGCGACCTGGCCCGTTATTTACCCGACGGCAACATTGAATTCATCGGTCGCATTGACCACCAGGTGAAGATCCGCGGTTTCCGCATTGAGCTAGGGGAGATTGAGTCGGTGTTGGACGAACACCCCGCTGTGCGTGAGAGTGTGGTCATTGCACGAGAAGATGCGCCCGGGGACCCTTCGGCTCCGCTCAGGGCAGGCCCTTCGGCTCCGCTCAGGACAGGCCCTTCGGCTCCGCTCAGGACAGGCAAGCGCCTAGTGGCTTACGTTGTTCCGAGCGGACGCCCTGGACCCTCAGTCGGCAAGTTGCGGGAATTCTTGAAGGAGAGGCTGCCTGAGTACATGATCCCTTCAGTCTTCATGTTCCTTGAGGCGCTCCCCCTATTGCCTAACGGTAAGGTGGACCGCCGTGTGCTGCCGGCCCCGGATCAGAGCAGGCCGGAGCTGGAAAACCCGTTCATCGCACCCCGCACACCTGTTGAGGCAGCTCTAGCAAGGATCTGGGCTGGAGTCCTCAAGCTGGAACAAATCGGCATCCATGACAACTTTTTCGATCTAGGAGGCCATTCCCTATTAGCTACCCAGGTCATCTCCGGCGCGCGTGATACCTTCCAGGTAGAGCTTCCCCTACGCTGCCTGTTTGAGAATCCGACCGTGGCCGGTCTGGCTGTGCAAGTCACGCAGACTCAAGTGAAAAGGGCTGTTCCAGAAGAGATGGCTCGCATGGTAGCTGAGCTGGAAGCGTTACCGGATGAGGAGGCACGACAGCTCGTTGTTGAGGAAGCAGAAAGTGAACGGAGGAGGGAAAATGGATAGAGAAGATAGAGAAGACAATACGATCTACAAAGTAGTCGTCAATCACGAGGAGCAGTACTCCATATGGCCGGTAGATCGAGAACCCCTAATGGCTGGAGAGAGGTGGGGAAGAGCGGCTCCAAAGCGGAATGTCTGGCGTATGTCAAAGAGGTATGGAGCGATATGCGGCCGCTCAGCCTGAGAAAGAAAATGGAAGAGGCCGCGGCTAAAAGTTGATATCTTCGCCCGAAGTTCAACAATCTTGGGAACAAGAAACGAATCAAAGGCTTCACGAATCCCTGGGATTGTAGCTGAAGATGATCCCGATGTTCCTGCTGTCACCGCCCCAACGCGGTTAGTCCTGTCCCTCTATCGATTGATGGGCACAAATCGCGGAAGTTGCGAGCCGGTACTGCGTGAGCGGAAAATTACCTGAAGACAGTATGCCACCGTGCGAAAAGAGACCGAAGAGGGGCATTGATCCAGTCGGAGGTCTGCGAGGGAATGGATCACAGATGATCTCTGTGATCGTCTGTACGTACAACCGGTCAAACAGTTTAAGGAATACCTTGAAGAGTCTTCAAGAGATGTCGGTTCCCACAACTTTGCGCTGGGAATTGATTGTAGTAGATAATAATTCCAAAGATGATACGAGAGAAGTAGTCAAAGATTGTGCGGTGACTTCCGGGCTGAACATTAAATATGTTTTCGAGGGCAAACAGGGGCTGTCCCACGCGAGAAATAGAAGTATAGCGGAGGCAAAGGGGGATATTATCGCCTTTACCGATGATGACTGCATTGTCAGCTGCAGTTGGGTTCAATCCATATTTAAAGAATTCAAAGCTGATCCAGAGATTTCAGTCATCGGCGGTCGAGTAGAACTCTACAACCCAAATGATAGACCTGTGACAATTAGGACTTCCAAGGAAAGAGTAAGATTTTCACTTCCCGGTCAA
>JACPSF010000149.1:10999-14506 GCA_016193385.1 Deltaproteobacteria bacterium
TAACCTTATGGCTGGTTGCAACATGGCTGTCGGCAAACAAATCTTTGCTGAAGTTGGAATGTTTGATCCCGATTTCGGCGCTGGCGCCATGTTCTTGTCTGCAGAGGATTCAGATTTTCTTTATCGAGCCTACAAGAAGAACCTCAAGATAGTGTATTCACCAGATGTGCTTGTTTATCATAATCACGGACGGAGGACAGATGCCCAGGTTGAATCATTAAAGCAAGGTTATGTAGTAGGAAGAGGAGCCTTCTATTGCAAACATATCTTGCATGGTGACCGGGATGTCCTCAAATTGGCGTTTCGCGAAGTTTGCTCGTTGATAATAAGTCTTCTTGTAACACTGGTTGCACTGAAGCCAATCAAGGGACAGAAGAGACTTCTTGGTGGTCTTGCCATGGGTGCCGTACTCAAATTACGTAGTTCTCGACAGCAACTACGGTCGAAGTACAGCCGAACTGAAATGAGGAAGCTGGTCAGAGCAAAGATCTTCTCTATCTCTCGCAAAAGCAAGTATTGATGAAGTTACGTTTGCGTCGCTATCCTTAACGATCAGTTATGAAACATCTTCTAATCTCCGGCGAGTACCCTCCTGCACCCGGAGGAGGTATCGGGACTTATGTGCATCATATTTCACGGTTACTTGCAGAGAGCGGAGAGACCGTCCACGTAATCGCTCAGCTTTGGAAAGCAGCTGAGAAGGAAGTCGAAGAGAAGTGCTATGGAAGGCTAATCATCCACCGGGTTCCTTTCAAGGATTGGAGCCGGATACGGAAAGCAAGCGGCGCTATGAAGTCGAAGATAGCAAGAGAGCTTTCAGGATCAGCTTTCCGGCCGCAATGTTTCTCCTGGCAGGCGAGTCTTCTTGGCGCCTCTCTATTATCTTCAACTCCGACGCGCCCTGGGATTGGGACCGAAAAGGCACCCACCCTGCATCACTCATCTGCACACTCCAACAGAATTTGTCGTCTGGTACAACGATTGGGACATCGGTCTTCCTCATTTTCTAACAGCAAAACGGCTCGAGGATTATAGCATTGCAGCAGCCGATGCGCTGCTGTGCCCTAGCCGATACTTGGCGCGCGAGATGGAAGCTCGTCATGGATTCGCGAATGGTACTGTCGAAGTCATCCCTTATCCAATCGGCGATACTCCGCTCGTCGAAAGAGATAATGAAGTCTGGGAGCATGGGACGATCTGTTATGTTGGGCGGCTGGAGCAGCGTAAGGGAGTAATAGAGTGGGTTGATGCGGCTGTTGCTCATGAATATCCGACAGCGCATTTCGAGTTTGTCGGGGCCGACACGCTTGACTCTCATGGGCGGAGCGTTAGGGAGTTTCTGGAGCGTCGGATTCCGAAGGACCTCAAGTGCAACTTTCACTTTCGAGGCAGACACGAACGTGGCTCTGTTCTGCAGTTCCTAGCACGTGCACGCGTAGCCGTTGTTCCGTCGCGCTGGGAGAATTTTCCCAATGTCTGCATTGAGGCCATGTCCTCGGGCCTTCCGGTGATTGCGTCACGTGAGGGAGGAATGGTGGAGATGATCCGGGACGGTCAAACAGGTTGGCTGGCCAGAAAGGCGGGAAGCGAAGGTCTGGCCGAGGCTCTCAGGCGTGCGCTCGAGACACCGCCGATCAAAATTGCGGACATGGGCCGTAATGCATCGTCAGACATCCGTCAGATGTGCAAGAACGAGAAAATTGTTGCAAGACATTTGGATTTCCGTAGCCGGATTGTTAAACGAGGATCAAAGCGCTCTTTACATCTACCTCTAAATTTGCCGTGGGCCGGGAGCCGGCTTTCTCAGGAGTCAGCGCGCCGAAATCCACAAAACGACCATAAAGAAGGTCTAGCCATTGTGGTCACTTGCTGCAATACCGCACAACTTTTGGGGGAATGCTTGCGCAGTCTTGAGCGGCAGACACAAAAGCCTGCGGGTGTGGTTGTCGTGGTAGATGAGTTGGCTGATGGGCGGACAGTGATCTTTGTGGACCAAGCGCGGAGGAATGGGTGGCAGGTTATTCACGAAAGAAACGGAGGGTCTGCATCGGCTAAAAATGCCGGCATCGAAGCAATTCTCAGTTCCGGATTGAAACCTCTTGGTTTCGCCTTTCTCAGTCCGGACGCCCGTCTGGACCCCCGCTTTGTTTACGTGTGTGAATCGGTCCTTCAGCGTTGCCCGGAAGTTGGACTTGTCTCATGCTGGATCCGTGATGCCGGAGCCGGTGACAGAATTTGGATTAAACCGTGCCCCAGCTTCCCGTACCAGTGGCTGTCAAATGAAGCGGCTCCCTTTAGCGTGGTACGGACGGAGGCATTACGGGAGGCTGGTAAGTTTCGTCCCGTGATGAGCCAAGGATACGAGGAGTGGGACCTTGTCAACGCCGTGATGGCGGCAGGATGGGTCGCTGTGACCCTGCCGGAAGTACTCGGGGAACATCGGTTCGATAAAGACCCGATGCCATACACGACGGATATCCATACATATGGAAGGATGCGCCGAGAGTTGCTCGAGAGATTTCCAGATCTGATCAACCGCGATGCCAAAGACATCGTTCTCCTCGCCGAGTCGATGGCCGCACAGATCCTTTGCCAGGAGCGCTTCACGTTACGGGGCGGGCTGGCAAGATTGCGCAGGATGCTCCGCCACCCCCGGCGGACGGCCCTGGCTGCTTTAGAGAGGGCAAAAAACAAGATACTCCGCCGAGCTTCCATTTGGAGGTCTTACCCTATCCTTTCGCAGGACCAGCCGACATCCAAATGAAAATTGCCCTTCTGTCTTTTGAGTATCCGCCGGAGACCGGCTTCGGCGGCATCGGCACCTATACCTGGTACCAGGCGCGCGCCCTCGTCAAACTCGGGCATGATGTTCACGTGCTGGCGGGCGCCACAGAGAGCACCGGACTCCGAGCCCAAGAGCACGATGGAGTCAAGGTTTTTCGCTTCCGGAGCGACGGCTCGGTCATAGGCTGCTTTCGCCGCCTCGACAAGTGGCGCTTGTGGTGGACCAAGAACCGTCTCGAGAATGCCGTCAGCATGTACCGCGCCTTCCGGACTCTCAGGCACGAGAATCACTACGATGTGGTAGAAATGCCCGAGTGCGGAGCGGAGGGGTTTCTACTGAATCACCTGACTCGGGCTAGAACGATCATCAAATTCCATTCGCCTGCTCGACTGATCATGCCTTTTTACGATGTGCGCCGGTCAGATATCACGCTGTGCTCGCTGGTCGAACAGATCGGCATTCGTGGGGCCGGTGGCTTCAGCGCTTGCTCAACGTTTGCCGCGAAGGAAGCGCGGGACAAGCTAGCGGTCAGCCGCCCTATACGCGTAATTCCCAACGGCATTGATCTCGATCTATTCGACGCCGCCGAACAAGTGGATATCCGGTCGAGGTACGAGATACCCAGAGGGAGGGTAATGGTTTTCTTTTCTGGCCGTATGGAACAGCGCAAAGGTATTCATCTGTGCAAAGAGATCGCCAGCTCGATTCTGGAGCGCTATCCC
>JACPSF010000149.1:14608-17953 GCA_016193385.1 Deltaproteobacteria bacterium
ATCCCACCGACGTTCGCTCCTGCTTGCGCGAGGCGGATATTTTTCTGATCCCCAGCCTATGGGAGAATTGTCCATATTCCTGCTTGGAGGCGATGGCCGCGGGTCGCGCCATCGTCAGCTCGGATCAGGGTGGAATGCCGGAGCTGATTCGTGATGAGGACAACGGGCTCATGGCGCGCTCGGGAGAGGTCCGGCCTTTTGTATCATGCCTGGAGCGGCTGATCGAGAACCGTCGTCTCCGCGAGCGGCTCGGAGAAGCGGCGCGACGCAGCGTGGAGGAACGTTTCACCGACGTCCACGTCGCCCGTCTTTCAACCGAGTATTACCGGGAGTGCCTGGACGGCTCGATCCAATCGGCGGGTTGCGAGAATAAAGAGATCTGATGAAGGCGCTTGTGCTTGCAGGCGGGCGAGGGACGCGGCTTCGTCCGCTGACATACACTTTGGCGAAGCAACTTATCCCGGTAGCCAATAAGCCAGTTCTCTTTTACGTGATGCAACAGATATTGGCAGCCGGGATCAAAGACGTTGGGGTGATCATCTCTCCTGAAACTGGCGAACAGGTGAAAGAAGCGCTATCCGGTGGCGTCGCGGCCCTGAGTGCCAGTTATATCGTGCAACAGCAGCCCCTCGGCTTGGCGCATGCCGTTAAAATAGCCAGGCGTTATTTGGATGACGAGCCATTTGTCATGTATCTGGGCGATAATCTTATCGGTCAGGGAATTCGCGAGGTGATCCGAACATTTGAGGAAAGCCGAAGCGATGCGGTGGTTCTCCTCAAAGAGGTTGCTGACCCTCGTCTTTTTGGCGTGGCGGTACTTGACCGGGGCGGTGAGGTTCTGCGTCTCGTCGAGAAGCCAACAATTCCACCTTCCAACCTGGCTTTGGTTGGCCTTTATGTTTTTTCCCCTAAAATCCATCGGGCAATCGATCAAATTGGCCCTTCTTGGCGGGGGGAGCTGGAAATCACCGATGCGATTCAGACATTGTTGATGGAGGGGTGTAAGGTAAAAGGCACAATTTTGCAGAACTGGTGGCTTGACTGCGGCAAAAAGGACGATCTTTTGGAAGCCAATCGGATTGTTCTAGATGAGTTGGTGGTGCGGGATATTAGAGGTACGGTTGATGAGAATAGTCAGGTGGTTGGCAGGGTGGTGTTGGAGAAA
Source organism: Deltaproteobacteria bacterium (assembly GCA_016193385.1). The sequence continues at coordinate 15,774 of JACPSF010000149.1, forward strand.
GAATCTTGCGTTAAGTCCAGCAGATTGAGAGGCCCAGTCGTTATTGGTGAGGGGACGATGATAGAAAACTCTTTTATCGGCCCCTACACAAGCATTGGCTCCCGCTGCCTTATAAAAAACTCTACGTTACAGCACTGCGTGATCCTGGATGGGGTAAAGATCGAAGGCGTCGGAAGACTGGAGGATAGCGTTCTGGGGCGCAATACGGTCGTCAATGGTGACTCCGGAAACCGACAATGTCTGAGGCTCCTGATCGGCGATGACGCTGAGATTCTCATTTAAAGCTTGATGCCTTTTTCATTCGAGAAGCTAGATATTCCTGAGGTAGTGCGGATCAAGCCCAGATCCTTCGGAGATAAACGAGGGTTTTTTGCTGAAACGTACAAGCGCTCGGAGTTCCGCGCAAATGGAATCCCCAATATGTTTGTTCAGGATAACTACTCTTACTCGGAGAGAGGAGTTCTCAGGGGTTTGCACTATCAGAAACATCCGAAACCCCAGGGGAAGCTGGTCATGACTTTGGAAGGAGAAATCTTTGATGTAGCAGTAGATATCCGGCGGGGCTCGCCCACCTATGGAAAATGGGCTGGGATCGTTCTTTCAGCCCGCGATTATTGTTCGGTCTATATTCCCGTGGGGTTTGCCCATGGTTTCTACGTTCTCAGCGACAAGGCCGGGGTCGTGTACAAGGTCACCCAGGAGTATTCGCCGGAGTGCGAGCGCGGAATTATTTGGAATGACCCTGAAATCGGTATTCGCTGGCCGGGAGCGGCTCCTCTTGTATCGGGAAGGGATTCACGGTTGCCGACGCTTCGAGAGGCGGACATCAACTTCGAGTACGGTGGAGAGTTGACGTGAAAACAGTCATTGTCACGGGCGGCTGTGGCTTCATTGGGAGCCACTTTGTTAGGCGGTTGACCCGACGGACGCCCTTTCGTGTGGTCAATTTTGCGGCTGAGTCCCACGTGGACCGCAGTATTCTCGATCCATTGCCCTTCCTTTACTCCAATATCTTGGGCGCCCAGAACTTACTGGAAGAGGTAGGACTTCGGAAGACCGTGCGTTGGTATGTCAATAACAAAAGCTGGACTGAGAGCGTTCTAAGCGGAGAATATCGAAATTGCTATGCGGCTGTGTATGTCAAGGAATGGAGGACCATCGGAAGCCTCTAATTATGCGCATCATAGTTCTTGGGAGCAACGGCCAGCTTGGAACGGATTTGGTGGAGGTGTTTTCCAATTTCGACCTCCTGCCCTTTTGCCACAGAGACCTGGATATCTGCGATTTCGCAAGCACGCGAGCCATGCTCTCTGAAAAGAAGCCAGAGATAGTCATTAACGCAGTGGCATTTAACCGGGTTGACGATTGCGAGACAGAGGTAGAAAAGGCTTTTCGGGTGAATGCTTACGCGGTACTAAATCTGGCGCAGATCTGTGCCGACCTTGAATGTACTTTGGTGCATATCAGTACCGACTATGTGTTTGGCGGCGACAAAACAACTCCTTATATCGAGGAAGACAATCCTGAACCACTCAATGTTTATGGCGTATCCAAGTTGGCGGGCGAGTATTTCGTCAATACGATCTGTACTAAGCGATTTGTGGTGCGGACTTCGGGGCTTTATGGGGCAGCGGGCTCGAGCAGTAAGGGAGGCAACTTCGTCAAGACGATGATTCGCCTCGCGCAAGAAGGCAAACGAATCCGTGTTGTGAATGACCAGGTTCTTGCACCTACCTATACAAGAGATCTCGCTAACCAGATTAGAGAGCTGCTGCTAGCGCGAGCCTACGGTCTCTATCATGTCACGAATAGCGGGCAGTGTTCCTGGTTTGAATTTGCCAGCAAAGTCTTCGAGATCTTGTCCATGATACCGGACTTTGGCCCGCTATCCACTGCGGAGTATGGCGCGGCAGCGCGCCGCCCTGCGTGGTCCGTGTTAGCTCAAGATAAAATCAGAGGGATAGGCCTGAAGAGCCTCAGGCCGTGGCCCGAAGCCCTTCGAGCCTATTTGCGACAGGAGGGCTATTTGGAATGAGGCCATCCGTGCCCTCGATTGAATTATGATGCTGGTGATATGTCAAAGCGCTTGCGGTCGAAACAGATCGCCGGATGCGGGTTGGATCGTGTGAGGCTGGATGTGTGGGCGAAGCTCGCCAAGAAGATATTGGTGAGGCGTGGGA
>JACPSF010000150.1 GCA_016193385.1 Deltaproteobacteria bacterium
CGTCTGACGGCGTTAAAACGGATAAGGTCCGCCCGGCTGCCAGAAGTTGACCTCGTCCAGCTCCGGCCGCGACCGGAGGAACCGAAACCAGTCGTTATCCGTTAGCGCGACGTAAATCTTCGTGGCTAAAACCGCATCCGCGGGCGACTTACGGTCCCGTTTACGATACAAGATCCAAGACCTGACCCTCCTTAGCTTCTTGTCTTTGCTCAGAGCCAACCGCTCGTACAGCAGGCTGTTTTTCTGTCGCTCCAGTTCTCGGGCTGACCAGTTGTTCTTCAGGGCCTCGATTTCATAGAAGGCCCGGGCTTCCGCTTTATCAACGCGGAGCAGGGTCCGGTAGTGGGTCCATGAGAGGTTTGGGTGAAGCTTGCCGGGCTTCCAGGATTCTCTACGCGGTGCGTAGAGAATTCCAGCATCCACTGATTTTGAGTGACTTAAAGATTCTCTACGCAATGCGTGGGGAATGTTTGCCGGATGAAGAAGCCGAGGGTAGGTTAAGTAAAGCTGGCGGATGAGCCATAGATTCTGGACGGAGTACCCCGAACCATAATTGGAGAGCAGTCGTCGGGATAATTCCTCAATGAGCCGTTTGCCGTATTCTGCCTTAGCTTGACCTCTCTGCTCCTCTTCCACGATCTCCCTTCCAACCAACCAGTTCGCGAGGACCTGGGTCGTATTGACGGAGCGCACGATTTGGTTAGTCTCCTTGACCGATCCATGGAAGCGCCTCGCGGGGGTGGGGAGCGGTGCGGGAAGAATCAAAGGTGTGCTCGCTTTTATGCTTGAGCCAATAGCGGGTCTCTTTGCCGCGAGTGTCATAGCGCACGACATCCGCCCACGCAGCTTTGCCAGATGGTTGCCAATGGTCGATCTACGGCAGAGCTGATGCCTTTGTCAAAAATGGAGGGATGGTTATTCACGCTTGAAATGGGGCAACGCCTGTGTTAGCAAAGTTTAAAAAGGCGGGTAAGTTTGATGATGAGTTGGCTTCCAGAGAATGTGTCCACTTTCGGCGGGGAGATCGACTATCTTTTCTATCTCATCTACTACATCACGGGAGCCGTCTTTATTCTCGTGACGGTTCTCATGGTGCTTTTCCTGATCCTGTATCGCCGGCGCGAGGGGCGGCGCGCGGTTTACAGCCATGGAAACACCGCCCTGGAAATTACCTGGACCGTTATCCCCGCGGTGATTTTGGTGGTGTTGGCGTTCATGAGCGCCTCGACCTGGGGCAAGGTCAAGCGGCACGCCCCGCCCAGTGATTTTCAGATGCAGGTGACGGCCAAACAGTTCAACTGGGAAATTGTTTATCCGGGACCCGATCGGAAATTTGGGACGGAAGATGATTTTCAGACCGAAAACGATATCCACGTCCCGGTCAACAAGGTCGTGCACGTCGTGCTCAAGTCGAAGGACGTCATCCACAGCTTTTTTCTCCCCAATTTACGCCTGAAGCAGGACGCCGTTCCAGGTCGGGATATCCTGGTCTGGTTCGAGGCGACCAAACCCGGCAAGTATGAACTTCCCTGTGCGGAGCTTTGCGGATTCGGGCACTCCGGGATGCGCGGCTGGCTCTATGTGGACGCCCCGGAGCAGTTTGAGAAGTGGGTCAAAGAGAGCTGGCCTCAAGGCTAGTGACTGGTCCCGCTCCGCTCAAGCATCATTTCAATTTAGACGGAGGAAAGTAGACGATGAGCGATTCTGTAGCGGCTGATATGGCCCACGCGGTTCCGGGACACCACGAGGAATTGGGTTTTTTACGCACGTACGTGTTCTCCACCGAATGATCGGCAGGCAGTTTCTCTTTTTGGGACTTTTCATGCTTATCATCGGCGGCCTCTTGGCGATGATGATTCGCTGGGAGCTCGGCTGGCCCGAGACCGCCGTGCCCGGCTTTAGTTGGGTACCGGAGCCCTACATGTACGACGGCATCATTCCGCCGCAGACCTACAACGCCCTTTTTACCATGCACGCGACGTTGATGATCTTTTTTGTCGTCATGCCGATTATGGTGGGCTGCTTCGGGAACTTTCTGATCCCGCTGATGATCGGGACGCGGGATATGGCCTTTCCAACCCTGAACATGCTCTCGTTTTGGGTGGGAGTGGTGGCTGGGGTTGTGATGCTGTCGACTTTTTTGGTCCCGGGCGGTCCCGCCGCGTCGGGCTGGACGGCATACGCGACGCTCTCGGCCAAGGCCGCCTACACGGGCGTCGATTGGGGGCAAAATCTGTGGATCATCAGCCTGGTTATCCTCGGCATCTCCTCGCTGATGGGCTCCATCAACTACATCACGACGATCGTCAACATGCGGGCGCCCGGGATGACCTATTTTCGCATGCCGCTGGTCATCTGGTCGCTCTTCATTACCGCCATCCTGCTTCTGCTCGCGCTGCCGGTTCTCACGGCGGCCCTGGCGATGCTCCTGTTCGATCGCATGCTCGGCACCAGCTTCTTCCTTCCCGAAGGAGGCGGCGAGCCGCTGCTGTGGCAGCACCTTTTCTGGTTCTTTGGCCATCCGGAGGTGTACATCCTCGTCTTGCCCGCGATGGGCGCGACCTCGGATATCCTTTCGACCTTCTCGCGCAAGCCGATCTTCGGCTACCACGCGATGGCCTTCTCCATGATCGCCATTGCCTTTCTCTCCTGGGTCGTGTGGGGCCATCACATGTTTGTCAGTGGCATGAACCCGCTGCTTGGAACCGCCTTTATGCTCTCCACCATGGTCATCGCGGTCCCATCGGCGATCAAGACCTTCAACTGGCTCGGGACCCTATGGGGGGGCTCGATTCGCTTTACCTCGCCCATGCTCTTCTCCCTGGGCTTCGTCTCCAACTTCCTCATCGGGGGACTGAGCGGCATCTTCATGGCCTCGACACCCGTGGACATTTTCATCCACGATACTTATTACATCGTGGCGCACTTCCATTACGTCGTGGCGGGGATCATCTTCGCGATGTTCGCCTCTATTTATTACTGGTTCCCCAAACTCTTCGGCCGGGTGATGAACGAGCCGCTGGCGAAGCTGCATTTCATCCTGACGTACATCTTTTTCAATTTGACCTTTTTCCCCATGCACATCCTCGGCGTCGGCGGACACATGCGGCGGATCTATAATCCGACCCAGTACGCGTTCCTGGAGCCGCTGCAGCCGATCAATGTCTTCATCACGGTGAGCGCCCTGCTCCTCGCGCTTTCGCAGATACCCTTTGTGGTCAATCTGGTCTGGGGCCTGGTCGCTGGCAGGAAGGCGGAGAAAAATCCCTGGCAGGCGAACACGCTGGAGTGGAGCGCCGCTTCGCCGCCGCCGCACGGGAAC
>JACPSF010000151.1 GCA_016193385.1 Deltaproteobacteria bacterium
GTCTCATTAGGGAATCTCGAATGTCTCGCACGTCGACGAATTCATTTCTCAATCTGTCTTCCAAATCTTCTTGCGGCAGATCGTTCCCGGAAATGGAGTTGCGCATTCTATTGAGCCGCTTGCGAAAATCCTCCACATCCAGCCAAAAGTCGTCAATGTCGAGTTCCCGGCGCCATTGCTTCCTGCCGCTCTTTCCTTCCACCTGAATCGGCGGGTTCAAAATCATCTTTGCCAACAGGCGCCAGTTTCTTCTGGGGATATCGCGGGCCTCGGCGCCAGTAAGGCGAAGCGGTTCGATATCGTTCCTGCCCTCGCTGCGAAGAGTCAGCCGTCCCGACCTGCGGCCATTCCTATTCTTGATTATGATCCTCAACCGTTCCCGCTGGCCGCGTTCCTCGAAGCTCAACCTCAGCTCCTCGGGAGCGTTAATAGCCAACTCCTTCTGCTTTGCCCAATCGTTATCCTCTCCCTCCTCCGGATCACCAGGAGGATTGGAGTCATTCACCTTTCCTGTCTCAAGCTGTCTCGGTCGGATTCCGCGGAAATAGGGCTTAAGAAACTGCCCTCGCTTCGGGAGGCAGATGATCGCTTCCGTATTAAGCGGCTCCCGGTCTTTCCCAAGCAACGCCTGCTCGGTCAGATTCGCGGAGCCCAGAATGACGTGCCGGTCGAACTCTAGACACTTCGCATGGAGATCCCAGCCCGCGTGAACCATCCTCGCATCCCAAACTCTAACCTCGGCCTCTTGTTCCGTGCCAGCGATGGATGCGACTGCTCGATCCGAGCAGAAAGGCGCGCAACCGAATTCCAATCGATCTTCATCCAAACCGAGCCGGTGCTCGAGGACGTACGCGACGGGAGCCCTTTTTACATCAAGATCGGTCGGGCCATTGGCTCCGCACGTTACGGAAATTGTGACGGGAGCGAGTTTGATTCTCTGGCTTGCCGGCAAGTTACGGCTCCGACATAGATCAAAAAGCGCATATCGCGGCAGCGCCAGCCGAAGGCGATCCCAGTGGCATATGGACTCCATCGTCTCTTGTTCTTCGTCGAGGTGGTAGCGAGTCAGGTTAAAGGAGCCAATCAACAGCTCACGACACTCGCGCCCCTTCGTCTTCATCCATAATTTCGGATGGAACACAGGACACCGCTTCTTCCCAGCATGTACCACGGAGATAACCGTGCTTTTGCGGTAATGCTTGCCCAGATAGCCCGGAAATCGGTGTCGCATGATCTCATGACAAACCACGATCCTCGTGGTAGAGGGCACTTCATACCGCCGCAGCAGCGCGCACAGTACCGTCTCGTCAAGCCCGTAGGTGGAAATGAAGATGCACTCCTCATCTCCCTTCTTTCGAAGGAAGAGTCTTATCGAGTCGTCAAACTTAGAAAACCTCATCGGTACTCGGGTTTGAACGGCGGCACGGACCTGCAATACAGGTAGAAGAAGGTATAGAACCTGAACGTCCTTAGGATTCGTCGTCTCTCGCCCTTTTCATGAGTCACTTTGAAAGGAGGGCGGTCTGCCCGAAGATGTTCTCTGAAGCGATACCAAGTTACCGGAATCCGCTTGCGCTTCCCCTTGAGGATCGACCTCAACAGGCGCACCCACTCGTTATGCCAGTCGTGCTTCGTCGCCTTACGCTTCTCGGCGGCCGGATCGATTATCCCGTACAGGCAGCGGAACAGCGCGTAGCAAAAGCAGCCCTTCCAGAGCCATTCATCAACCGAGGATTTGTCCCGGAGATAGCTTCGCAAAACCCGCGTGATTGCGGGCTCCGGGCCGTCTAGCTCGCCGTTCTCCTTCTCAAGCCTGTTGAGGATTGCCGCGAACTGTCTGGCGGGTGCCCCCATGGAGCTGCGCAGAGCCTTTCTCCAACCGTTAGTGTTGCGATGATTGAAAATGCCGAATTGGTATCCGTTGAACCTGCGGGTCTCTTTGCGAAGAAAACGGTGCAGCGGGCTCCCTTCGGATTCGCCGTCAGATATCTTCTGGTACATGGACTCGTACAGCCTGAAAGTGCTGCGGGAGCGCGGCCCTCTATTGCCGAAGGAATAGCGGCTTCCCGTGTACATCCGGCGATGGATTCTCTCCAGGCCAGCCTCGACTCTGCGTCCTCTTGCCCTATCATCCCACTTCGCTTGAAAGTCGCGTGCGACCAGAAGCCACGGCCAATAGCGGACTCCGATGACGAGTTGCGGAAACAAATTGCTGGAGATCTCAGAGACTCTGAGGAGTTCAGCGACCCGAATCGGATCGCTGACGTTAATCGGCCTTCTCATCGCCTCGAACTTTACCTCGCTCATGTCGAGGACGTTTGCTGAGCCGAGTCCAATGTGCTGCTTCATGCGGAAATATGTCGGTTCAGCACTTCTAGTACCCTGACCGCATGGATAGTATTCATTTGTATTTCGACCCATCCTACGGTTCGATAAACTCACCGTCCCGAGGAAGATCGAGGGACAGCCAGGTCATTTAAAAGCGTCCTTACCGCAACCGCTGGCAAATGTCCATCCCTGCCCTAGAACCGCCCGCTAGTGTAGTGCGTCCAACACTTCTTTACATATTCCGTTCATCCTGAGCTCGTCGAAGGATGAACGATATCAGTCAGTTCGGTTCATGGTTCGACGGGCTCACCACGAACGGGCCTGTCAAGGAATTTATGACGCACTACACTAGTTGACATAACACTACCCATCGAATACTCTCCGCCCCAAAATGGCGATCGGGGACCGTTCTGCTCTCTCAGGCACTTTCCCTTGGCCCCTAAAGGGCGTGGGCACGTGGTCGTCGGGGTGATTTGGGCGTTCTCAGTGGCCCCGCCTGAAAAGGAAATTCTTATCACTTGTCTCGGCAAAAAAAATGGGTACGATGTTCGTTAGAAAACAATTGTCGAAGAGCACTGCCTCGTCGAGGCTGAGGCCTTGAATAAAAGATTTGTCGAAAATGGCGATTGGTCCCATTCCCTAACACCTGTTTGCTACCGCAGCAAAATTGTTTCTGATGTTAAACTGCGCCCGGAATAGTCGCTTTGATTCTATCGGCAAGCTGCGTCCTCAAACCGCCAGGTTCTTTCCAAACAATGTGATTATACTGCCGGGTGTCGAAATGAACGTTGTCCAAATCGTCCTCTCGGCAGGTCCAAATCACGGGACGCCCTAACCCCATAGCGAAGCCCGCCTCGAAATAAACTCCCGCACGCTGCAAGGTAACATCAGCCACGATAAACTGGCAGGCGCGAATCTCAGCTACAATCTTGTCACAAATTTTTTCGTTGTGGTGGACGCGGTCGATTCTCACCGGTTCCATTTTGCAGTCGTTTTTCAAAGCCAAATACAAGCCTTGGTCGTAAGCTTCATTCAAAGATTCATCAAATGACATAGCAATAAAGCATTTTCCTGGCGTACCCTGTCCAGTTGCAGCTTCCTCAAATCGTTCCCAAGTCTTCGGAGTAAGTTGGAATAAGGGACGGAATTTCTGGTTTACATAATCTGCTTCTAAGAGAAAATCCACGAGATATGCAAACTCGACTTCTGAGCCAGCATCAATGAGTGGCCAGTCCAATTTCGAATCCAATTGAATACGGCCCCCCGGCTGAAAATCAGAGCGGGTGGCAAGCAAATCCAGAAGCCTTGCGGTTTTTTGGGAGAAAGGCGTGTTTTTATGCGACTGCGCGAATTGTCGCCAGGTGTGACTAGCTACGTTGAACAGTGGGCTCTGCTTCTTCGCTTGACGGATGTGACATATAAGATAGGGAATTAATTCCTTATCGCCAGGTTTGGACCGTAGTCCAGAAAGAGCGTTTTCCGTAATTTCGAACGTGGTACATAAGACGCACTCGACAGCCTTGCCGTCTATACCCATGGGACGCTCACGAACGGTAGCATCGGAATTACACAACGGACACTTTTCTTTATCCGGCATATTCGCTCCTTGATTTCCGCCCGAGTTTTGATAGATTCCCCGTTACACCTGTGTTGCCAATTTACATGCAATTCCTACAAAAATCTCACGCTCGCTGCAATCGCTGACTTATCACTTATCACTAACAACAGGATCGCGGAAACAAACCTCAGCCTCTGCTTGCTACCGCCTCCTTTCTCAACCTCTTTTTAAGCTCCCCTTCCGTCACCCGGTACTTGAAGGCCTTGCGGCCATCGATGAAGAGAACCGGCACTTCACTGCCGAATTCTTCCTTAAGCCTCGGCTCCCCGTCCACATCGATCTCTTCCATCTCGAGAGGAAGCTCACCGGCCACCCGCCCGATGACTCCTTTCATCTCCTCGCAGAGGCAGCAGCCCTGTCTCGTGTAGAGCGTGAGCCGCCGGGTCACTTCTTCTCATCTCCGGAAAGGCCGATGAGGCTCTTGGGGATTTCCAACGCGCCGAAAAAGAATTCCGATAGGGTGCTCAGCGGCGCCGGGATGACGATGGGATTATCAAGAGAGCCGCTGACACGGAAGCTGGCAACCAGAAAAGAGTCTTTGATGGCCGCCAACCCCCGCCCGATGAGCGGGATGTAACTCACGGCCGAGCTGATTCTGGGGAACGGGCGCACGGCCACGACGAAATCCACGGACCCTTCAGCCCCATCCACCGTCCCTGCCCCGGTCAGACGAAGATCGTCGCTGTCGACCAGGAGGTTTGGGGTCGAGTAGACTCCGCGCGACACTTTGAAATCCCCGCTGATGCGCCGAAAGCGGATCCCTTCCTGGTTGATATCGGGCATCTCCAGGGAAAACCAACGGGAGAGATCGATCAGACTGAGGATGCGGACCAGGACGCGCAGCCGTCGCAGCACCCCGTCCTCAATTTCGAGATGGAAGACGCCGTTGAGACTTCTCTTCCTTTCCGCGCCTGTCTTTCCGGCTGCGTCGAGCTGGCCTGAGATCCGGATCTTTCCGGTGACGTCGTTCGTCGCCATATCGAACCAGCTTAGAAATCCCCTAACCGGAACGCCCTGAACCTTGGACTCGACGGCAAAGCTCAATTTGTCCGGGCGGTCGGTGAAGGATCCAGAGCCCTGTACGGTCCCTCCCAGGGACCGAGCAGAGAAGCTATTCAGACGCCAGGTCCTTTTGTCTAACGCCAAATCGCTCTGAAGCTCGGAAAATTCAAAGTGTTCAAATTTGCCCTTTTTGATGCTGACCCGCCCTTTCGCCTGCAATCGGTCGTACCAATCGCTCGAAGACTCGTCGCCCTGCGGGAAAAGAACGGCCAGGTCCATCTCCGGGGAGTTCAAGGTGAAAACCAACTGAGGTCTCTCTGCGTGCCTCCATTGACCCCGAAACTCGAAAGCCGATCCCGCCAGTCGTCCCTTGAGACCCTGGAAATCAATATCCGCGCCGTCGAACCTGAGCCGGCCACTAACGTCGCGCGCTCGTTGACTGAGAAAGGGAAGCTCAACCCCGGCCAGCTCCAAGGTGCCGCTGACCCTTCTGTCCTCAGGGGAATTGAAGGAGCCTTGATAGCGGACCGTCCCGCGAACCGTCCCCGGTTCCTCGGGTGATCCCGAAGCCAGGAGTATCCGGCTGACTACGCCCGCCTTGATCCCAGAGGATTCGAACACGAGATCGAATGACGGCCTTTCCGTCATGTAACGGCTCAAGCTTCCGCTCAACCGCAGTGGCGATCCGGCCAAAAGCCCACTTAGCTTTTCCAGGCGAATTTCTTTGGGGGAAAAGCTGAGGCCTCCCTTGATCTGAGCAAGGGAAAGCTCCCCTACCCGAAGGAGAGCATTATCCAGCGCCAGCCGACCCTCGGCATAAGTGGGAGAAGCCGCGCTCTGGCGCAGAAAAACCTCGAAAGTTCCCCGGCCGCTCAGCTCTTTAAGCTGCGCACCGATCTGCGCCAGAGGAGGAGGCGTAAGCCTCGACTTTAACAGCGCGCGCAGCTCTCCGAGGTCAAGCTCTCCGCGCGCGCGAGCCTCCCAGTCGGCTGACCCGGAAGCCAACCCTCGGTAAACCCCATTGACCTCCGTCATCCGGGAATTCCCAAATGTCCCTCGGAGCCCCTTGTAAGAGATCACTCCCTTTTCGAGGACGACCCTGCCGTTTACTCCCCGCCAGGGAAGCTCGCCTTCACCTGGGAGCTGGCCGCCGACGTCCTGCAACTCAGCCTCGACCCAAATCAGGCTGGGATCGGAAAACCGCCGGATCTCTGACAGCCGGCCGGCGACTCCAGCCCTCGCCAGACTGATCTCGCCCCGGCGCACTGCCCCAACCAGCCTATCCAAGGTCGGCGAGTCTAAAACCCGCAAAGGGAAATACCTGCGCGCCTTCACGACGGGCAGGAAAGGACTGCTCAGTTGAAGGTTCAGTTCTGGATCATCTTCCTGCAAGCGGCTTACGCTACCTCGCAGTGCCAGGCTGATATCTTCGGAGTGCCAATCCAAGCGCAGCAGACGAATCTCTTGAGGCGTCCACTCCATCTCCAGCTCTACCCGCACATTCCCTGGCGCCACCTCACCCGGAAAAATTTGCGGCGCATCGAAACCGAGCTGTCCGAATTCGATGGCCCCTTTCACCTGGACTTGCTGCGCCAAGCTCCCCCGCCAACGCAAGCGTGATCCGACCGTGCCCCGCATGGCGCGGAGCGGAAGCCGATGACCGTAATAATCCCAAACCAGGCCGGCGGACAGACCTTCAATTTGAATCTCGGCATCCAGCCAGGTCTGTCGGAGCGTCGCCTCTCCTTGCGGGAGAACCATCTTGCCCTGAGACGCCAGCCGCGCTTGCCGCCCGTCCCTCTCGACAGTCGCCTTGAGTGTAAACTCCAAGGCTGGCCCGAGTCCTGCGGCGGCCACGCCTCGAACAGCTCTACCGAGGTCGGGTGAGAGCGAATTCTTCGCGGGAGGCGGACGAAGGGTCAAATCGATTTCCCGGAAGTGGGTCGGTATCGGGGCGCCACCCTCCGACTCCTCGGAAAAGACCAGGTCGCCCTTTTCAATCTTAATTTGGTGTAAATCGAGGGTGAACGGACCTCCCTGCTGTTCTGGGGTCAGGGGAAGGAGGAGCAAATTGAGCAGGCGAATCTCGCCCTTCCCATCGCGGGTGAGTTTAAACGTCGGCCGTTGAAAGCGGATCTCGTAAAAGTCCAGCCTCCGCTCGAACAGGGGCATCAGCGCGACTCGGACGAGAACCCGCTCGGAGGTGATGACGGGACGGCCCGTCTCGGGCTCCAGCAGGGCGAAGTCGCGAAACGAGATCCCGGTCACTTTTCCCAAGCGGACATCCGCCTGCCCAATGCTTGCCTTCAACCGTGTGCGCTTTTCCAATTCGCTCAGAAGAAAACGGCGAAATTCACCCACCTGGATCAAGTAATAAAAGGCGAGCAGCGCAGTAGCGACCACGAGGATCAGAGCAATCCCGAGAAAGCTGACGAGCTTGAGGACCTTCCTTACGGAGCCCATGAGAGACACGAATGCATGCTAAAGGAACTCCCTCCAGGGCGCAAGACAGGCCGTTTTCGCCTTGACAGCCTCCGGTTAACTTGTTACAAAACAGCCACTCTGCCATTGGGCAAGACCGCATCATTTTGATGGGGGGCCTATGTTGGAACCAGAAGACGATTTGTTAAACAGCCGGGAAGTTGCGAGGATCCTGGACTTGAGCCCGGACACAGTCAATGAGTTTGCCCGGAAGAACATCCTGCCCGCCTTTAAAAAGGGGAAACAGTGGCGGTTCCGCAAGCGAGATATCTCCGCTTTCAGCAAAAAGCAGACCCGGGAGATCCGGGCTGCCTAGCTTCCAAGGGGATCACGTTCAAGGCCTAGGTTTGAAATCATGGGTGAAATTGAGGCGCATGAAAGCAAGCTTTACTCGGATTTTGCACCTTTTTACGACAAAGTATTCGGCAAAATCTTCTATTTCCGCCTAAGACGGGTCATCGACTCCCTTAAGATCCCACAAGGGGCTAGGGTGTTGGAAGTCGGGGTCGGAACCGGGACCTCCTTCCCGGCCTACCCGCGACACTGCGAGGTGATCGGGATCGATTTAGCACCCGACATGCTCGCCCGCGCTCGGCGAAAAATTAGAGAGAACGATTGGAGCCACTTAAAAGTCGTGGAAATGGATGCTCTCCATCTGGAGTTCGCTGACGACAGCTTCGATTATGTCATGGCCTTCCATGTCGTCACCGTAGTCCCGGACCCGATCCGCATGGTCGAAGAGGCCAGGCGGGTCTGCCGCCCAGGCGGCCGCATCGTGATCGTGAACCACTTCACCAGCGAGTCCCCGCTCGTGGGTTTTGTCACCGAGGCTCTGGACCCGGTAACCCGGCACCTGGGTTGGCGCACCAATCTTAGGCTCAAACCCTTTATCCACGCTGCGGAACTCAGCGTAGAAACGGTCTATAAGCTCTCCAAGCTCTCTCTCTACACGGTCTTGGTGGGCTCAAACCAGAAGGATGGTTACGGACCGCGCCCCAGCCCCAGCCGGTGAGCGACCCTTCCAAACGCGACGCGAAGCGGGTGAGCCTTAAGCGTTCTTCAGGACAATCCCCTCTAGGACATTGGCGACATCCTCGCACCGATCGATCGCGTTCTCGAGAGTCTCGTAGATCTCCTTCCATTTGATGACCTCGAGGGGATTATTCTCCGGCTCGAACAGCTTGGCCACCGCCGCCCGGCAAACGTAATCGCCCTCGTTCTCCAGACGGTCAATCTCGAGGCAGTTCTTGATGACCGAATCCGCCCCTTTCAATCGACGCAGCTTGAAGACCGCCTTTTCCAGCTCCTTGACAGCCCTGACGAGGATGCCGACCAAGAGGCTCGCCTCGTCGGTGGTCTTGTCGATCTTGAACAGGCTCAGGCGCTCGGCGCAGGCCTCAAGGTAGTCCAGGACGTCGTCTAGCGAAGTGATGAGGCCGTGGATGTCCTCACGGTCCAGAGGGGTGATAAAGGTGAGGTTGAGGAGCTCTATCGTGCTGTGGGTGATGACGTCCCCCTCGTGCTCGATGTCCTTGATCTGTTTCGCTTTCAGGGGAACCTCGGTGAAATTTCGGATCATCTCCTCTAGCTGGACAGCCCCCTCCACGACTTTTTTCACTCCGGCTTCGAAGAGATCATAAAATCTTTCGTCACGCGGCAGAAATCGCATACGGGTGCTCCTTAGAGATCGCTACTCTTTTTCTTCCTTCATTGCTCGGGGCGTCTTCTTCTGCGCCGACTCATCCGGGGACGAAAACAGGTTGCGGAAGAAGCGAGGGATAGAAAACAGCCAACTTCCTTTGGCGTCGGTCAGCACTTGCTTGGCATCTTTGTAGAGTCCCGGATCGTTCACTAAAGCCCCGAGGGTTCCTTCTCCTCTGTCGATCTTTCCCGCGATCTGGGCCAGATCTTCAGTGGTTCGCTCGAGGTTCGCGAGCACTCTCTCGGCGTAGCGCCGGTCGGTCATGAGCCGCTGGAGAATTCCCTCGCCCTGACGCAGCTCGCGGGTGATGTTCTCCAGGTTCGCGGCTGACCGGCGCAGGCTGGTGAGGATCTCCTTGCCGGCATGGGGATCTTGGATCAGCGTTCCCAGAGTCCCCTCCCCTTTGGCGATCTTCTCTGCGGTCTTCTCAAGCGACTCGGTAGCCCCGCGAAAGTGTTGCAGGCCGACCCTCAAGTTCTCAAGCATCGCCTGCGAGGTTTCTCCTCCTTGAACGAGCTGCCCCAGCGGCCCCTTGCCTTTTTCGATCGACCCCAGGATGTTTTTTAGCGACGCGGAGGCCGCGCGGAGATTGTCGCCGATCTCGGCGGATTTCCCCGCCCCGCCAGTACCCATAAGCTGGCCTAGGAGCCCCTCCCCCTCCTCGATCGACTTAAGAATGTTCTTGAACGAATTTGTCGCCTCGGTAAAGTCCTGCACCAGGTCGCTGCTCTCTCCCAAGAGGGCCTCGTAGTCAATGGGATTGACGGAGGGGATCAGGCCGCCCGGGCGCAACCGCTCGCTCTGGATGCTCCCGCCGGAAAGCTCGATGAATTTATCGCCTAAGAGGCCTTGCGTGCGGACCCTCGCCGTCATATCCTTGCGGATGCGAGACGCCGCCTCTCCGACCACCCGGATTCGCACCACGACGTAGTTTTTGTGCACGTCCTGCGGAAAACCGATGCTCTCGACCGAGCCCACCGTCACGCCGGTAAGGCTGATGGGGGCGCCCACCCGCAGACCGTTCGTGCGGGAAAATTGGATCTCGAACGGGACCTTGTTTTCAAAAAGGCGCCGCTCCTTGCCCATCAGCAGGATGGCCACGGCGAGGATAACCAGGGCAGTCACGATGAGCATGCCGACCCTGATCTTTGAGGCCGCATCGGTCTTCATAGAAAATGGCTTTTAGCCGCTAAGAAGGAACTCGTGGAGCGTGAGATCCGAAGTTGCCCGGATCTCGTCCTTGGTCCCGACGAATCGGATCTGGCCTCCCTGGAGAAAGGCGAGACGGTCCGCCACTTCAAAGGCGCTCTGGATATCATGCGTCACGACCACCGAGGTGACGCCCAGCTTGGCTTGCAGGTCGCAGATCAGCCGGTTGATCCGCTGGGTCATCACCGGGTCCAGCCCCGTGGTCGGTTCGTCGTAGAGCAACCCCTTGGGCCGCAACGCCAGGGCCCGCGCCAGGGCAGCCCGCTTTTTCATCCCGCCGCTCATCTCTGCGGGATAAAGCTCTTCGCTTCTCTCCAGGTCGACCAGAGAGAGCACCTCTTCGACTCTCCCTCGAATCGCCTCGGCGGACAACGCGGTGTGTTCACGCAATGGATAGGCGACATTCTCCGCGACGGTGAGAGAGTCAAAGAGCGCACAGCCCTGAAAAACCATCGCTACCCTCTTTCTCACTTCCCTGAGATCGTCCTCCTCCAAGCCGGAAATTTCCACGCCGTCCACAAACACCTCTCCGGATTCCGGATTAATCAGCCCGTTCATGTGCTTGAGTAGAACGGTTTTGCCCGAACCGCTGCCGCCCAAAATCACCATCGTCTCCCCCTGTTCGATCCTCAAGTTCACCCCCTGGAGAACGGGTTTTTCCCCGAAGGTCTTGAAGAGATCGCGGCACTCGATAAAACCGTTCGGTTCCATGCCTAGAGAGAGAGGAAGAGCTTCGTAAGAAAAAAATCCGAGACGAGAATCGTGATGGAAGCCGTGACCACCGTCTTGGTCGTGGCGCGTCCCACGCCATCCGCTCCGCCGCTGGCCTCCAGGCCGTTATAGCAGGCAATGATCGAGATAAAGAAGGCAAAAAAGAGCGTCTTTCCCAGACCGCTGAAGAGATCCTGAAATTTTACGAACTGCACGATCGAGTTCAGGTAGTAATCCGCGCTGACGTTGAGCTCGGTCGCGCTGGTGAAAAGCCCCCCGAGAATGCCGACGAAGTGAGCCAGGATGGTGAGCAAGGGGAGCATCACGATGAGCGCAACGACCCGGGGGAGGACCAGTTTTTGGATCGGGTTGATGCCCATCGAGCGCATGGCATCGATCTGCTCGGTGACCTTCATGGAGCCAATTTCCGCGGTGATCCCCGCGCCCACTCGCCCCCCGATCATGAGCGCCGTGAGCACCGGCCCCATCTCCCGGAGCATGGAAACGGCCAGGATCCTCCCCACATAGGGCTTGGCTCCGAAGCGCGCCAAGTAGTTCCCCATCTGCAGGGCCAAGACCATGCCGGTAAAAAGGGCCGTCAGAGTCACAATGGAGAGCGAGCGTACGCCGACGTGTTCCATCTGTTCCAGAATGAGGCCGCCTTCCCATCGCTTGCGCAGGCATCGCGCGGTTTCATAAGAGAGCATCCCCAGTCCTCCCAGGTAATCACTCGCCAGCTCGACGGGGTAAAGACCCTTGAAGCCCCATTTTTGCGCGATCTCTCTCATGACGGTCTTGGACTCCCCTCAACGCGGCAGTTCTTTGGAGTCATCTTTTTTGGAGCCCTTGTCTCCTTTGGCAGCCTCGTCCGATTCATCGCCGCTGATTCCCTTTTTAAAGTCGCGGATGGCCTTGCCTAACCCGCTGCCAATTTGGGGAAGCTTGCCCGGGCCGAAGACAATCAAGGCGATAATCAGGATAAACAAGAGTTCGTAGAAACCGATTCCAAACATATGACCTCCTCTCGCCGATCGACCGGGACCCCAGGATGTTTTCCAACATAGCAGATTTTGTCCCGTCTTTTAAGCGCCGCTCAGATATCGGCAAGTTACATTTGCAAATCCTTCGGGGGCCAGCTAAGAAAGAAAAACGCGACGATTTTTTAACCCGCTCTGAAATCCGCTACGCTCGGACCGGGCGCTTATTTATGGGAGGGGAATCCCTTTCCCGGTCTGGCCTCACTCTTTCTGCATCACCTGAGCTGATTCTCAATCTCGGAAACTGTTGTCGAAGGCCTCGGCGCCCTTCTGAGGACGTATAATACCCCGCCGAACAGGCTGTCGAGCGCGCAGACCACGAACCACAGCAGGCCGACGGCAATGGCCTTCTCCGAGCTGATGCCGATCAGTTGCAGTAAAAAGAGGTACCCTCCCTCACGTAATCCGAACCCATTCAGAGTTATGGGCAGCGAGCTGAAAACGCCCACTAACGGGTAGAGAATGAAGCAATAAGAATAAGGAATCTCCAGGGCCAAGGCGCGACCCAAAAAGAGCTGGATCGTCGCTTGAATGACGTGAACGATCAAAGAAAGCGCGATGGTCTGGGTTAGAACGTTTGGGTTGGTTTGATAGGTCGCAATCGCGAGGCGCAAATTCCGCCCTATGGGGTTGGCCAGCCGCTCAAACAGCCGCTGTGCAAAGGGAAGCAGGGCCCAGCCCACGATAAGACCCAGAGCAAGCCCGTAGCTTATAACTTGGATCACAGGCGGGATGGAATAGCTCGGAAAGAACAGCAGCGCCGCCGCACCCACCCACACAAGCGCGGCCATTCCTACGGCTCGATCCATAATGACGGAGATCAAGGCGCCAGCCGTAGGTCCCGCCCCAGAATGCCCCTGTCCTTGGACTCCTTCCCGCGCCAGATAAAAAACACGCCCGAGGTCCCCGCCCACCGTGCTGGGGGCAAACAGGTTGAAAAACATGCCGATGAAGTAAAAGGACGCGAAGTCCCAGCCAGGATTCTTAAAACCTAAAGGCCGCGCCAGAAGCGTCCACCTCACGGAGCTGATGACCTGACCGACAAAATAGCCGAGCACGGCGACACCCACGTAACCGAGGTGGGCCGTGGAGAGGATCCTCAGAAATTGGGCCACGTCGATCCGGGTCAGGAGAAAAGCGAGAATGCCCAGGCTGACGAGGGATTTGAGGAGCAAAGCGAGCGCGGGGCGAATTCTCTTCATCCTTTCAGGGGAGGCAGGACCAGCACCTGCCCTTCCTCTCTGATCAATCCATCGACAAAGACCCTTCGCCCTTCGACGTGAAGCCTCCCTTCGCAGTAAAGCTGGATCGCCCGGGGATAGACGCGATGCTCCTCTTTGAAGATTCTAGCCGTAAGCGATTCCTCGGTATCGTCGGGATAGACGGGCACAGCTGCCTGGATGATGATCGGACCCTGATCGCATTCCTCGTTGACAAAATGAACCGTGCACCCGGAGAAGCGCACGCCGTGCTCGAGCGCCTTTTTCTGCACGTGAAGGCCCGGAAAAGCGGGAAGCAGAGCCGGGTGAATATTCATGATGCGGTTCGGAAAGGCCCGAACGAAAACGGGAGACAACAAGCGCATGAAACCCGCCAAGATCACCAGTTCCACCTGCCGCGCGCGCAGGATTTCCACCAGGACCTGATCGTAGGCCTCGCGGGTAGGAAATTTGCGGTGATCCACCACTTCGGTAGCAACGCCGCGATTCCTGGCTCGGACCAAGCCATAAGCCTCCTCCCGATTGCTGACGACAACCCGAATCTCGGCATCGAGCCGCTTCTCCTGAACCGCGTCCAAAATCGCTTGAAGGTTCGTGCCGCTGCCGGATATGAGCACGCTTATCGGAACCTGCCGCGCCATAAAATCCACCTAGGAGACGAACCGGATTCGCCTCTCCCCCCGCCGGACCTCGCCGATCACGTAATACCTTTCTCGCAGCTTTTTGAGAGAGCGCTCCACCCCGGCAAGCTCCTTTTTCCCGACCACGAAAATCATTCCCAATCCGTTATTGAACGTGCGGTCCATCTCCGCCTGTGGGATCGCGCCGCTCCTCCGGATCAACCCAAAAATAGGGGGGACGGGCCAGCTCCCGCGCCAGATCCACGCCTCTCGCCCCGCTGGCAGGACCCGTGGAAGGTTTCCCGGTACTCCTCCTCCCGTAATATGGGCAATCCCCTTAAGGGTATGGTGTTTAACCAGACGCCGGATCATCTTGGCATAAATCCGCGTGGGCTCCAATAGCTCCTCTCCCAGAGTCCGCCCGAGCTCCGGGATCCGCTGCCGCAGCCGCAACCGTTGCACATCCAGGAGAACCCTGCGCGCGAGAGAATAGCCGTTGCTGTGCAGTCCGCTGGAAGGAAGCCCGATCAAGAAGTCCCCGGGGACAATCGACGTGGACCTCGGAATCTTATCCTTCTCGACAATACCCACGGCGAACCCCGCCAGGTCGTATTCTCCATCGCTGTAAAACGACGGCATCTCCGCCGTCTCCCCGCCGATCAACACGCAACCGGCCAGTCGGCACCCGGCGGCGACGCCGCGGATCACCTGGAGCGCGATTTCCGGCTTCAGCTTGCCGGTGGCAAAATAGTCGAGGAAAAACAGCGGCTCGGCCCCCTGCGTCAAGACATCATTGACCCCCATGGCCACAAGATCGATGCCAACGGTATCATGAATATCCATCAGGAAGGCGATCTTGAGCTTGGTGCCGACCCCATCGGTGGAAGAGACGAGGACCGGATGGCGGTACTCACGGCTTTTGAGCTCGAAAAGGCCGCTGAAGCCGCCGACGCCGGCCAGCAGCCCGGAACGCGCCGTCTTGCGCGCGAGAGGCTTGATCAGCCGCACCAGGCGATCCGCCGCGGCGATATCTACTCCGGCCTTTTTGTAATTCATCGCTTGATTCTGCTGAAAAAGGGCTTTTCATGCTTCGACTGGCTCAGCATGAACGGAAAATCGTTAACGTTATCAACCACCTCCGTTCGCCCTGAGCTACGTCGAAGGGTGAACGGGGGTTTTTCAGCAGAATCATCGCTTCAGGAATGACCCCGCTGAGCAGCTAAGGCGCGGGCCGCGAGAGAGGCCGCGGGAGCCTCGATCCTCCGTCCGCGAACCGGCAGAGCCTTTCACGTCGTCGACCCTATGGCGGCCGCGGGAGTCCCGCTTGCGGTGGCCAGCATGGCACGAATCTCGAGCGTGTAGGCGCCAAACCTGCTCGAACTCATCATTTCGACGGTTCGAGGCCGGGCAAGGTCGATTCCCAGCTTCTGAATCACCCTGCCGGGACGGGGTGACATCACGACCACATAATCTGACAGTAAAACCGCCTCCTGAATATTATGGGTGACAAACAGGACGGTCTTTTTCCTCTCGCCCCAGATCCTCAATAGCTCGAGATCGAGTTCATCGCGGGTCATGGCGTCGAGGGCACCGAAGGGCTCATCCATGAGGAGAAGCCGCGGATCGGTCACCAGGGCCCGGCAGAGGGAAACCCGTTGCTGCATGCCGCCGGAAAGCTGGTGGGGATACATCTCCTCGAAGCCTTGCAGCCCGACAAGCCGCACGAGAGAGCCGGCTTTTTCCAGGTAGGGCGCTCGATCCAGCCTGGCAAACTCCACGGGCAGCATGATGTTGCCGAGCACGGTCTTCCATTTGAGGAGCACCGGCGCTTGGAAAACCATTCCGACGTTCTCCAGCGGGGCGTCGACGGTTTTCCTGCTCACCTCGATCCTGCCCGAAGTCATCGGCAGCAACCCGGCGATGATCTTCAGGAGCGTGCTCTTGCCGCACCCGCTGGGACCGACGATGGACACGAACTCCCCTTCATCGACCTCGAAAGAGATGTGCTCCAGGGCTTCAACGTCCTTCGCCGCGCTGCGAAAAACTTTGAAAACATCCTCAACCACGATGAGGGGAGGCACTCCCGGACCCAAGCCTTCTAACCTTTACTTCTTGATGAACTGATTGGTGTAGACCTCCTCGAGCGAAACCTTTCTCGCCACATCGAAGAATTCGTTGGTGATCTTGACGGTCTTCTCCATGATGTCAGGTTTCATGTAGCCAAACCCCGACGCCAGCGACTCGGGCGGTATGAAGACCTCCTCGACCGCGTTTTTGAGCTGGGTGCGCGTGAGCTCCTTATCCAGCTCAGGCTTGTGCTTGAGTAGGATACTCAGCGCCTCCTCCTGATGGTCTCGGGCATACTTTAGTCCTTCCATCGTTCCCTCCACGTAGGCCCGAATCATCTCGGGCCGACGCTTCACGTCCTCTTCCTTGACCACAAGGGAGCCGCTGTAGATATCGAGACCGTTCTCCCGCATGAACACGCGCTTGAGCTTCATGCCCTGCTTCGTCGCAGCCCGCTCCGCCACCTCGTCGTTCGAGGCACGAAACATAATGATGAAGTCGGCCTTTTTGGCCACCAGCGCGGCCGGTTGGAGGGCCGGCGCGGTTTCCTGGATCTTGATCGATTTGAAATTGATGTTGTTGACCCGGCAGAAGGCCGGCATCAGAAACCACTGCGCCTGGCCCGGGCTGATGGCCCACGACTTTCCCTCAAGATCCTTCAGCGTCTTGATGTTCGTGTCTTCTCGCCACATGATCGTGGTCGGAACATAACCGAGCTGGGCCACCGATAGAACAGCCGCTCCTCTCGATCGGGCAACGATCGCCGTCGAGAAGTCGGCGAAACCGAGGTCAGCGACGCCGGCGGCGATGTTGCGCAGCGTGTCCGCCGAGCCCGCGCCCGCTTGAATGGTCACGTTAAGCCCTCGCTTTGCGTAAAAGCCCTTCTCTAAGGCGGCGAACCAAATCGCATGCTTCCCGCCGATGATGAAGTCAACACGGATGGTTGCGGCCTGCTTGTCACCGGATGGCTGCGCTGCATGAACGGTCAAGCCACCAGCCACGACCAGGACCGCAGCCAAAGACAACGCGACCCGAAACAAACGAAAAGTCTTCCTCTTCTCCATGACTCTACCTCCTCTTTCCACGATTAAAATGAGCCTTCGAGCTGGCGCACTTCCGCGCTCCACGGGGCCAGCTTCCTTTGCAGTACGTCCACGGCCAGGAAAAGGCCGAGGGAGAGCAGGGCAAGAATGAGCAGGATGACCAAGGCAAAGGCCGTATCTAGGCTGTAGTTGGCCTGCAGGATCAGATATCCCAGGCCTTCATTGGCAGCCACAAACTCGGCCACGATCGCTCCGGTGACCGAAAGAACGATGGCGACCTTAATCCCGGCGAACATGTAAGGCAGGGAATTCGGAAGCCGGATTTTTTTAAAAATATCGAGCTGTGAACCCCGGCTGATGCGTGCAAGATCGATTAGCTCCGGCTCCACTTCCTTCAGTCCGACGACCGTGTTGACGACAATCGGGAAGAAAGCGACGAGAAATGCTATGGCGATTTTCGAAAAAAGTCCGTATCCGACCCAGATCACCATCAGCGGCGCAAAGGCGCTCTTGGGCATGGCATAAAGGATCACGATGAGCGGATAAATGGTGTTCTGCAGGTGGCGCGAATAAACCACGCCAATGGCGAAAAGAACTCCCAAGGTAAAAGAAAGCGCAAATCCTCCTACGGCCTCCAGGAAGGTAATCCAGGCGTGCTTGCCCATGATGAAAAACTTGGCTGAAAAGGCGGTGTAAAGGGCCCGCGGGGGCGGCAGGATAAAGGCGGGAACTTGGATGATCTCGACCAAAATCTCCCACAGCACGATCAGCGCCGCGAAGAAGATCAACGGCTCCGCTATGTTTTTGGCAGAAAACTTCAAGTAAGCAACACTCGGGGCAAACGTTAAAGCAAAGTGTACGTAGTGTCAAGGAATCACGGGCCGCAAGACCGCCCATGAACAGGCTCGCAGCTAGGAGTCCTCCTTTTTCAACTGGCTTTTTTCCAACAGCGTCGCGCGCCTTTCATCCACGGAGCTCGTTTCCTGACGCAGGTACCTCTCGATGATCCGCTTGAGCCTTGGCTCCACGATGTAATGCATGCTGGCGGTCTGTTGGGGGTCAAGGCCTCGCATCTGCTTGAAGCTCCCCCCGGCGCCGGCCTCAAAGCGCTGCAGTCTTTTGCGGATGCAATGCTCGATGGCGGCGTAATAGCAGACGTTGAAGTGCAAATAGCGCTGCTCCTCGAAGGCGCCCCAGTAGCGACCGTAGAAGGCCTCATGGTCCTGGACGTTAAAGGTCCCTGCAATGATTCTGGATTCCCTTTCCGCCAGGATCAAGCAAAGATTGGGTTTGAAGCGCCGCGCCAGTTCGCTAAAAAACTCGCGGGTGAGGTACTGCCGACCGTAGTACAACTTATCGAGGTGACCTTTATACAGCTGAAACATGGTGGAGAGATGAGCCGGCGTCAGCTCCTCACCTTCAATCGCCCGAATGGATACTCCCTGCTGCAAGAGCTCGCGGCGTTCCCGCTTGACCTTATTGCGCCGGTCGCTGCGGAATGCGCTGAGATAGTCGTCAAATGTGCCGTAGTCGCGATTCTGCCAGTGAAACTGGAGGCCGGTTCGGCGAATAAAGCCAAGTTGTTGCAACAGCTCGGCCTCGTCCGCCAGGCAAAAATTGATATGGACCGATGAGATCTTGTTTTCCTCCGCGATGCGCACCAGAAGCTGTCCCAGCACTCGGACCAGCTCCGGCCTGTGGGCACGGCTACTCGTAAGAAATCGCAGTCCCGTGACCGGGGTGAAGGGAACGCCCACCAGTAACTTCGGATAGTAGCTGACGCCGAGCTCACGCGCGAGCTCAGCCCACTCATAATCAAAAACGAATTCCCCCTGGCTGTGAAGCTTCAGGTACATGGGGCATGCCCCAAGCAGCTCTCCGGGCTTTTCAATGACGACGTGATGGGGCAACCACCCGGTCCGCTCCTCAACGCAACCGGCCCCTTCGAGGGCATCCAACCAGTCCCATTTCACGAAGGGAGAACCCCCGCCTACAAGCCGGTCCCAGTCCTCTCGGCGCACTTCGCTGATCTTGCGGATGATCTTGACCGTCGCTGAATGGTCCATTAAGGCGAGATTGTATCATCAACTGGCCCGCCGGGGAACTCGCGGGGGTTGACAAATAAACTAAAGGAACTTATTGGTTAGGCTGTAATACGAGTCTTTATGGTCGTCTACGATCTCATCTGCCAAAAGAACCACCGTTTCGAAGGGTGGTTCCCTAACTTTGAGAGCTATCAGGAACAGGTTGCGCAGGGGCAAATTACCTGCCCGGCCTGCGGCACCACAGACGTCGAAAAGCTCCCGCACGCCTGCGCCGTGCATGTCAAGCGAGAGGATAATAGACCGCAGCCGGCGACGGAAAAGCCCCCTTCCGAACCCGTTTCCGAAGCAGACGCGAAAGAGCTTTTGCTGCGGCTCCACCATTACGTGCGGGCAAATTTCGAAGACGTCGGCCCGCGCTTCGCCGAAGAGGCACGCCGGATTTTCCATGGTCAATCTGAGCAAAGACCCATCCACGGCACCTCAACCTCCGAGGACCGGGAGGAACTCGACGAGGAGGGGATTCCATACGTTGCCCTTCCCAAACCTGAACTGGACAGCTAACTCCTCGCCCACCGAAGACATCCCCTCGAGTGTCACTGAAAACCCGATACCGCGCCAGCGCCATTCGGCCCCAAGATAACCCTTGTCAGGATCCTTTCTCTTACTTACAATCGGCCACTAATCTTAGGAGTGCCAGGAGAACCCGATGAAGTACTATGACATATCGCTGAATCTGTCGCCCGAGACCGTTCGCTGGGTCACCTCGCCCCCGTTTGAGCTGATCGGGCGGCGGCGGATGAGCGGAGGAGACCTGAACAATTCCTCAGCGGTGAGCATGAGCGTCCATTCCGGCACGCACGTGGATGCGCCGTTCCACTTTGTCCCGGATGGAGCAGCCATCGATGACCTGCCGCTTGAGCTTTTCATCGGACCGGCTCTCGTGTGCGCGATCGACGGCGGAAAGACGATCACCGCAGAGCACGTCGCGCAACTCCCGCTGGAGGGAGAGACCCGAGTTCTCTTCAAAACCCGCAACTCCCGCCTGCTGCACCAGCCAAACTATGATCCGGATTTTATGGCATTCTCCGTCGAGGGGGCCCGAGCCCTGGTCGACCGGGACGTTAAACTGGTCGGTTTGGACTATCTCTCCGTGGCGCACGCCGACGAACAGGTGCCGGTCCATCGGGCCTTCCTGGACCACGGCGTGGCCCTCCTCGAAGGTGTCGATCTCTCCCAGATTAATCCTGGGCGTTACGAACTCATCTGTTTTCCCATCCGCCTTCGCGGCTCAGACGGCGCCCCTTGTCGTGCCGTCCTACGCGATCTCGAAAGCTAGGCCGGAGACCCCATGGAAAAGATCGACATCGTTCAAAAGAATGCGGAAACCTTCGCAGTAACCGTGAGCGCGGCAACCACGACGACGCACACGGTCAAGCTTAAGCCAGATTATTATCAAAAGCTGACCGGCGGCAGTGTGACGCCGGAAACTCTCATCAAGATATCTTTTGAGTTTTTGCTGGAGCGAGAATCAAATACGATGATTCTATCCAGCTTCGATCTCCCCCTTATCGGTCGATATTTTCCCGACTATGAAGGAACGCTTCTCCAAAAACTGGGGGGGAGGTAGCTGCCATCACACCATCACACAAGGTCAAAAATCGGGGTAAACGATTTTTTTACAAACTTATCGGAAATGAAAGATTTTTCTTGCCCACTAAGTGGGCAAACGGCTTAGACCTGCTTTCCACAAGGCGTCGGCGTCACGTTACGGCGAGTTATCGACAGGTTATCAACAGCTTCTGTGGAAATTGAACCGGCTTGATCTCTTTCATCATCTTACGGTGATCTCGCTGTCGATGGCGCTCTCCCAGAACTATACTGATGGAATTAAATAAGTTGACATCAAAACCCCTCTCGCTCTGCTAAATCCCCCTCTATCCCCCTTTACCAAAGGGGGAGAAAGGGGGATTTGAGGGAGGATTGGATGATTATGGTAATTTTCTTCTTTCCTTCGCTATAGTTCATGAGGATGACCATTCCCCATCTCCTCAGCGGTGGGCGCGCAGTTCAGCCGCCGTGAACGCACCGATGCCCATCACCTGGTGGATCTCCCACTCAATGAGGTCGAAGCTGCACAATCCCGCTTCGGTGTAAGGGTCGCCAGCAGCAATGCGCTCGGCCTCTTGCCGCGATCCCGCCCGGATCACATAGATGCCCAGTTTGCGGTCCGGCGTCGGTCCAGAGAAAAGAATTTTCCCCGCTTCGTGCTGCTGTTTCATCCAGACCAGGTGTTGATCTAAGCTGACGGTCCATTCCTCGCGCGGCTTGACGCTTCTTCGAAGGACTAGATACCACATCGATAACCTCCTCCGTCTAGTTATTTCATACTAACGCCGGTCGATCTCGACTTCCTCCTCATCGATAGGCTCCGCGTGCCCTTGGTGTCAAGAGAAAAAACCAGCTTGCAGACCCGGACCAGCGATGTTAGAGGGCTGGTAGAAAGGGAGGAACGCTATGCAAGTCGTCAGGATCTTTACGGGAAGCGATCAACGGTCTCACTTCGAGGACATAGAACTTAAATTCGGCGGCGAGCCCACTATGCTCGCGACCGAAACCCAACCCGCCAAGACGATCGCTTTCCGCTCCTCTGCCCGAGGTACCGTCCTCGATTGGCACCCTGCCCCGCGTCGCCAGTACGTAATCACCATCTCCGGCCAATGGGATATCGTGTGCGGCGACGGAACGACGCGCCGGTTTAAGCCCGGAGACGTCATGCTGGCAGACGACCTGACGGGTCAGGGCCACATCGCCCGGGTGGAAGGAAACGAACCCCACATTTTCATCACCGTCCCGCTGGCAGATTAAAAGCCTTGGGACGAAACAGCGTGGCGCAATCGTTTCGAAGGGTCCTCTTTGTTCTCTTGATCGGCGCAAGCCTGGCTTGCCTGCCGCCGCCGGCGATGCTGTCCGAATCCATGGCGGCATCGGAGGTCGGAGTTGTAGCCGGAGGGCTGGAAACACCTTGGGCCATTACCTTTGCTCCCGACGGCCGCATCTTCCTTACCGAAAGGCCCGGCCGCATCCGGATCATCAAGGACGGAAAACTACAAAAAGAACCATGGATGATCCTGGATGCCTACGAAGTGGGAGAAGCGGGGCTCTTGGGGTTGGCCTTGGATCCGGAGTTCTCGCGCAACCGTTTTGTCTACGTCGCTTATACTTACCGCGATAGCTCCGGCCGGCTAAAGAACCGCTTGGCGCGGCTACGCGACGATCCGGCTACAGGCAAAGGTATAATGGATAAGATCCTGGTAGACGGCGTTGCCGGAAGTAACAACCACAACGGCGGGCGGGTGAAGTTCGGACCCGATGGAAAGCTCTACTGGACCACAGGTGACGCACAGAACGCGCGCCTTTCCCAGGATATCTCCGCACTGAACGGAAAGATCTTGCGCCTCAATCCGGACGGGACGATTCCATCAGACAATCCCTTGGGCAAATCACCGGTCTATTCCTACGGCCACCGAAACCCGCAGGGATTGGCTTGGCAACCTGGCACAGGGCGTCTCTACGCCACCGAGCATGGGCCAAGCGGCTTTCAAGGCTGCTGCATGGATGAGGTGAATCTAATCGAACCGGGGAAAAACTACGGCTGGCCGGTGATCCGGGGCGACCAGACTCAGGAGGGGATGGTCGCGCCTGTTCTTCACAGCGGAGAGAGCGAAACCTGGGCTCCCGGCGGCGCGACCTTCGTGAGGCACGGCCCCTGGGCAGGGTCGCTCCTTTTCACCGGCCTGCGCGGTCAGTCTCTTTACCGGTTAGTACTCGACCCCAAGGAGCCGCGCAAGGTGGTTTCATTTGAGCGCCTCTTCGTGCGCCAGTTCGGCCGGCTGCGAGATGTGGCCGAGGGACCAGATGGCGCAATCTATCTTCTCACCAGCAACCGAGACGGCCGCGGCAGACCCGCGCCCGATGACGATCGAGTGCTGAGGCTTACGTTCAAATAGATGACACCGGACGGCTTGACCAATAACTTGACTTATACCCGACTGATCTGTAACCACCGGCTCATACCCTTTCGGCTCGGTTTCATGATTACGCCGTAGCTATTGCCCGATGACGTCAAATCACTGCACCTTCTCTCCGTAAATGCCGGCGCGGTAGGCATCTTTGCCGGCTTCTGTGAATTTTCCCTCACGATAATAGAAGACGCGGAAGTCGGAGAAGATCTCAAGGAGCTCGCGGTGGCGCAGGAGATAGGCGGGGTTTTTCGGGTGGCCGATGGTTTGCTGCTCGATCAGATACGTCTCAAAAATGACCCGCCCCCCGACCTTGAGCGCCATTTTGATCTGGGGAACGAGCGATCTCAGAAGAAAATTAATATTCACGATCAAGTCGTATTGAGCCTCGGGAAGCTCGACGTGATCGAGGTCTGCCTGCCTGAAGGTTACAGGCAAACGTTTTTCTGCCGCCCGCCTCTGCGCCTCTTGCAAAGCAACCTCGGAGATATCGATCGCCTCCACGGCAAATCCTTTTCCGGCCAAAAAGATAGCGTTTCTTCCTCTGCCCGTCGCAATGTCAAGGGCCCTGCCCGGGGCCATCCGCCAAGATCCGAGATGAAACACCTGGCGCAAGAAGCTTGCCGGCGCTCCTTCGCCCTGCTTGATTGCGTGCTCCCGGTCCCATTTCGCTTGATCAGATGTCGCCAAGCTAACCCCTCACGACACGGCCCTAGCTAGCGTGAGCACATAGACCCCTTTGGCGCCGCCGCGACAGAGCGTGCGGCTGCACTCGTTGACCGTCGCGCCGGAGGTGTACACATCGTCCACTAGCAAGACAAATCTTTCTTGCACCGTTTTTCCCCGACCCAGAGCGAAAGCCCCGCGCACGTTCTTTCTTCTCTCTTCCTCGGCGAGCTGGGTCTGGGGCGGGGTTTCTCTGGAGCGCACCAGGATGAACGGGTCCACCGGAACTCCCCAACCACGGCCGACTTCTCGGGCCAAAACGAGCGCCTGGTTAAAACCCCTCCAGCGCAGCCGCTTGGGATGGAGAGGAACAGGGACGATGACGTCGAAAGTACATCCGTGGAAAAACGATGCGCAGTCGCGTGACATGAGACGTCCCAGAGGCTTTCCCAGGGAGAGCTTGCGCCCGTACTTGAATCTCTGCAGGACGTCGCGCAACGGATGACCCTCAATCGCTTCGGTGGGATAGCAGGCCCACGCGCGCGCCCGCTCAAAATACGGCGATCGCATGAGACAGAAGCCGCAGAGGTGATCTTCCCCGCCCGTGTCCAAAAAGGGCCGACCGCATGTGGGGCATAGGGGATGGGAAACTATTCGAATCCTTTCTCGGCAGGCGCTGCAGAAGTACTCCTCCGCGTGGCTAGGCAGGGGCTCGCCGCAGAAGCGGCAACGCGGTGGGTAAATCCAATCTAAAAGCCACCCCAAACGCATAGCTATTAATCAGTTCATAATGTACTATACATATTCTTTGGATTCTGGTATGGAATGGCATGAACGCCGCACAATCCATCCTCAAGAGCCGCGATGGTCGTAGCATCGACCACAAAACCCGTGAGACCATCCGAATCCGCGCCA
>JACPSF010000196.1 GCA_016193385.1 Deltaproteobacteria bacterium
GCTGCTCCAATCTTTCCAGGATGTTCTCCTTCAGGGATTGCCCCATCTTTCTCCTCCTTCTCTTGGGATTGGATAAGACCGAGTTAAAAGCATTGCCCTCCCCCGCTGCCCCTTCTTTATTACCTGTATATCATCGCCTCGCTCGCGCAAGAAAGCAACATGACATTGGCCCCCCGGGGTGCGCATGGCACCATAAAAGCCCGTAGTGTCCTAATTTGATTATTACACCTCGTACACCTTCAGAGCCTTGTCGCCATAGTGATTGATGACCTTGATGGCAATTTTACCCTTAGATGGCGGGTCGAAGGGCCAGCTTTTCGTGGAGTAGTGGGACGACCAGCGCCGCCCTCCAGTTTCTGGCGCCCTGGATCACCAAGAGCCTGGTCCGCCTGGAGCCCGCCGAAGAAATCCCCTTTCTGCAAGGTCAGGCAATCCAGCGCCCCTTTGACGTGGAGCCGGGATACGTTGCGGTGCAGGGGCGCACCGGCATTCTCGGCTGCGGCCTCTACCGCCCTCCGTTTCTCCTCTCTCAGATCCCCGCCGCCTCCCGCGCCCCATTCTTTTCTAAAGAAGCCACGGACTAAGCGATCAGCGCTCAGCCTCTCAGCGGGCAAAACCCAAAGTGCAACGAGTTTGAGCTGACGACTGACCGCCTTTCACCTACCAAAAGTTGCTAGGTCCCGACTTCTATAACCTACAGAGAGTCCTCAATTGACAATGTTAAGCACCCTACCTTGTTGAACCGATCTTCTTCTCGCTTCCATACTTTATCGGACCAAAGGCTGGGTTGAAAATGCCGTAAGCAGTAACATGGTTTTCCCTTAATGTGAAAAAGGCATTGTATTTCGTGAAGGAGATAGTCCTTTCAAGATCATCCTCTGATATTGTCACATGGTTCGGTTGCCCGAATTTCTTCAAGACCATCTGGTAACTAGCGCCTAAGTTAATCCCCTGAATTCCATGCGGAGAGCAGACACTGTTAGGACCATAATATCCAATAAAACGGATTTTATCGTTATCGAAAAATATTGCATAGGTGGAATCTCTGCAATTGCTGTCTTTCTCCCATTTGTAAACCCATACGTTGTCTCCATCTCGTTTTTCACTCGGGGCTCCTTTTAAAAACTTAATGTCGTTTTTTGTTGCGTCGAGAGGTACATCCCAAAACCTCTCCGAAAGTTTTGGCCGGTTCGAAATCCAATGGTAGATATAAACAGAAGAACCGAGCAAGACCGCAAGGACAAGCAATGAAATAGCAGACCATCGAAGAATGTTCTTCCATTTCCACCTGTCTTTAGTGGTTATGAAAAGAGCGATGACTCCAAGGAAGATGGCGGAAAGTAATATAGATGCACCCACACTCATGGCGTTTGCACTCCCAATTTATGGTGTATCAGCCTTGACCAGCAGAGGCGCTGCATCTTGCCGGCGCCATCCGCTGCTTCCGCTCGTTAACTGCACTGTCCCCTACTCGCTGCAAGCCAGCTCTCGCTTTCTCTGATCGCGAGCACGGTCCGGATCCTCAACGGCCTCGATTGCTCTAAGGTCCGCAATGTATGTGTCCGGCAAGCCGTGCTCCAAAGCACCTTCCACGAGAAAGTGCTTGTACCAGGTGTACGGACGCAGAGCGGAGTCGGGGTCAGGCGTGCGAGCGACATACACCCACGCCTCAACGGCCTCACCCCGGGCAGTGTGCACAATCATCTCCCGTCGGTCGTATCCGCCCTCCCCGTTATCGAGTATCCGCAATTGGCCCTCGGGGATCTCGTAGACGACACCCCACACCTCCGCACCAGCTTGAGGCTCAACGTTGGCCTTGCCAGAATGGTCCCGTGTGCTTCTTTTGTTAAAGCAAAGACGGTAGCCTCGAAGGAAAGCAGGCTTGCCTGGTCCCTCGGGGGATACCGAGTAGGCTCGGAACCGCCCAGAGCACATGTTGGAGCCGTAGGCGAAAACCTTCTCACTCACCGGGGCTCTCCAACGCGGAGTACGGATAATGCGCGCCTTCAGCGGCGGACCGCTTGCGGCACGCCAACTGCAAGGCCAGGTTGGACGACACTGCCCCTCTCAGTGCAGTTTCCACATATGGCCTTCATCTTTGTCTTGAACTGCTCCCAGCATCGCTCGTCAGCAGCCAAGCGATTAGCATACTCCGCGACAACCTTACGGAGTTCACGAAGGAATTGCGTGGCGTTGATGGTCCTGGACTTTGTGTCAAGCAAGGGACCCTTCCGTAGAATACGCCATCCACCCCGGGCTTCCCCTTGGTGCAGCAGGCCACAACGGAGGTCTTCGAAGAACCAGTCGTTCACGCCTCCGAACACCTTTAGCGGAGTGTCACGGTTGAAAAAGTCCCGAAACATCTTGCGGCTGGCGTTTCTCGTGTCGGCACGACCTTGATAAAACGACTCGATCGTTTCAATAACCAGGCAAGCCACAGCCATGAGTGCGAAACCATGCTTGCTTCGCGAATCCTCAATGGGTCTGAAGTACCGCTCGTCGAAGCGCTCTTGAACGAAATCCCCGAGCGCCCTCCTGTCGTTGGCACGCTCAAGCTCCCGGTAGCGAGCTACTGTGACAGACGACGACAGCTTCGTGTTATCACTGGACATGGTCAGCGCCCGTACCTCCAACCTCGATGTGTCGTTCAACACCGCTGCGATGCACAGCTTCAGCAAAGGTGCCGATTAAGCAGACCATTCCTCTTCTAGGGCATAAGCGCTAACTTAAGGTCTCCGGTATCTGCCCCCCCTTTTTTAAAGGGGGGAGCCGGGGGGATTTTTTCAACTGTTCTGACAACCTTTCAAAGATCACTTCCACCACCCCGTCCGTCTCCTTTAACACTTCCAAATCGTTAAAACGGAGCACCAAAAGCCCATGATGGGTCAAATATTCATCGCGATGCCTGTCCTCAAGAACCTCAGGTACTTTCATATGTTGGGACCCGTCTACCTCAACCACCAGCTTAGCCTTTGGTGCGAAAAAATCAACGATATAGTTCCCGATCGGCTTTTGCCGGTAAAATTGCACATCCAGGATCTGTCTTTTGCGCAGCCTCTCCCAAAGGACTTGTTCGCTTTCGGTCATGTTTTTACGCAGTTGCCGTGCATTCCATTTCAACTTATCGCTATATCGAAGCATTTTTTATTCCCTTGAGAAATCCCCCCTTCCCCCCTTTTCTAAAGGGGGGAATTGTGCATGAATCGATAAGCTAACGCCCATGCCTATCTAGGGGGAGGGGTTTCGGATTTTCTTTCTACCTCTATCCATCCAGGGGGAGGGAGAGTTCCTTCTTGCATCTGCTGAACGGTCTGAATATCTAAGCCAGTTTCTAGCAAGTCGATAACGAACGAATGTGTTGGGGAACCCAGAGTGGGAGGGTGAAATCCCGGACATTCGAAAGCCGCCATCACCCTTACCCTCCCTCCGACCAGATCGGAAGTGTTTTCCAGGCAAGCAGGAAGCAAGCTGTACTGTTGAGGTAAGAAGAGAATAAGCTGGGTCTGAGATGGCAATCAAGGAAAAAGGGGCAGTCATCCACAGGGAAGGAGGGTTCTCTTTTAAGGGCCGGGAACCATTCCATCGACAGTCACTTCGCAACTAGGCCGCAAATCGAATGATCTCCAGTTCGGCTCCCCTGTCAACGGTGGACAGAAGTTCCTCGACCCGGCCCATCACTGGATCTTCGATCAGGTACTCGGCACAGTTCTGGCACTGGAGCACGGGCAGTTCTTTGAAAATGACGATGCTCCTGTCATCCACCTTGAAAGGAAGGTCGGTCCTGATGCTCTGCAGCGTGGATCCACAGACTCTGCACTTCATCTGACAGTTCTCCTTGTTCTCATATCTGGCTCCCATTCCTTCGGGTCGGGGTGATAAGCGGTTACGATTCTAACATTATCATCTTCAACGTCAGCTGCAAAAAGGACGTGAAACGCGGAGCTTCCGTGTTTGGCCAAGACGAGGTAACTCGGAAGATATTTATCCTCGGGATATGCCTCGATGACGTCGTAGCTATCCACAGCCTCCAAGATTTCACGCCTCGTGATGTACCTCCCGTGGAGACGCATGTTGACATGGTAGGTCCACAGTATCCGGCGGTTCCGGAGGCAGTCCTGGATGAACGTCAACGGATTGTCAGGCACCCTACGCCGGGGTTCCAATTAACCTCCTTAACGTGCCTCAGCGCCTCAATTCGTCAAACACGGCGTGCGCATCAGCCACGTGCGGCTCTTTTGCGCGTCGGTTGACTGGGCACTCTGCGGGCTTTGGTCGCTGCGGCACTCGATCTTGGGCGACGTGCCGGAATCCCGTGAAGCATCCCCTCCACGCTGATATCTTCGTCGATCTCAGGCCAGTGCACTCCTTGACCAGTGCCAACGAGACGGAAGTGGGCGCGCTGCGCCGGGGTCGCTTCGGACAACCGCCATGACCAGGCGAGAGGCATACTGATAACCCGTCCGTCCGCCAGATGCGCGATGATCTCCTCCGCGGTGACGCGCACTTCTTGAATGCGGAGATCTCTGCTAGCCATACAGGTCAGTATAGTACATCTGAAGACTTCTTGATAACAATCCGGATTTTATTGCGATTCCCATACTCTATGAAAAGCACCTCAAGCCTCTGGGTCACCGCAAACACTGCGGCTATTGTCAGCAGAGCACCTCCACCCGAACCCTCCACCCGAAATGCACTAGATGCCCATCGGCCCGCTCGTCGGCGCGGGCCACGCCAGGCGGCCGTGCTCGGCGATGAGGGCATCGAGCTTCGCCGCGACGTGGGGGGGGAAAGGCGCGATGCGCCGGGCGACTAGGTCGGCGTAGGCATGGACGCACTCGAACGTAGATGAGACCACGCCGCGAGTCTCGTTAACCATGAAGAAGATGTAGTGCATCAGCTTGGCGTTTCGCCCGAGGATGCGGGCCCGGATCGCCACCGTCTCGCCGATGCGCACCTCGCTGAGATAATGGACGTGGTGCTCCAGGTCGAAACCGCCCCCGCCGATCGGCTTGAGGCTCTCCTCGTCGAGTCCCAGCATGGGGTACATCGCGTCGCCGGCCTCGTCATAGATCGCCATGTACCAGCGCACGTTCATGTGACCGTTCCGATCCTCGTACTCCGGCGGAATCACCGCCCGGTAGACGACGGGTAGCGGTGCCAACTGGTCGAGCGTGATTGTCGGTGGGCGCATCGTCCCTCCTGGCTACA
>JACPSF010000197.1 GCA_016193385.1 Deltaproteobacteria bacterium
GCGCTGGCCGGTCAGCAGCATGCCGGCCATCTCGCCTAAAAGCAGGCGTAAGGCGAAGGCCGGGACGGGGGCCCATGAGGGCCGATGAAGAACCCGGCCGAGGATGCGACAGAAATCCCGCATCGTTACGGGATTCGGGGCAGTGGCGTTCACCGCGCCGTGAGCGCCACTGTTCCCAAGCAAGGCGACGATCAATCCGACCTCATCCTCCAGGTGGATCCACGACATCCACTGCCGCCCTGAGCCCAGCGGGCCCCCCACAAAAAACTTAAAAGGAAGTGTCATTTTCGCCAACGCACCGCCGCCTCTGCCCAGCACGATTCCGGTGCGAAGTCGGATGACGCGAAGCCCGTATCGCTCCGCCTTCCTCGCCTCGTCTTCCCATTCCACGCAGACGCGCGCGAGGAAATCGCCCCCCGGGCCGGCTTCCTCCGCAAGCGACTCATCTCCATGAGGGCCGTAATAACCCACGGCCGAGCCATTGATCAGAACTTTGGGTTTTTCTCCGGCCCTTTGGATAGCCGCGACGAGCGCCCGGGTTGTTTCCACCCGGCTTGAGCGTATCTTTTCCTTTTGTCTCCGGGTCCACCGCTTGGCAGGAATCGGCTCGCCGGCTAAGTGGATCACGCCATCGGCGCCCTCGAGAGCCCGCTCCCACTCCCCGGCGGCCGGCGGGTCCCACCTCAACGATCGCTTATTTGCAGCTGTCGTCCCGGGAGACGGGGCTCGGCTAAGAATAGAAAGCGAATGCCCCTCTCCCAAGAGTCGGGTACACAAGGCCGACCCGATAAAGCCGGTCCCACCCGCGATCACCAACCTCATGCAACTAACTCCACTACGCGCCTTATCTTAACTAAAAGGGTTCCGAGTGCTATGGTGAACGAGATCAAACTATTTCTTAATCTCGGTGTCAACATGAACGAAAACGGTAAAAGAGTCTCGAAACGGAGAGTCGTGGTTAGCGGGATCGGCGTGATGAGCCCCAACGGCGTCGGGGTAAAGAACTTCTGGCAAGCCACGCGCGACGGGGTCAGCGGAGTCGATACGATCACCCTCTTCAATCCCGAAAACCTCCCTTGTCAGATAGCCGGCGAGGTCAAGGGGTTTCAAGCCGCGGACTACCTCGAGCCTAAAGCGCTCAAGCGCGTGGCGCGCGCCGCGCCGCTGGCCATTGCAGCGACCGCGGAGGCGCTCCGGTCCGCCCGGGTCGATGCGGCGGCCATAAGTCTGGAGGAGAAACGCTCGTGGGGAGTGATCCTCGGAAGCGGCGGGGGCGCGCCGGACTTCGTCGAGGAACAGTACCGGCTCTATTTCACGAATCAGCTTAAAAAGGCCAGCGCCTACAACATCTCCGGCTCGACCATCGGCAGCCTCTCCAGCGAGATCTCCCTTTACTTCGACCTGAGGGGACCGAGCCACGTGATCACCACCGGCTGCACCAGCTCCACGGACGCCATGGGATACGCGTTCAACATGATCCGCTTCGGTTTGGCCGATCACCTCATCACGGGCGGCGTGGATGCGACGATCACGCCGGCGATCATGCAGGGTTTTTCCATCATGCGGGTCATCTCATCCTCGCGCAACCGGGAACCCCAGCGCGCGTCGCGACCGTTCGATCGCGGCAGGGATGGGTTTGTTCTCGGGGAAGGGGCATGGATCGTGATCCTCGAGGAGATGGAGCATGCCCTCCTACGCGGGGCACCGATCTACGGCGAGGTTCTAGGCTACAGTTCCACCTGCGACGCTTACCACATGGTGCGCCTGGACCCGAGCGGCGAGGAGCCGGCGCGGGCCATGGCCCTCGCCATCCAGGACGCAGGGCTCGCCAAAGACGAAGTTGGCTACATCGCGCTTCACGGCACCTCCACGGTCCTAAACGATAAGACCGAAACCCTGGCGATTCGCCTCTGCTTCGGCCGCAGGGCCTACGACATCCCCATGAGCTCCATCAAGTCGATGATCGGCCACCCCCAAGGAGCCTCAGGGGCGGCCGGAGTCGTGGCCACGATCCTCGCCATGAACGATAGCTTTCTCCCGCCGACCATCAATTACGAAGAGGCCGACCCCGATTGCGATTTGAACTACATCCCGAATCGAGGTCTGATCCGGGAAGCTGAGATAGCGCTGTGCAACTGCATCGCCTTCGGCTCCAAGAACTCCGCCCTGGTGGTTTCCCGCAGCAATGGCTCGGCCGTGAGCTCGCCGTCGAACGGAAGATGAAGCGGAGCCTGGCAAAAGAGTTGATGGATCTTCCGGGAAATCCCCCGCACGTGTTGGAGGAAGATCTCAGAAACCTTCGCACCCTCAACCGCTATCTTGGCGGTTACCGAACCGTGCTGTGGGGGCTGGAGCGTCTGCTGGAGCGCAAGCGATCCGGTAACTTCTCGCTTCTCGATGCCGGGACGGGGGGTGGCGACCTCCCTCACGCCATTGTCGCCTGGAGCAGGCAGCGGGGCTTAACCGTAAGGGTGGCTGCGATCGAGCCCAACCCGCTAACCGTAGCTCTGGCCCGCCGCCAAACGCTCGCTTGTCCAGAGATCTTTGTCGTTCGCGGGGACGGTTTTCACCCCCCGTTTCCCCCTTCGTCATTCGATTTTGTTCTGACCTCGCAAGTACTGCACCACTTTGCCGAGGAGGAGATCATCGAGCTTCTTCGCTGCTGGTCCGGCTTGGCCCGTTGTGCGCTGTTGGTGAGCGATCTTATCCGCCATCCGCTGGCCTACTGGGGAGTTTTTTTTCTCACCCGGCTCTTCACGCACAACCCGATGACCCGCACCGACGCCCCGCTCTCGGTGCGCCGGGCTTTCACAATGGCCGAGTGGCGGGAGCTTTTCCAACGGGCCGGAATCGGCCCTTTCCGCCTGTTTCCCTTTTTTCCATTCCGCTTTCTTGCGGTCTTTCCCCGGGAGGAGTGTTCCGAGAGGGCGAGGCTGAAGGCCGCGGACGCAGGAGCGTGCAGATTCCGTCAGGCCCTGCCGTGAAGCGCTTTGATGTCGCGGTCGTGGGGGCCGGCCCTGCCGGCTCTTCTACCGCCATTTCACTCGCCAGCAAGGGCCATTCCGTGATCGTTTTCGATAAGCATCTCTTCCCGCGCGAAAAGCTCTGCGGCGATTTTTTGAGCCCCCTCACCCGACCCCTCCTCGAGCGCCTGGGTGTGATGGAGGAAATCCTTACTTTGAAACCACATGTGGTCACCGCCTTTCGCATTTCAAGTCCGTCAGGAACAGCGGTAACTTGCCCTTTCCCCTCGCGGATGGGGCAACCACTTTTCGGTCTGGGACTGCGCCGACTTCACCTGGATGACATCCTGCTGAGGCGAGCAGCGAAAGAAGGAGCTGTCATCCGAACCGGATGCCGCGTCGGAGCCATCGAAAGGGAAGAAGATGGGTGGCGCATAACGGTTCAAAGCCCGACGAGCGAAGAGCGTTGGCGGGCAGCGCTGCTCGTCGGGGCCGATGGCCGGAACTCCTGGGTGGCTCACCGGCTAGGCTTAAACGATCGTCTCGAAAAATCCGGCGCCGCGGTCGCTCTGCAGCTTCATTTGCAGGGCGCTAAAGGCATCGGGAATGAGGTTCAGATTCACCTTTTTCCTGGAGGCTATGCCGGGCTCGTTAATCTGGGCGGAGGGATAACCAACCTCTGCCTGGCCACGGAGCGAGCGCAGCTAAAAAAAAGTAATTCAGTTGACGCACTTTTCGGGGACTGCTTGTACAGAAACCCCAACCTCCGAGAAGCGCTTGAGC
Organism: Deltaproteobacteria bacterium; assembly: GCA_016193385.1. The sequence goes on from JACPSF010000197.1 coordinate 3,747, forward strand.
AGACCGAGATTGTCGGAAGCGTCCGCTCTGCCTATCCGGTCTATTTTTCCCCGCGTCGCTCTTACGGGTCGGGTTTCCTGCTGGTTGGAGATGCGGCCCGGGTCACTGAACCGGTGACCGGCGAGGGAGTCTATTTTGCCTTGAAAGCCGGCGAATTAGCGGCTGAGGCCGCGAGTCTGGCCTTCAGCCGAGGAGATCTGTCCGCTCGCCAGCTCTCCGCCTACGATCGTGAGTGTCGTAAGGCTTTCTCCCGCCGTCTGAGGATGAATCGCGGGATCCGTGTGCTGATCTATCGCCCTTCCTTGCTGACTGCTTTGATACGACTCTCTTCCATGACCTCTGTCCCCATCGGCCCGCTGGTGAATTACGTCTGCCATACCGAGGCTCTACTACAGCGATAAACTTTTCCCTTGTTATTGAGTCAGAAGCGAATAGAATTATGAATTTAGATTGCTGGAGGCCATTGGCTTGATGAGCGAGAAGTTTACCGCAACTGAGGAAAAAAATCTTAGCCCATTCTTTACCAATCTTAACGAGCCAGTCTTTGGACTCAAACTACCCCAGGAGGTCGCCGGGGCGCTCTTCTCCCGCTACAGCCGCTCGACCAAAAGCTTGCGCCGGACTTTTCTCGATGAGTTTCTCGGCGATCCGGAGCTGGCGCTCAAGGAGCTGCTCGGAGGAGAGCAGCTCCAAGGCGATCAGAGCCTCGCTATCAAAAAGGCCCGGGCGTTTTATGATCGCGTTCTGGTCGGCTACGGCGACGACTCGGTGGCGCAGCTCGGGGGGGCCCACATCGCCTGCGAAAACATATCCAACGTGGCGGCCAATCTCCTGGAGGACGCGCGGATCGGGATCGCCCCCCTGGAAAAATCGACGCGCTACGTACGCTTCGATCAAAAGGATGAAAACGGCGATTACCTCTTCTACCGAGAGCCCAAGATCATGACTTCGCCGTATGCGACGGCCTACCTCGAAGTAATGAACCTCCTCTTCGAGACTTACTCGCGCCAGCTCGACCCCATGATCGAATCCGTCAAGCGCTCGCTGCCGATCGAAGAGATCGAGTTGAGGGACCCTCAAACCGGCGGCTCGCTAAGCTACGCGGCTGCGCTAAGAGACGAGAAGCTCAAACGGTGGGCGGAGAGCGCCTATCGCGCGACCGTGCGCGCACAGGCCTGCGACGTCCTGCGCGGCTATCTGCCTGCGGCGACGCTGACCAATGTCGGCCTCTTCGGCGTCGGCCAGGCCTTCGAGCATCTCCTCACGAAGCTTTACTCCCATGAGCTCATGGAGGCCAAAAACCTTGCGGCAACAATCCATCGGGAGCTTGACAAGCTCATTCCCTCTTTTGTCAAGCGCGCGCGCCCCAGCGACTATCTGGCGGAGACCTTCAGCGCAACCCGCACCCTCACCGCCACGCTCGTATCGGAACCGCCGACCGAAACCCGCGACGCCGTCGCGCTGGTCAACTACGACCCGAAGGCGGAGGAGAACGTCATCGCCGCCATCCTCTATCCGCAATCAAGCCATCCCCTGGAACAGCTAAAACGGCTCGCAGCGAAGCTATCTCACGAGGAGCGCACGAGAATTCTGGACGAATACCTCAAGCGGCGGCGACACCGCCGGGACAAGCCCGGAAGGGCCCTGGAGCAGGTCGATTACACCTTTGATATTCTCGGAAACCTCGGACTCTATCGCGATCTGCACCGCCACAGAATCCTCACCCAGGAGAGGCAGGATTTCACGACAGTGCACGGTTATGACACTCCCAGAGAAATCATCGAGGCGGGATTCAAAGCCGAATTCGATCGCTGCATGGAGAGGGCCGCAGAGATGTATGAAAAGATCCGCCGCGATCTTCCCGTGGAGGCCCAGTACGTGGTGCCGTTCGCTTTTAAAATCAGATGGTATATGAAGATGAACCTCCGTGAGGCCGTTCACATCGGCGAACTCCGCACGATGCCCCAGGGCCATCCGGATTATCGCTTCATCGTTCAGGAGATGTGGCGCAAGATTCAAAAGGTTCATCCGACGCTGGCGGAGTGCGCGAAGTTTATAGACTCGAAAACCTACCGCCTCGGGCGCCTGCAATCCGAGCTGCGCAGCGAGTACAAGAAATCCGCTTTGCCCAAATGATGAAGTGCCGGGCATGATGACGCCTTTTCCCGCCGCTTGCATATGAGCCGATCCCTCAAAGAGATTTTGCTCGGGAAGCCCAAGAGTCCGCTGGATCCGCGGGTCTTCCACCAGATCTCTCTCGTCGCCTTTCTCGCCTGGGTCGGGCTCGGGGCAGACGGATTAAGTTCATCAGCTTACGGACCGGAAGAAGCCTTTTTGGCGCTGGGAGAGCACGTTTACCTTGCCCTGCCTCTCGCCGTCCTCATGGCTGTCACCGTTTTCGTCATCTCAGCGAGCTACAGCCAAATTATCGAGCTCTTCCCCACCGGCGGCGGAGGTTATCTTGTCGCCAGCAAACTCCTCGGGCCTCGGGTGGGCCTGATCTCCGGCTGTGCCCTGGTTGTCGACTACATGCTGACCATCGCCATTTCCGTCGCGAGCGGGACCGACGCGATTTTCAGCTTCCTCCCCGAGTCCGTGCGCGCGGCGAAAATCGCCGTCGAAGTCTTTTTAATTTTCTTTCTTATCTTCCTTAACCTGCGAGGCACCAAAGAGTCCGTCCTTTTTCTCCTCCCCATTTTTCTCCTTTTCGTTCTTATGCATGTGCTCGCCATTGCTCTGGGCGTCGTCCCCGGAGCAGCGGAGATACCCGCGCTCGCCTCCCGGACTTATGGGGAGACTATGGGAAATATCAAAGCGCTGGGCCTGGCCGCCACGCTTTTTATTTTCTTCCAT
>JACPSF010000198.1:0-2181 GCA_016193385.1 Deltaproteobacteria bacterium
CACGTCATTAACTTCGACGTGCCGCATCATCCCGAGGACTACGTCCACCGGATCGGTCGCACGGGCCGCGCGCAGAGCGTGGGAGATGCCTTCACCATCATGACCGCCGAGGACCTCCAGGAGGTCGCCGCGATCGAGCGCTTCATCAGCCAGAAAATTCCGCGCGTCAAGCTGGAGGGCTTCAGCTACAAATACACGCGCCTGGTCGACGACAACCCCCCGCCCATTTACGGCGGCGGGCGCCCCCGCGGCAGACGGTCTTTCGGTCCGGGCAAGAGAAGGCGGCCCTGATCCTTGGCTGCGCTCGCCGACCGCGGCCACAACATAAGGCGAGGTCAGCGCGCGGACCGGGGAGGGTACTCGGGCTATTTCGCCGATCCGGGTGGCTTCCCGTGGGAAGCGGCCTGGAATCCCCACTTCCCCCATGTGTAGCACATCTGCCCCCTTTATCCCTCATTACCTTGAAACACCCGCCGAGGTGATAAACGCTTCTATAAAAGCGGCAAAGAGCAGCAACGGAATGATGACTAATGAGAAAAATCTCAGGGCGCGTCTTAGTTCGCCGGTTATAGTCGTTTCCAGGGTTCCGAATAGTCGCTTCATTGCGTGTACGCCGAGCATAAGTCCGATGCTTGTTCCCAATAGCACTGCGGGGAGTTCGAACATCCCGTGCGGCACGATGGCGAGCAAGAACGCCAACATGCCTTTGGATTCTATCGAAGAATATAAAACAACGCCGATGGCGTAGCCGTTCAACAGCAGGAAGAACACCGGCAACAGGCCCCAGAGAGTTCCCAGAACAATCACCAGCAACGTCTTCAGGACGTTATTAAAGAAAATGACCAATGCGAGGTAGAGCTTCGGTAGCCCGACCAACGTCTTCGCAAATTTTGCAACAGGCCCCAAAACCTGAGTGGCAACACCCGGAGCGTGCACGGCCGACAGGAGGCCGAAGACTATTCCCGCACCCATCAAGAAAGTACTCGCGACAAGATAGGGCAAAAGTTTACGGAAGTAAAAAAACTGCTTGCGTTTGGCCATGTCTTTCACCGGCTTTTACTCCTGGTAGGTATTTCATAGTACCAAAAATTAAGCCTGGGCGAATCCGGGGAGCGAATCCGGGGACATAATATTGATTTGTTATAGACCCCCACGTTAAGGATTAAGTATCTTTCACTCTGGGTAGCATTTCAAACCGGTAGAACAGCCTTGACAGTTCCTTAGCAGGTGAGCGATATTCCGGGCAGTTTTACCCAATAGGACTAGAAGGCCGAAGAAAATAGAATGCCGGAATAACAACAGTAGGCTCGGTGGTTGGGCAGCGCTGTCGAGGGTCTGCGATGACCGTGCCGTGCCTGCCTATCGGAGGTAACAGCCGTGCGAAAGAAGCAGAGTAAGACTGGACTAACCGTCAATGCGGTCGCCGGTACGCACGTCGTGCTGATGGGGCTCGACCTTGCTGCCGCGCAGCGCAAGGGCTGCCTGGGCTTCGCCATCCAGCGAGAGGACCATACGGAGGACGAGCGGTATTGGATGAGCGGCATGAAGACCTTTAAAGCGACCGACCCCGGCCTCGGTCCCGGCGGCCAAGTGTCTAGCCGCGATCATCCGTTCCAAACGTTCCAGTGGGCCGACTACAGCGCCAAACCGGAGCACAAGTACACCTACACAGTCATTCCGCTCTACGGCAGTCCGACACAACTCAAGGAGGGGACCGGCGTCAGCGTCCGCATAACGACCGAGCCGGAATTCGGGAAAGGGCACTCCGTGTTCTTCAATCGTGGCGCCGTCGCGTCGCAGGAGTATGCCCGCCGGTTTCAAAACCAAGCTCCCGACACGGTCGGAGAAGCGGCCTTTCGGTGGTTGTCGCGCGGCCTCCTCGAGGCACTCGTGACGTTCGTGAGCCGGGCGAAGGGGAAGCGCTACGGCCTTTATGGCGCGGTCTACGAGTTCCAGTGGCCCGAAGCCTTGAAAGCCATCAAGGCCGCCGCCGCTACAGGTGCGAACGTGCAAGTCATCTACGACGGCATCCCCGGCGGCTCGGGTCCGGTTAAGAAAAACGAAGCGGCCATCGCCGACGCAGAGATCAAAGGGCTCTGCAAACCGCGCACTACAGGCAAGATCATGCACAACAAGTTCTTCGTGCTGACGAAGAACGATAAGCCGATCGCCGTCTGGACA
>JACPSF010000198.1:2204-11917 GCA_016193385.1 Deltaproteobacteria bacterium
CACCAACCTCACCGAGAACGGCATCTTCGGTCACTCGAACTGCGGCCACGTCGTCGAGGACGTAGACAGCGCGAGGGCATACTTTGACTACTGGAAGGAGTTGAAGAGCAACCCGGACAGCGAGTCCGAGAGGAACTGGATCGCGGAGAACAACCCTGCCCCGCCGGATCCCTGGAACGACGACACGACCGAGATTTTTTCCCCACGGAGCGGGCTCGCGGTCCTTCACTGGTACGCCAAGATCGCGGACGGCAAACTGAACCCGCCCTTCACGAGTAAACCGCTCTTCATGACCTTCGCATTCGGCATGCACAAAGACTTTCAGAAGGTCTACGAGCAGAACGATGGCGTGCTCCGGTTCGCCCTCATGGAGAAGGAGGGGAACGGCGCGGGGCTCGAACAGGGGAAGAAGGACATCCGGCGCATTCGTGCGCTGCCGAACGTCGTTGTCGCTGTCGGCAACAACATCACCATGAACAGCTTCGATCGGTGGCTCAAGGAGAAGCGGCAGCTCACGAAAGAGGCGAACGTCCGATACATCCACACGAAGTACATGCTTGTGGACCCGCTGGGTAACAAACCGATCGTCGTGACGGGCTCCGCGAACTTCAGCGAGGCGAGCACCAACGCAAACAATGAGAACATGGTCGTGATTCGGAACGACCGGCGGGTCGCCGACATCTACGTGGGCGAGTTCATGCGACTCCACTCGCACTACGCGTTCCGCGAAGCGGTAGCGATAGCGCGGGCTCAGGGAAACACGAACTGGCAACCGAACTACCTCTTGCCCGATCATGGCTGGCAAGCCGACTACTTCAAGGAGGGCCATCAGCGATTTCTCCGCCGCCGGTACTTTGCCGGATTGTGAGGCGAGGAAGAGGGGCCGAAGACAAAGATGGGTGTTTTAAATCGATTCTGTCGGCTCTGTTGAAATCATTGATGATTTTCCGTTCCTGCTGAGGCTCTCGAAGCATGAAAATCAATTTTTCCGCGGCTTGTTAGAGCGTCGGCGGCAACGATAATGAGAAAGGGGCTTCACTATGATCGAGCTTTATCATAATGACATGTCGGTCTGCGCGCAGAAGGTGCGCTTCGCGCTGGGTGAAAAAGAGCTTAAGTGGGAAGGACATCATTTGGACCTTCGTGCCAGCGATCAACAAAGGCCCGAATACCTCAAGCTCAACCCCAATGCGGTGGTGCCGACGCTGGTTGACGACGGCGCCGTGATCATCGAATCCACGGTCATCAACGAATACCTCGATGACGCCTATCCCGAGCCTCGCTTGCGCTCGACCGATTCTCGCTCGCGCGCGCGAATGCGCCTCTGGACCAAACAGCTCGACGAGGGGGTGCATGCGGCGACGAGCGTGCTGAGCACGTGCATTGCGTTCCGCTACCAGAAACTGGCCAGAGGGCAGGAGGAGCTGGAAAAATTCCATAAACAGATGCCAGACCCTGTCAAGCGGGAGCGCAGCCGGGACACGATTACCAAAGGCGTGGACTCGGTCTATTTTGCCGGCGCTGTGAAGCGTTTCGACAAGCTGCTGGCAGATATGGAGACGGCCTTGTCAGAGCGGCCGTGGCTTGCCGGAAAGGAGTTCTCGCTCGCCGACATCGGCTATGCGCCCTATATGGCTCGGCTCGAGCATCTTCAACTCCAAGCTCTGTGGGACAAGCGGCCACATATTCCCGCATGGTCTGACCGGGTCAAGGAGCGGCGCGGCTACAAGGAAGGGATCGGCGACTGGCTGAACCCCTCCTACTTGACTCTCATGGAGGAAAAAGGCGCCGAAGCGCAGTCGCGCGTCAAGGCTATTGTTGCTTCTGGCTAACTTTTTTGCCCGTGTCCCTGGAAATTAGACATCTGATGACTTTGCCGATGGCATTTTTTCAAAGGTGCGTTCTACCTTTCCAAAGTTTCACGGCCGACCACGGCCAGCAACACGGCGGACAACACCAACAGCGGGGCGTATGCCAGGAAAGGCACGCCGGGGTTGAAGGCGTTGGCCAGAAGCCCGCCGAGCAAGGGCGCGCACACCCCGCCTATTTCAGCCATCGTCCGGCGCGCTGCTTGCAGCCGTCCACGGGCGCTCGGCGGCACCACATCGTACGTCGACGTCGCGAGCGAGCCTAGCGAAAGTCCGTTGGCTACGCCCGTGAGTGATACCAGCACGGCGAGCTGCAGAAAGGTGTTCGAGAAAGGGATAAACAGGAACGCCAGAGCAGGGATGCCTGTGCTGGGTACGGTGGCCCACTTCCTGCCCACCTTGTCGATCACGAGCCCCGCCGGCAAAATCATGGCGAGAACAAACACACCTGAGATGCTGAACAGAAGGCCCACTTCCGTGGGCGTGAAGCCAAGGTAAGAGCCCGCGTACAACGGGAGCATACTTTGCATCGTAGTCCGGTGCATGAAGCTGGTCAGCGTGGCGAAGACGAGCACCGCGTAAGTTGGGCGCAGGTGTGGTTGGATCTGCCTGAATAGGTCCACCAGTCCGCGGAGCCGCCGGAGCAGCGGCGCGAGACCCCAGCCTGTCACGGATTTGGAAGCTAGCTGAGGCGCCCGCGGAGGCCGGGCGTTGTGGGTGGTGAACCCAAGGGGCACCGAAACTGCCGCGCACGCCGCGTAGGCGATGAATACCGCCCTGAAGCTCGCTGCCTCGGCGAGCATGCCCCCAAACAGAGGTCCAAGCGCCAGGCCGATGTTGTGGATGCCGTGGAACCCGCTGAGGACTCGCCCTCGTTGGTCTTGGCGGGCGAGATCGATGCCCGCCACCTCGCGGCCCAACGTCCAAATGCTGTCCCCGGTGCCCATCACCATGACTGACGCCAGGATCACGGCGAACCACGGCGTGCTCGCGGCCGCCAATGCCGCGACGGCGGCCGCCGCCGGGCCGCCCACCAGCGCGGCACGCGCGCCCAGGCGGTCCAACACCACCCCACCGATAGGCATCCCCACAAATCTGCCGACGGCGAAAGCGGTGACTATCTGCGCGGCGGCGCCCGCAGAAACGCCGAAGTACGTGGTAAGCACTGGAATGGCGGGGATGATCATCGCCCACCCTCCCGACAGGAGGGTGCTACTGTAAAGGGTAAGGAGCCCGCGGGCAGTGGGGGTGAGTTTTATCGAAGATGCCATGCGCGCGATAAGCCCGAGTCAGTTGAAAACATTTCTGATCGAGGGTTTTCCGATATAAATATGGGCGCTGGTGGCCGAGCCTGCCACGCTGCTTCGGAAAGCGGGGCCCCATTTGAACTCCTGCTATATCAAAAATCTGCGTTGCCCGGCGTACGCGGGAAGGGGATCACATCACGGATGTTTTTGAGACCGGTGAGATACATCATCATCCGCTCCAACCCGAGCCCGAAGCCGGAGTGGGGGACGGAACCGAACCGGCGGAGGTCCAGGTACCACCAGTAAGGCTTTTCATCCAGCCCGGTCTCCCGAAGCCTCCTAAGAAGCACGTCGTACCGCTCCTCGCGCTGGCTGCCGCCGATAATCTCCCCGACTCTGGGAACCAGCACATCCATCGCCCGCACGGTCCGGTTGTCGTCGTTGACGCGCATGTAGAACGGCTTGATGTCTTTTGGGTAGTCGGTAACGATCACCGGTTTTTTAAAGACTTCTTCCGAAAGGAATCGCTCGTGCTCGGTTTGCAGATCGCGTCCCCACTCAGGCGGGAATTCCCAAGTTCTCCCGGCATCTTGCAGAGCCTGAACCGCGTCGGTATAAGAGAGATGCGCAAAGGATGACTCCGCGACGTGCTCCAATGTGCCGAGCACGGTTTTCTCGACGAATTTATTGAAGAACTCCAGGTCTTCCCGGCAGTTCTCCAGGACATAGCGAATAGTGAATTTGAGGAATTCCTCGGCCAGGCGCATGTTGTCTTCCAGCTCATGGAAGGCCATTTCCGGCTCGATCATCCAGAATTCGGCTAAATGGCGCGGCGTATTGCTGTTCTCCGCGCGGAAGGTGGGGCCGAAGGTATAGACCTTGGTAAAGCTCAGGGCAAAAATCTCGGCCTCCAGTTGACCGCTAACTGTGAGGTATGCGGGCCGGCCGAAGAAGTCCTGCCCCCAGTCGACAGTACCGTCAGCGCCGCGAGGGAGGTCGCGCAAGTTCAGGGATGTTACATTAAACATCTCGCCGGCGCCTTCGCAATCCGAGGTGGTGATAATCGGCGTTTGAACGTAGATGAAGTCTCGCTCCTGAAAAAAGCTGTGAATGGCGCGGGCGAGGGCGTTGCGCACGCGGAAAGCCGCGCCGAAGGTGTTGCTACGGACCCGCAGGTGGGCAATGTCACGCAGGAACTCGAAGGAATGTCCCTTCTTTTGCAGCGGGTAGGCCGAGGGATCCGCCGTGCCGTAGACGGAGAGACGTGCGGCTTTCAGCTCCACCGGCTGGCCCGCTGCGGGAGATTCAACCAGGATTCCGGACGCGGCAATGGAACTGCCGGTGGTAACATCCTTGAGCGTCTCATCCGGCACCACCCCGCTTTCCACTACCAGTTGCAGGCTCCTGAACCGCGAGCCATCGTTTAACTCAATAAAAGTGATGCCCTTGGAATCCCGGCGTGAGCGCACCCAACCCCGCAAAGTAATCTCGCTCCCCACCGGCAAGAGATAGGCCTGCTTAATGGATGTAAACTGTGACTTCATTTAATCTCTTTTTCCCTTTGCTCTTGGGTCTCCTTATTGATTTTCTCCAGAGACTGCTTCGCGCCCTCGTAGGCCTTGAACTCTTTCGTGACCACCTGCTCGACGGCTCGTTCAATCTTATTTTTTCCTTCTGCGGGCGGCCCTTCTTTTTTGTCGCCGCAGCCGCTGAGAACCAAAAAGAAAATCAACGGCAGGATTCTTCGGCTCATTTTTGCGTCCCTCCTTTAGCCCCGCCTCGCCGCACTGGATTTGCGGAAGAGCAAGAGCGAAAACCATTCCTTAGCATCCGTGAAATGCCCGATCGGCTCCAACCCGAAGCACCGGAGTTGTTGCTGCAGGCGGGTGGGCTCAAATTTCCGGCTGATCTCAACCAGGATGCGCTCGCCTTTTTCCCACACCAGGGAACTCGCCAGCGAGGGGAAATGAATCTCCTGAGTGGCCGTGGCAACGGCGTACATCTCGACGCGCCGCCACTCGGGATTGTACCAGGAATAGTACCGCATCTTTTCGCCGGCGAAATCGCTGCCCGAGACGCGGTTGATATTGCGGAAGACATTGAGGATAAAATCGGCGGTCAGGCCTTGGGCGTCGTCGTAGGCTTTTTCCAAAATATTTCCTTCTTTGACGCGGTCGACTCCCAGGAGGAGAAAGTCGTTGGATCCCATGGACTCGGACAGGTGCTGAAAGAATCGGACGAATTCGACCGGGGTGAAGTTCCCGACCGAGCTGCCGAGAAAGACAAATGCTGGAAAATCCCTCCTCGTACCTGGCGAGGAGTCCGTGAAACGTCAATTGGGGGAATCGCTTGCCGACCGCGTCGCGAGATAGCGCCAGGCTCCTCAGGCTCACGTCGATCGGAGCAAAGGTTCCTCCGGGCCGTTGGCGCACCTGCTCGCGCAGCAAGTGGAGGGTTTTTTCCGAGGTTCCAGCGCCGAGCTCCACAATGCAGTCGACCGGGGCCGCCGCGATCATGCGCTCGGCTTGACCGGCCAGGATGGAGTTTTCGGTCCGAGTTAGATAATATTCCGGCAGCGCGCAGATCTGCTCGAAGAGCTGGGAGCCTCGCTCATCGTAAAGATGGTAGGCCTCCAACCAGGGCGGCTGGTCCAGGAGGGTCCGAAGGATCGACAGCGCCGGGTCGTCCTGTGCGTGATCCTCCTTGAGTGCCCAGATGGATGGTTCCGCCAGGCGCCATAGATCTCTTCGCTCTGCTGCGATGATGGTCGGCTTGTCTTGATCCTCCATGGGCACTGGAGGGGACTATAAGGGAAAAACGTCCGGCTTGTCCAGCGCGGCCGGTAGTGGATTACCCTCGAACGTATGGATGGGAACGATCAGAAAGCCATTGAGTTCCGCAACGTGAGCTTTCGCGTCGCCGACGGAAAGACCCTTCTTTCCGCTATCAATTTGGAAATCTACCGGGGAGAAACGCTGGTCCTGCTTGGGCGGAGCGGCTGCGGTAAAACGACGACCCTGAAACTGATCAATCGTCTGCTCGACCCAACCGAAGGCGAGGTCCATGTGGAGGGTAGGGCGACCACGGAGTGGGAGCCGATCCGGCTCCGGCGCCGGATCGGCTATGTGATTCAGGAAATCGGTCTGTTCCCCCATTTCACCGTGCAGGAAAACGTCAGCCTGGTCCCTGTCGGGGTCGCGCGCGCCCTGGCGGCGGACCCGCCGATCATGCTGCTCGACGAGCCTTTCGGGGCGCTGGATCCGATTACCCGCAGAGAGCTGCAACAGGAATTCTGTTCGCTGCAACGGCGCCTCAAAAAGACCCTGGTCTTCGTCACGCACGACGTCCAAGAGGCGTTTCTTCTGGCCTCCCGTATCGGTCTTCTGAAAGATGGAAAGATGGTGCTCCTCGGACAGCCGGACGAGCTCCTGAAATCCGATGATCCCGAGGCGCGGGCCTTCGCCTTGTGCCTGCGCGATCCACGCGCTTCTGAGACCGCGCCATGAACTTGGGGGAATTTTTCCTGGAGCATCGCGCGGAGGTCCTGGAGCTTACGCTCGAGCACCTTCTCTTGGTGGGGCTGTCGACCGGCATCGCCGTTCTCATCGGTGTCCCCGTAGGCATTGCCCTGACCCGTAAGCCGTGGCTGAGCAGGCCGGTGCTGGGATTTGCCAACATCATGCAGACCGTGCCGAGCCTGGCGCTTTTTGGCTTTCTCATCCCCCTCAACATCTACCTGTTCCATATCCGTGTCCTGGGGGGAATCGGGGCCCGCACCGCTATTGCCGCGCTGGTGCTCTACGCGCTTTTGCCGATCATCCGCAACACCTTCACTGGAATTAACAGCGTCGATCCAGCCATCCGGGAGGCGGGGAAAGGTATGGGGATGACCGACCGGCAGCTCCTGTTTCAGGTGGAGATTCCACTCTCCGTCGGGGTTATCCTCGCCGGCATCCGCGTCGCCACGGTCATCTCGGTCGGCACGGCGACCATCGCGGCGGCCATCGATGCCGGCGGATTGGGCCGCTACATCTTCCGCGGGCTCAGAATGAACGACAACACGCTGATTCTGGCGGGCGCGGTTCCGGCCGCCCTGATGGCTTTGGCGGCCGATCTGCTTTTGGGTTGGGTGGAGCGAGCTTTTAGCTCGCGGATTTTCGGCCGGCTCAAAAAACGGAGCATCGCGTGGGCTTCTGTTGTGGCCGTGCTAGGGTTGGCGGTTGGGATCTGGATCGCGCTCTATCCGGGTAAGGCATCCCACCGCGTCGCTGTAGGCTCGAAGGACTTCACCGAACAAGTCATTCTGGGCGAGATGCTGGCACAGGCGATCGAGACGAAGACGGATCTCGCGGTGGAGCGCCGCTTCGATCTGGGTGGTAACCTCGCGCACCAAGCCCTGGTGGCGGGGGAGATCGATGCTTACGTCGAGTACACGGGCACGGCGCTGACCGCGATCCTCCATCACCGTCCCTTGACGGATCCCAAGGAGGTTTACCGGCAGGTCAAAGAGGATTACGAGGCGAACTTCGGTCTCGAGTGGACCCAGCCGCTGGGCTTCGAGAACACCTTCGCTATCTTGGTCCGTGGCGAGGATGCCCGCCGGCTCCATCTCCAAGCCATCAGCGATATCGCCCCCTATGCGCCGAAGTGGCGGGCCGGATTCGGTCAGGATTTCATGTCCCGGCCCGACGGCTACGAAGGATTTGCCCGAACCTATCGACTTAAATTTTCCGAGTTGCGCGAGATGGACCTCTCGCTGACCTACCGCGCCCTGGTGGAGCGGCAGGTGGACCTGATCGCCGGCAATTCCACGGACGGGTTGATCGCCCGCTACCAGCTGGTGCAGCTCCGGGATAACCGCCGCTACTTTCCCCCCTACGATGCCGTTCCGGTGGTGCGCCGGGAGACGCTGAGGAAATATCCGGAGGTGCGGGAAGCGCTGAGAGCGCTGGGCGGGTTGATTACTGTGGGCGAGATGAGGCAATTAAACTTTGAGGTGGACGGGGAGCACCGCCCGATCCGGGAGGTCGTGCGGGATTTTCTTGCCAAAAAGGGGATTAGTGGCCCGAGGTGATCTGCCCGTGCGCTTAGAAGAGAGGAGGCTTAAGATGTTCGGTTATCGCGCCCGAATCGGATATATCACACCCTCGGTTTTCGAGCTCAACGCGTATGATTTTTATCGGATCGTGCCCGATGGTGTCGGCCTGGTCGGCGTGGCATGCATGGTGGAAGGGTGGAAAGAAGAGGCCTACAAGAAGGCCCTGGCTCAGGTCGAGAGCTGCGCCCGGGAGCTTAGCCGGCGCTTTTGCGATTTCGTGATTCACGGCGGCGCGCCATTGGTCCTGAGCCAGGGGAAAGGGTTCGAAGCCGGCTTCATCGAGAAGCTGCGGGGGATCACCAAGGTCCCCTGTACGACCAGCGTCGTGGCCGCGATGGATGCCTTTCGAGACCTTTCGGCCTCGCGGCTGGCAGTGGTCAATCCTTACCCTGCGGACCTCAATGAGAAGCTGGTCGGGTATCTGAAGGACTGGGGATTCGAGGTGACCTCGCTGGTAAGCCTGGACACGGGGTTCACGGAGTGCAGTATCGCCTCGGTCGCCGATATCTACCGGGCGGCGAAGCGGGCGGTCCGTGAGGCGAGAGATCCGCAGGCGATCTACATCCCCTGCACGAACTTTCCCGTGGTCGACGTGATCGAAGAGATCGAAACAGATCTGGGGCTTCCCGTCATCGCAAATATGACCTCCCAGCTCTATGTCGCGTTTAAGGCGATCGGGATGAAGGAAAAAATCGACGGCTACGGAAAGTTGCTGCGAATGTTATGAGGGTGGAGTGGTTTTGCCTTGACTTCCGGCGTCCAGTTAACCGTCTCTTCTCCGTCGGGCTTTAATTTTTTTCTCTTTCCCCTTGAAACGTTGCTGTAATAGCCATAGTAGCGGACCAGTTGTTCCCCTTTGTTGGGGATATTATATTCGGCGCGGTCCCGCCGCTGGAGGCCAAAGGCGCTGAGGTGGTAACTCCGGTAACAGTCCCGGCCGGCCAGGCTGTCTTGCAGTCGGTTCCAATGCAGAGGCCCGTTAGCCCTTTCATGTATCCGGCCGTCTCGACCTCCGTGACCGCGTAGTTGCCCAAACGGATCTTGTTGCTGGCGTCGACAACGGCATTAGCGCCGATGGCCGTGGCGTTGGTTAAATTGCCTGCGCTAACATCGGCGAGTACTCCTAGCGCGGTATTGTTGCTGCCGGTGGTGTTGTTGGAGAGCGCGGTGGTCCAATGCGGTATCTTGAAAAAGATCATCAATACGTATATTCTACTAGCAGATACGTGCACCCGGTAGTGGGAAAGGACGGCACAGGAGATGAAGACTAAATTAACGCTAACCGTCGAGAAAGACCTCATCCCTAAAGCCAAGCGATATGCTCAAGCCCGAGGGGGCTCTTTGTCTGGCTTGGTGGAGAAGGCACTTCAGGACATAACCCAAACGGACGAGACCCCCTTTTCAAAGCAATGGCGTGGAAAGTTTAAAGCATCCCGTCGGAGGTCGCCCCGCTACAAAGTTTTGTCCCGACGGTATCTATGATCGTCCTCGTTGATACAG
>JACPSF010000199.1:0-33906 GCA_016193385.1 Deltaproteobacteria bacterium
ATAGTCCAAAAAGGATTTGCGAATCTCGTTTCCTGTCAGCATAAAGCCTTTAAGACTGGATCCATCCCTGTCTTGACCCTCCGCATCGACCCTCACCCGTAGTGCAGATATACGTCATAGCACCCAGTCTGTAGTTAATGTATTTCAGGGACTTGAGAGGGTCAAGCGGAGAATGAATGGAGCTTACTGAAGTTTTTGCTGTTTCTCTCCGTCTATAGATCCGGCTAGTAGGGCAGAAGGGAGCACGGAAGTTACCCCTTGGACTAAAGGATCTACGGTAAGGCTTTGGCGCCTCCGATTTGTTGGCCATATCTCCAGGGGATCGGCTGCCACTTAGTCAGCGTGAAGCTGTTCGCGCCAGGCCTTGCGCGAGATGCCGACCGCTGTTAGAGGTCCCAAGACCTCAGCCACTACTGCGACATCTGGATCTTTAAGCCGAACGTTGGGCTTCACGCGGTGTTTTTCCTTCAAGGCCGTCCAGATCGCGCCGCCAATCTCTTGCTCCAGAGTTAAGGTATCGTGCTCCAAAAAATGGGCTCCCCGCTTGTGGAGCCTGAAGCAAAAACTCTCCTCCGGGCCGACCCCCTCCATCCCGATCCGCACCGCCGTCTCCTTGATTGGCTCAAACCTGCTCTCGACCTCTGCCAGAACTGCGGTAGCGTGTCCAATCCGTCGCCAACACTCCCGGCATATGAGCTTCGCCAGCTCAAAGACGTCACCTTCTGCCTCCAAGGAAAAGATGCCTTTAAGGCCCGTTCTCCGAATGCGCGCAGTAGGGATCGCTGCTTTGAGGGCAAACCGGGTATCACGTGCCGCCTCAAGCCCGGCGCTCGTGATAATGAGCTTCGCGATTTCGCGTCGGATATTTTCAGCCATATCGAAATCTTAAACCGCCAACGTTTCCATCTTTCGTCTAATAAAAGACAAACGCAAGTCTCTTGGAGAAGCCTTTTAGGGAGCAGGCTTCCCGCTTCGCGCGTATTTCCCTCTCAAAGAAACGTAAAGCACTTCACATAAGACCTGCCGGGTGAAACCGCTCTCACGTTTTTCATGTAAAACGAGATTCTGAACTCCTCGTTCCAGTACGGGGGCAATGAGCATTCCTCCGACCTTGAGATGCTCCAGCAAGGGAGGGGGAATCTCAGTGCAAGCGGCAGTGATGCAAATTCTGTCATAAGGGGAAAACTTTGGATAGCCGAGGCCTCCATCTCCTTTTACAAGCACGATATCGCGATAGCCTGCAGCTTCGAGATTTTTTCTCGCATACTCAAACGTCAGCGGATCGATTTCAATGGACACAACCAGGCCATTGTTGCCCACAATCTCCCGCGCAAGGGCCGTGCCATAACCGGACCCAAGCCCCACCTCTAAAAACCTGTGGCCTTCGTCTAGCAGGGTGCGGAAAAAGTGTTTTTCATGCTTCGAGAGTCTCAGCATGAACGGAAAATCGCGAATGATTTCAAGGGCTGCTCCGTTCGCCCTGAGTTCGTCGAAGGGTGAACGGAGCGTTTTTCCGCAGCCTGCTAGACCCAGAGGCTCATAAAAGAGCGGATAGCTGTGGGGGCACGATATCGATGCCTCCTCGCCTGGTAGTGGGAACGGGACTTCGAGGTAGGCATAATCTCTGTAGGACTGTGGCATGAAATCCTCTCTCGGGACCTTGAGCATGGCATTTTTGATCCGTTCGGCCCTGAGATATCCGTATCTGAGAAGCGATCTCACCTTCCTTTCTCTTTCCCTTTTTAGCTCTTCCTTGGTTTTCGTGGGCTCTTTTGGTGGCGGCACTCTCCAGCCCTGCATTTCCGACTCTGCTTTCCGTTGTCTCTAGAGAATTTGACAACAAGATGATCTAAAAGTAGCGATGACAAAGAGCGGGGAGCCTACACGGTAATCCCTCGACCCAAACGAAAACCGAGATTATCCGTCTTCTCACAACCCTGGAGGCAGTGACCGGAATTTACCACCAATATAGGAGGTCGCTTTGCGAAAACAAATCATTTCTATCTCGGCTATTACGCTGCTGGCTGTAGTAGTCATTATGGTGCCATATTGGACGAGAAGCGAGCCGGGCTGCTCTTGGTCAGACTTCAGTTAGAGACGCGGCGGCTGTTATCCTGCTTTCGGCGGTTTATGGAAGACCCACGGCGAAGTACGTAAACAGGGAAATCCGGTATGTACATATGGAGATCGGGCACTTTATCCCCGGGTGTTTTCGCGCGCCGGGTCGTACCTCCCAAATCTCAAAGGAAAAGGTTCGTCGAGAGGGATTGTTTCCGAGACGGTCTTCCCGATTTCGAACATTTCATCGCCGAGCAAGGCAATGAGATCATCCAGGGTCACGATCCCGAGCACCTTCTCGACACCGTCAACAATAGGCACACGCCGAACATGATACGTATGCATGAGGCTGGTTAGCTCATGCAGGCTCTTGTCCACAGAGATGCAAATCGGCTGCAAGGTCATGATTTCGCCCACCTTGGTTTGCCGGGCGTCTTTCCCCTGTCCTGTCACTTTAATCGCGACGTCCCGGTCGGTAAGGATACCGCACAACCTACCGTCTTCCTGTACCACGATGCAGCCAACACTATTTCGCGCCATTGCCTGGCAGGCGTCCACGATGGCGCTCCGAGGAGAGATAGTAACAACGCAGCGCCGACAAAATTCGTGTAATGACATGGTACACCTCCTTCCGGAAGTTATTTACCTCTGGCATTGTTGCAGCAAATGTCGTGCCAGCATTTATCACGGACGGAACCTATGGAATTTCGCGCAGCCGTCGCGCCAAAGACCCACAACGACGCTCGAAAAAGTAATAGTTCTGCTTGCTCATTGATCTCAATTCCGTCTGCGGTGACGGCACCAGTCGTCGGTCGCAAATTTTATTTTCACATTTTTTAATATGCAAAAGTCTCCCAGGACTTCGAAGCGCTAAGCCCACTCAAGGGTTAGGATATCCTCGGCGTTTCGTTTCACTCGCGTGCCGAAGCGCTTGCCTTCTCGATTGAGAAGACCTTCAAGCCATTTGGAATCGACTTCAGTAGCACGGTTCACCCGAAAGCGCCGGACTTGGGTAGGTATCATGCGCAGGGCCAGAAGCCGCCCCGTCCAGGGATCCACATCCGCAAAGTACATCAAGCCGAGATCCCCACGGAAGCTCTCATAACCCCCAATCCCCTCATAATCGTTGAGAAAATCACCGCAGCCGTAGAGAATGAGGCAACGGTTATACACTTCAATGGCTTTGACATGGTGCGAAGAATGTCCGTGGAGGATAGCTGCCTCCGTTTCGTCCACAAAGCGGTGTGCGAGCATCCTCTGCGCGGAAGGAATTTCATAGCCCCAATTCCCTCCCCAGTGTATTGAGATGATAACGACATCCCCCTTCCGTCTCACCTCGCGGATCATCTTCGCCAGCGAGCGAACCGCATCGTCGCTTTCGCTTTCTACTACGTTTACTCCAGGCCGATCATCTGAGGCCGACCACTCGGCAGGAATGCCGCTCGACAGCGAGCCCACGCTGAACACGATCAACCTGCAACCTTCTCCGCTTTGCAGGATCACTGGCGCCTGCGCTTCTCGGAGGTTACGCCCGGCCCCGGCATGCTTGATCTCTGTTTTGTCTAGCGTTTTCAGCGTATCGAGCAAGCCTGAAATCCCCCAGTCCAGCATATGATTGTTCGCAAGAACGCAGCAATCAATTCCAGCCACAGTGAGACATGCAATGTTTTCCGGGCTCATTCTGTAGTGGATGTCCTTGTCCTGCCAGAATGTATCGCTACGCGTTATACTAGTTTCTAAATTGATCACCTTCGCCTGCGGCGCTTCGCGGCCAAACTCCTTTAACGCGTCACCCCAGATATAGCTGAATTCGCTGGGACGGGGGATCGGGCCGCTTGCCTGCTCCGCAAGCTTCACATAGCCCGTAGCGCTGTGCATATACGGCTCATGAAGTCGTGGGTCTCCTGGGAAGGGCAAGATCTGGTCTATCCCCCGTCCCGTCATCACGTCACCGCACAAAAACAAAGTCATACGATCCTTCACCTTGCGAGCCTCCCTATAGTAGATGGTCGTAGGACTGGAGGACTGAACGAAACACCCTCGCTGGTCGTGGATGAGCAGAGGGAGAAGACGCATTGTCTACATTTGATTCCGCAAACAGCATGCCAAAGACTCACCATGAACAGCCGGCAAGAAAGCAACGAAGTCCTTGTAAGCAAGCTTTTTTCTTCCCAAATGAAGGAATAAAGACCGCACCTTTTCGCACAATTGGAAATCAAATTCGATGAGTCTTTAGTTTCAGTCGTGTGAATTCCTTTGAACAGGACAGAAATTAGTCCTTTTTTCTGGTCCCCGTAACGTGCTTCGGTGCTGCCTCCTGTGGCACACATGTTGCGCATTGTCTTTATGTAATCTGAGGCCAAACGAGGAACTCCTTATGAGGCACGCGCGTACGGAAGTTTCTCGACGCCGAGAAAGACGTTCTTAAACTGCACCATGCCGGCGTTGGTGAACAACAGCGTGGGGTCCTTGTCGGGAATCAACGAGGAGCTCTTGACCAGGGTATGGCCCCGCTTGGCAAAATAGTCCAAAAAGGATTTGCGAATCTCGTTTCCTGTCAGCATAAAGCCCTTAAGACCGGGCGTCATAGCACCCAGTCTGTAGTTAATGTATTTCAGGGATTTGGGAGGGTCAAGCGGAGAATGAATGGAGATTAATGAATGGTTTCCGATTTTGGGCTCTTGAGGGCCCGTCTTGTGTGACCGTTGAGGCGATTTCGGAGTTCTTGGTGGCCGTGCCTGAAAAGGAACTTCCTATCATTTCAATTTCTGCTCGACGAACTGCGCAAGGACTTGCGGGCTGCGATGAAGGAAGCTCGAAGTGATTTTTATCCCCAGGCCAAACCCGAGTAGAGGCGGCAATTTTCGTGACGCTTGAAAGCGTTGATCCGGGCCGCTAAGATTTGCTTATGATTAGTCTGGAAGAGATTAAAACGACATTAGAGCAAACGCTGCCCGGCTCCATCATCGAAATGCAGGATCTAACGGACGGTATTCCCTTCGCCAGCGAAGACGTGCTGGCCGATCCTGCCGTTCGTGACGGGATCAAGCTGTACTCGAGCTGGCCTACAATCCCGCAGGTCTTCATCGGTGCAAAATTCGTCGGTGGCTGCGATATCTTGTACGAACTCCACGAGCGCGGCGAGCTCAAACCCATTCTGAAGGCTGCCTTCGGCGAGACCGAGTAAGCAAACGATTAATGCCAGCGGTCAGCCGGCGATGTTAGCCTTTTTAAAACCCGCGACGAGTGTGACGAGGATATACTCTGCGAATGGTCCGGTAAGGCGCGCTATGCTGAATGGAAAGATCGGTGTGCTGTGGCTGCTTCTTCTGACGGGAGTCCTCTCGTGCGCAACCTTAAAAGTTTATCAAGAGGGGCAGGCGAATTTCGATCGTGGCCTTGCTCTCTTCAACCACGGAGATTTCAAAGAGGCGATCTCGTATTTTCAGAGAGCCACGGAAGAGAATCCTGGCTTCGCACAAGCGTATCTCTACCTCGGACGCTCCTACCTCAGTATGCGTCGCTGGCGTGAAGCGATACAGCCGCTGCGCACCGCGTATCGACTTTCCCCGGAGGAGACCAAAGATCAGATTTTCGAGCTGATGATGGATGCCTTTTTTGGCGCTGCGCTGGGTGCTAACGAGGCCGGGCGCCCGGGTTCACCTTAGGAATTCTTGAAACACTATCCTTGGCAAAAAAAGGTTTGCAAGAAAACCCACCGTGCAGCGTCTAATCCGAAAAACGGTTTTTAAGTCAAAGGAGGATGTGTATGTTTCGAATTATCATGTTGCTTGGGGTGCTTTTCGCCTCCGCGAATCCCGCCTGGGCCCAGTTCGATCAAATGCTTAAAGGGCTTGGGGGTGCGATGAAAGGAAGCGATGGGCTGAGCGACGTCAAGATCGGTTCTGGCCTCCAGGAAGCCCTTAAAGTCGGTACGGAAAACGCGGTACTCAAAACCGGCCAGACCGACGGGTTTTTCGGCAACAAGATAATAAAAATTCTGATGCCTAAAACTCTCCAGAGAATAGAACGACCGCTTCGTCTAGTGGGCTATGGCCCGCAGATCGATGAATTTGTTTTGAGCATGAATCGCGCGGCGGAAAAGGCAGTGCCGTTCGCTAAGGAAATCTTTTGGGATGCGATTGGGCAGATGACCTTCGACGATGCCAGGAAGATACTCAACGGAGGGGATACCGCGGCAACGGACTACTTCAAGGCCAAAACGTCAAACAAGCTCCACGCAGCCTTCCGGCCGACCGTGGAAAACGTCATGAACGACGTGGGGGTCACTCGGCAGTACAACGACTTGATGGGCCGCTACAAGAGCGTTCCCTTTGCTCAGAGTATTACATTCGATGTTAATCAATATGTCACCGAAAGAGCTACGGATGGGCTCTTTTATGTCGTCGGACAAGAGGAGAAGAAAATCCGCACCAATCCGGCGGCTCGCGTAACGGATCTTCTTAAAGATGTGTTCGGCAAATGAAAATAGAAGTTTGTCGAAACAATCACTATATTTTTTCGCCATGGTCTATGTCTTCACTCGTCCGCGATCGGCTGCTTCACCAGCTCCGCGATTGCGGAGTTGCGGTAGCCACGGCGCTGCAGGAAGGCTACGGCCCGGCGCAGAACTTTTAGATCGCTAAGGTCTTTATCCCTGAATCTTTTTTCCAAAAGCTTTTTCGCCCTCTCCTTCCCTTCTTCATCGCCGAAGGTCTCTCTCACAACCTGGCGGATCACTGCTTGTGCTATCCCTTTTTGCCGCAACTCCCTCTCAACACGCAAGGGACCATAGCCTCTGCCCTCTACTCTTCCCAAGATCCAGTTTCGAGCAAAGGTCTCATCATTTAGCAAGTTAAGCGAACGGAGTTTTTCCAGTGTGGATTCGATGACGTTCTGCGGAAAGGCTAGTTGCTTCAGTTTGGCCTGAACTTCCGCTTCACTTCGAGGGCAGTAGCCGAGAAACTTTAGGGCGGCCCTCAGGGCTCCCTGCGTAGTTCCATCCGGCTTTCTAACCATCAGCCTTAAGCTGACTCCCCTATCTCCCCTTGCCCTTTTCCTTCTTTTCCGGTGTGGGCGCCTGGCCGCCCGCACGCTTGAGGCCTGCCTTGTCCAGGATCCTGTCGGCCAATTCTTTGGCCGTCTCGGGGTGTTCCTTGAGGAACGCTTTGGCGCTCTCCCGACCCTGGCCTATTCTTTCCCCGTTAAAGGAGTACCATGCGCCGCTTTTTTCCAGAATCCCCGTGTCGCTGCCAATATCGACCAGCTCACCATCGCGCGAGATGCCTGTCCCATAGAGAAGGTCAAACTCCGCCTCTTTGAAGGGGGGGGCGAGCTTGTTCTTCACCACCTTGACTCGGGTCCGCCCCCCGATGACCGCGTCTCCCTCCTTGAGGGCGCCGGTGCGCCGGATGTCCATGCGCAGCGAGGCATAGAACTTCAGCGCATTGCCTCCGGTCGTGGTCTCAGGATTGCCGAACATGATCCCGATCTTCATCCGGATCTGGTTGATGAAGACGACGATGGTTTGGGAACGGGAGATGGTCGCGGTGAGCTTGCGCAGGGCCTGGGACATCAGGCGGGCCTGAAGCCCCATATGGGCGTCCCCCATCTCTCCTTCGATCTCGGCCTTGGGAACCAGGGCCGCCACCGAGTCGATGACCAGGACATCAATGGCCCCGCTGCGGACCAAGGTCTCGGCGATCTCCAGGGCCTGCTCCCCATGGTCGGGCTGAGAGATCAAAAGGTCGTCGGTCTTTACCCCGAGTCTCTTAGCATAGCTCAGATCCAGGGCATGCTCCGCGTCAATGAAAGCGCCGATCCCTCCTTGCTTCTGGGCCTCCGCGATAATGTGCAGGGCGAGAGTGGTTTTTCCCGAGGCTTCAGGGCCATAGATCTCAACGACGCGGCCGCGCGGCACTCCGCCTACGCCCAAGGCGATATCGAGACCAAGGGAACCGCTCGATATCACGGCGATATCTTTGATCAGACCGCCTTCCCCGAGCTTCATGATTGCCCCTTTACCAAACTGCCTCTCGATCTGACTGACCGCGAGATCAATCGCCTTCTCTCGATTTACATCCATGACCTTCCTCCTTGTATCGACCTTAGGGTAGAGAGCGCTCAACGCCAAGGGAGAGAACCCCCAAGGGCTTGTAAACAGCGCCTTGCGGCTTAAGGACGCTTTGAAAAAAGACCGCTTCCTTCACCCATGACTCGCCAAAATCGTGATCTCTCCAGCGTTCGATCTCTTCCTTCAAGTGCTCTATGGAGCCGCTGAAATGGCCCCAGCGCCCAATCGTAAGATGAGGTGTGAAGGCTCTCTTCTCCCGTGGAAAACCCATGGCTTCCAAAACCTTCTCCACTTCTTTCGCCAAAGACTCCAGGCCCTCCGCCCACAACCCTATCCACAGAACCCTGGCTCTCTTTATGTCAGGAAATACCCCTATTCCTCTGCCGTTCATGGGGAAGGCCGGTGTAGCGGAGAGGGCTTGCTCCAGGGCCTTCAGTATGGGCCCGATCTTCTCCTCTTGAACCTCTCCAAGGAACTTGAGGGTAAAGTGGAGGTTTTCGGCCCTGACCCACCGGATGCCGCTCAATTTCCGCTTGAGTTGGGCTTGTACCTCGAAGATTTTCTGGACCATATCCGGTTCGATCCGGACAGCGACGAAGGCTCGAATCACTGTTTTTGTAGGAGAACCGCCATTAACCAGTAGAGTGCCGCCTGTGAGGCTCCGAGAATAACGTGCTCCCGATCCCCGGCAAAGCGGAAAAGCCTGGCCTCAACCTGATCGCCGCAAGCCATGCCGAGCCAGACCGTACCGACGGGGTTTTCCCGGCTTCCTCCCGAGGGGCCAGCGACTCCTGTCGCGCTGACTCCGACGTCCGCCCCGGCCAACCGCTTGATCCCCTCTGCCATCTCGCAGGCCGTCTCCCGGCTGACTGCCCCATGTTGCTGCAAGGTGGCCTGCTTAACGCCGACAAAGTGAATTTTAGATTCAGGGGAGTAAGCTACCGAGCCGCCTTTGAAGTAGGCCGAGCTGCCGGCGATGCGAGTGACGCGGTGGCTGATGTAGCCGCCGGTGCAGGACTCCGCCAGGGCCAGGCTCCAACCCTTCTTCAGAAGCAGGTTGCCGACGACCTCCTCTAAGGTCTCTTCGCCCTCGCCGTAGATGTAGGGACCGATGAGGTCGTTAATCTGAGCCTTCAGCGCCGCGAATTTTTCCTCCGTCTCTCTACCTCCCCCGAGCGTTAAGCTGAGGGAGAGATCAGGGTAGTGGGCGCGAAAGGAGAGCTTCGCCTGCGCGCCAAGGGAGACCGGTTTCAATATGGCATCAAGCTTAGACTCCGTCAAGCCGTAGATCTTGAACGTGCACGCCCACACCGCCGCTTTCGTCTTCGCCTCGCTCGTCAACCACGGGAGGACGTACTCCTTAAGCATCGCCTCCATTTCCCGCGGTACCCCAGAGAGCCACAGCAGCGTCTTTCCCCGCCCGAGGTCGAGACGGAAACCTGGAGCGGTCCCAAGAGGGTTAGGAACGATCTCCGCCCCCTCGGGGAAACGGGCCTGTTTGAGATTGTTGGCAGTCCAGGGAAGGCCGCGGGCTTCGAACCTCCGCGTCAAGGCTTCAGCAATGCTCTCGTCCAGCCTTAGCTCCCGCCCGAGAAACTCCGCCACCACTTCGCTCGTCAGATCATCCTCCGTCGGTCCCAACCCTCCGGTACCGATGACGAGGTCGCCGAGTTCCGTCCCTTGCCGCAGCGCCCAGAGAAGCGGCTCTTTGGTATCTCCAACTTTGAGGACAGCAACGACCTCAAGCCCGACAGAAAAAAACTTGTCGGCGATGTAGGCGGAATTCGTATCGACCACCCTGCCCGTTGTGAGCTCATCACCGGTGCTGAGGATAACTGCCTTGTCGATCATAGAAGACCCCCGTACAGCAGCATCTGGACGATCACGAAGGAGTAAAAGCCGGCGATGAGATCGTCCATCACGACGCCAACTCCTCCAGAGATTTCTTCCGCCCGTCCCGCCGGAAACAACTTTATGATATCGAAAAAACGAAACAGAATGAAAGCCGCCGCGTTAGGCCCAAACTCCGCGGGGCAGAGAAAGCCGGCTAATAAAAACCCCGCGATCTCGTCAATGACGATGCGTGGAGAGTCCTTCTGATGAAAGATCTCCTCCCCCTTTTGTGCGAGCCATATGGCGGTCGCAGCGAATGCCGCAAGGGTTAAGAGGGCAAGGGAAAGGGAGACGGAGGCGATCCGATTCAGGGCGAGGGATAGGGGGATAGCCACCAGCGTGCCCACGGTCCCCGGGAACCAGGGAAAATATCCCGCACCCGAGCCCGTAACCAAAAATAGAATGACTCGTTTCAGCTTAGGAATGAGGCGTAGCCGCCAGCTGTGCAAGTAGAATCTGTTTTAAGTCTTCAAAAGCCCTTCGCAGTGCTGGCTCGATTCTATCTTCGCGAGGAAACTCAAAATTAAGCGGGTTGACGTAGCGTTGGTCCTTATACAGCTCAAAATGGAGGTGTGGTCCGGTGGTCAAGCCTGACGAGCCAACATAGCCGATAATCTGCCCTTTCTTCACATGAATTCCTTTGCGAACTCCCCTGCCAAGCCCTTGCAGGTGGGCATAGCGCGAGGCGTAAACGACATCGTGCTGAACTTCGATCATCCTGCCGTAGCCGCCCTTTTTCCAGCCCGCATAGACGACCTGACCGTCACCGATAGCACGAACCGGCGTCCCGCGCCGGGCGACAAAGTCCACACCGTTGTGGGGGCGATCCACCTTGAGGAGCGGATGAAATCGGGAATGGGTCAAATAGGAACTAATGCTGGTGAACTCCAGGGGGAAACGCAAAAACGCGCGTGCCAGGGATCGTCCGTCCAAATCGTAATAACCCCCTTTGCCCTTTTCCTTTTCGAAATATATGGCGACGTTGGGCTGTCCCGTGCTGACGAGCTCTGCGGCCAAGATACGCATCAGCGGCTTCCGCTTGCTCCCTATGCGCGACTTGAGCTCGTAGAGGAGCCGATAGGTATCCCCCTTTTGGATCTCCTTGTCGAAATCGATGTCCCACGAGAAGATATCGGCGAATTGGGACAGAAGCCCGGGGTCCAACCCGGCCTGAAAGCCATCCCCAGAAAGCGATTTCTCGATGGTGCCTCCCGCGGTTTTAATTTCAACGTCGTAAGGCTTTTCCCGCCGGTTGAAGGCGATCCCCTGCCGCCCCTTCTCCCACGCGAAGATCCAGTCCTCATCCAATTCCATCTCCAGGGCCTTGAGACTCCCCCCCCCCTTCTTTCCCCGCACCGAGGGATCAGACCGGTTAAAGTAAAAATGTAGATGCCTCCCGGACGGGAGCTTTTTTCCCGGATAATGACTTTCAATCGCACGTAGCCACATCTGCTTCTCTCGCTCGGATAAGCCAAATCGAAGTAACAGTTTAGCGAGGGAATCTCCCGGCCGGGAGCGATGCGTTACCCGCCTTAGACTCTCGAGCCCCTCTAGAGGTGCTGGACTTTGCTGCGGAAGGTAAATGCGGGGGGGGAAGGTTTTATCGCCCTCGACGTTGAGGAGAGGGGTCGCTCTTTGCGCCTTTCCCTCTGTCGCAACGAGCGGGGACTCGGCGCGCACTTCCGCCGGTGCCCCGCCGCTGACATGAATCACGGTTCCGATCCATAGTACAGGTTTGACGAGCACCAGGAAGAACGCCACTGTCCCACGAAGCAAATTCTCTTTGCGCACGTCTGCAGCTCTTCCCGCGAAGACCAAAAAATTCCTTACCGGTTATCCTTTTTAGCTTAAAAAGTCAATCAAAAAATTCATTTGCAGGCGAAAAGAGGCCGGCGGATAAAACCCTTCTGGCAATGATCTCGAGCAGAAACAGAGCCAGGGCTAAAAAGATAAGCTGGGCGCGAAAGGGTTGAGAGGCCCGCACCACCTGAATTTTCCCAGCTTTCTCCCGCCACTTGGGGTTGATCTCCCCGCCAGTGGAGCGGGCGAGCTGTTCGAGCAAGGAGAGATGAATCTCCCCGTGGGGGATTTCCGCCTTCGGGTCGAAGGAAAGCGTATATCCCACAGGAGGATAAGCGACGCTTCGACCACCCCTTTCTTCGAAGAGTTCAATCCGGTAGTCTCCGGGGGCAGAAAGCGGTAGCTCGGCCTGGTAACGGCCTGGCGCCAGACGCTTCAAGGCTCCCTCTCCCCGGCTTCCCTGGCCACTGAAAGCGTAGTGAAAGAGTCCGCCTTCGCTACCCTCCCCGAAGAAATAGAGATCCAGCACCGCATGCTCGCCGAAGTGGCTCAGTCTCACCTCATGCGGCGGGACGGCTTCTTTTGGCGGCATCAGCCAGTCAAAAATTCTACCCCAAAACCCTTCGAGACCGTCCCATTGAATCCACTCCCTGCTCCAACGTCCGTGCAAATCCGTGGTGAAAGCGATCGCTTTGCCTTTGCCATAGGTCCAAGAGGCCAACAGCGGGGAAGTACTTTCTGCTCGCGGAACAACCAGATCCAGCTTGGCACCCTTCTTGATCTCCGTCTCGATGTATCCTTGCAGCGGCGGGTAAGACCGCGAGGAAAAGCCGGCGAGGACTTCGGAGCCTCTGACTGGAAGCGGGACGAACTCCTTCTCGACGAGCGGTGTCGACTGCGGTTTTTCCTGTACCTCTTCTAAAACGATCTGGGGCAGCGTCTTCGGATTATAGGTGTGATGAAACAGCCCGCCACCGTACTGCGCGATTCTTTTGAGCAGGGGAATATTAGCCTGGTCGCCGATGGCCACGGCGGAGACGGTCATTTTGAGTTCCCCTTTCATGAGGGTTACAAGATCGATGTAATCCCCGCCGCTGCCTCCGGTCTCTCCGTCGCTCAGGATAATCACATGCTTTCGGCTCGCCGTCTGCCTCTCCAGTTGGCGTTTGGCTTCGAGGAGAGCAGGGTAGAGATAAGTCTTACCACCGGCTTTTAAGCGATCGATCTCAGCACCAAAGCCGGCGCGAATCTTTTCCAGCGGGGCCAGGGGAACCACCACAAAGGGGGCCACATCGAAGCCAACCACGCCGAGCAGGTCTTTTTCCGCGAGTTGCCGCGCCATCGCCTTGGCCGCCTCCTTCGCATAAAGGAGTTTATCCTCTTCCCGCATGCTCCCGGATTTGTCGATGATCAGAACCACCGCGCGATTTTTTTCCTCTTTTTTCGGCTCCTTGAGTTCCACGGGCAAGAGCCTCTCGATCGGCGTGTGCCGGTAGCCGCCGGGGCCGAAGCTTGCCTCACCCCCGAGCATTACGAAGGCTTTTCCTGCAGTCACCTGCCGCTCGATTTCCGCCAGATAAGCGGGAGAAAACCGCTCTTTTTCGATATTGTTGAAGACCACCGCGGCGTAATCCCCAGGCGCCGGGGGCGCTGCATTCAGTGCCAGCGCGGTCACTTCGAAGCCGCGCCGCTTGAGGATTTCCTCCAAACGGCGGTTTTCTGCGGCGCGCGCGCCAAGGAGCAAAACCTTCTCCTTGCTTTGTACCGCAACCCAAGCCGTTGCTTGGTTATCCTGCGCGAAGCGGTCCAGCGCGGCCGTCTGGGGCACAAAGCTGACCTGAAAGGAGGTGAGCGGACCGTCCTTTAGCGCGGCCTGAAGGTTGTAGATTTGGCTTCCCGGCGCAACACGCACGGCGTCGTTTTTAAGCAACTCACCGCTGCGCTTTAAAACCAGACTTCCTTCGATCTCACGCCGACCATAGTTTTCCACGATGACCTTCAACTGGATCCCCTCCCCGCTCATACCCTGATGCGGGGCAAGGACCTTTTTGACCGCCACGTTGGGAATCTCAGGACGCTGGAAGGGTATGAGCGGAAAAACCTTCAGGCCGGAATGCTGAAGAGAAAGGAAAAGACGCTCCACGGAACCCTGATTTTCCCAGCCATCGGTAAAAAGAAAGAGCGTCCGAGGCGCTTTAGGCAAACGCGACAGCGTGGAGAAGAGCGCTTCCAGGTTGGTGCGCTCGGGACCCAGAGAGTCACTTGCAGCTTGGCCCCGAATCCACCTCTCCCAATCGGACACCTCCTTGACCTCGCGTGAAAAAACGAAGGTTCGGTCTTCAGACCGAAGCGCTAAATCCTCTTTTGCTGTCCGCTCCATCCAAACCCTCATCGCCTCAGGGATGCTGCGCGAAAGATCAAAGGCAAAGATGCGCTCGAGTTTTTCGGGCGCCTGCTCCACCTTAGACTCCTCAATCCGCTCCGGACCGGCCAGGGCGAGCACCAAGAGAAAAAAGATTAACGATCGCCACAAAGCGACGGCCGAAGCGCGGCGGTGCAAACGCATCCAAAAAAGCGGCAGGAGCAGGAGCAACCAAAGATACCAGGGCTGAGCGAGATGAAGCTGCAAGAGAAAATGTTTCATCGCGGCGAGCTGGCCCGGGCAGGTCTCCCGCGTCGATCGGCGGCAGACCGGGAAGCGGGCGGGTTAAGAAACCATTCCAACAAGAGAAGCAGAACGGAGAGGAGAAGGAGATAAGGCCGAAGGGCGGAAAACAGATCGCCGCTCGCGCCAGCGTCCCCATGCTTCGGGAAACTGATCGGCGCAGGATGGTTGAGATCGGATTCCTTTGCGTCCTGAAAGTTGACCGCTCGGTACTCTCTTTCCTGGCCTCGAAGCACTTGATACACCCCTTGAAAGTAGGTCCGAGAAAAAAAATGCGGGCCCTCCTTGAAGCTGAGTTCCTCTCCCTGCGGGGTCACGAGGATTCCGCCTCGCCGGGAGCTGAGGGGAAGGGACTCTCCCGTGGCCGTTCCTCCGCTTCCCCCTGCTTCCTGGAACCACTGAAGCATATTCAAGGTGAAGATCGATACGGGGAGGTTCTCGCTGCCGAGATAGGGAAAAGGATCGAAACCGAGAACCAGGTAGCGAAAGCCCTGATGCTCTATGGCAATCGCCAACGCTCCCTCAGGACTCCCGAGAATGGTTTCACCTACCAGGGACAGGGACCTCAACGGACGGGCATAGGTCGGGCGAAACAGCATAAAATTGATGTAGCGAGTAAGCGCATGGGGTTCCCGCCAGTCGGAGACGACCGGTTGAGTTAAGGCTCTTCCTACGCTAACTAGCGGGTTCCGTGCCGGTGGGAGGATTAACAGAGCATGGCTTTGCGGCAACATGGACGGGGCGGAGAAGTGAAAAATTTCCACTGCTTGATCCCCGACCCCGATCTTTGCGTAGTCCCCGGGTGGTATCACCTTCACGCTGAGACCCGGGACCGAGCGCAAGCTCAAAAGCGCTTCGGGCCGGGGTGATATGCCGAGCAATTTGAGTCCTCTCAAAGTTGGCGCCACAGCAAACCGTCGGTTGTCGAGGGCCAGGCCATCACTCACCGCCAGATCGGCCTGGTAGTGAGGGTAAGCGGGGAGCCCTTCGAAGGCTGTTTCAATGCGCCTGCGCGGTCCTATCTTAAGCGTGCGGGCAGCGAGCTTCCTTTCCCCAGTCTTCAGGGAAAGCTCGACGCTCGCGTCTTTCGTGGAAAAATTCGTGACCTCGACCCTGGCCTCCAAGCGTGATGCGACCAGCGCAGGGCGGCTGAGATAAAACGAGGTGATCGCAAGATTGTCCTGTGGCCGCCCCACGGTGATGACTCTGACCGCGTCGCTTCGGCCCTGGACGGGATGGTCGGTGAGAAGGTAAATTTGCTCGTAATGCATCTCCTTCTTTAAACGCGGAATCTCTGCCTCAACATCGACCGGGGGATCGCCCATATCGTACGGGCGAAGCGAGGAGAGCAGGGATCGCGCCTCCGCGGACCCCAAGCCCTTTTCCCCCACCCGTTCTATTCTCGGGACGGTTTGATAAACATCGATTCGAGCACGGGCAGAAAACTTGCCCATCAGGTTTCGCGCCTGCTCCTGCGCCAGCTCAAACCTGCTCCGTTGCCCTTCCCGAGCCTGCATGCTCGCCGAGTTATCCAGAACGATGGCAACCTGCAACGGGCGCACGGAAAAGACCGGCTCTCCCAACGCCAAGATGAGAAGCACGAGAAGCAGGAGCTGGAGAAAAAATATCGGGGGAAGCCGGATCACCCTCCAGCGTCGCTCGGTGGACCGGGTCGAGAGATCCCTTAAAAACAGAAGGCTGGAGAAGACCATGCGGCGCGGCCGGCCCCTGATCAAATACGCTAACAACAAAAGCGGCAA
Organism: Deltaproteobacteria bacterium; assembly: GCA_016193385.1. Next base: position 16,250 of record JACPSF010000199.1, read on the forward strand.
AAGCAAGAAGGTGTAGAGCGCTACCGGATTGAGAAATTCCATAAGAGCTATTTAAAAAGGCCGATCTTGGGTAGGGTCCCGAGCACAAACTCGCTTACTTCCTCGTCCGTTAAGAAAACCGAGTAGCGGATACCCGCCTGGTGACAGAAGCTCCGGAGCTCGCGATTATGGCGCTCTAACCGCTCCTGGTATTCGGCTAAGGAGGCCGTGTCCCACTCAAGCCTCGCCTCGAGACCACTTTCACAATCAGCCACCGCCAGGCCGCCACGGGGAAAAGACGGGCGGCGCTCCTGGCTGCTCAGCACCTGAATCACGGCGATATCTAGGTTAAAGGCTCGAAGAAGGTTGAGCCCCCGCTGATAGGAGGGGGCGGGCAGGAGAAAATCGGAGAGCACAATCGCCTTTCCGGGGCGGCGAATGTGCTTTAAGTGCTCTCCAAGAGCCGAAGCGAATTCCACCTGGCCAGCCGGAGAAACCTGGGAGAGAAAATCCATTAAATCTATGATCCGGTGGCGTCCCCGGAGAAAAGGCGTGGCCGCAGCAGAGAAAGTCCCTCCCAGGAGATGAAGCTTTACATGGTCATGATTGGCTAAAACAACATAGGCGAGCGCCAGGGCGATGGACGAGGCAGGAGAAAACTTCTCCGCCCTGGAGGGAAAGGCCATGGAGCCGCTCGCGTCCATGAAGAGATAGACAAAGAGGTCCACCTCTTCACGGAAAAGCTTGATATAAAACCGGTCGCTACGAGCGAGAATGCCCCAATCGAGATAGCGGATGTCGTCTCCCGGAGAATATCTCCGATAATCGGCAAACTCGAGGCTCGTTCCCCGGCGCGGCGAGGAATAGCTACCAGGGCGGTTGCCGAGAAACTCCTTACGGGTGCGCAGCCGGAGACACTCCAGACGACTGATGAACGCAGGCGTGAAAGGAGGGGGCAACATAACTATCTCGTAATATAGAATTACAGATGCGCACCACCGTCAAGAGAACCCCGCGCCCGGACCTTCAGTAAATCGACCTTTGGTACAGCCAAAGCCGTGCCGCCAAGCCTTCAAGCACAGGGGATAAAGCCTCCTCCAACTCGCCACCAAATAATATTTGTGGGATATCAAGAGCTCAGGCTTCCCCATCTGAACAATCCTGCGATCTAAGATTTTGAGAGTGGCTGATGTTGGCATTTCTTTGTACTCGATTGCCCAAAATTGTACCCATCTGCCATCGTGACGAAGGAAAACATTCTCAATATTCGGTAGTTACATATTGGCATCCGTTTTGCGTCTTACCTTTAGAGTCAAACTACTAAAGCGTAAAAACAAATGCTAAGAAATTTTATATCGGAGGAGGAAATCATGGTTAGTCGGTTAATTTTTCCATTGTCCGGCTTTATTTTTCTCGCCTCGCTGGTGCTGCTGGGCTGCGCCCCTACATCCATAAACACGAATGATGATTCCGCTCCGGGGCTAACTCGCACTTCAATGATTAATCCCGGAGAAAACGGAGTCCAATCGGGCTCGAGCCTCGAGGCAATGCGGCGGGGACAACTGGCTGAGTCCGGCCCCCTGAGGGACGTCTTTTATGAATTCGATCATTACAACCTTCGGCTGGACGCCAGGGAGACACTGAAAAGAAATGCGGAATGGCTAATGGCCAACCCTTCAGTCCGGGTGGAGATTGAGGGTCACGCGGACGAACGGGGCACCAACGAATACAATCTCGCCCTGGGCGCCAAGCGGGCGCATACGAGCAAGGACTATCTCATCTCGCTCGGGATCTCGGGAGACCGCCTGAACACGGTGAGCTATGGCGAGGAAGTTTCTGTTTGCACGGCGCACAGCGAGGATTGCTGGCAGAAAAATCGCCGCGCGCGCTTCGCCGTCATCGCCCCGCGGCCGGCTCTTTAGCGGCGCTGGCTACGCCCGAGCCGGCAAACCGCCCGTCTCAGCTGGGCCTGAACGCAGGATCATTTTGGACCAAAAACATCATCGCCTTGAGGCTCTCAAACGCTTTCGCGTTCAGGCCCAGAATCTTCTCCATTATCGAATCCGTCAAATCTTCGCGTTCCTGGATTTCCTCGGCAGAGGTCTCCCTCGCGCCGTGCGGGATATCTGCCGAAATGACGATGCCTTCATTCCAATCTGTGGAAGGCGCCCGCGCGACTTTAGCCTCTAGGGACCTTCTTTAGCAACGCGGCCAAGATCTGCTCGGCACCGACATTTTCCGCCTCGGCCTGGAAATTGAGAATCAGCCGGTGACGCAGCGCAGGATAAACCACCACTTCCACATCCTCATAACTCACATGAACCCTCCCTGCAGCCAAGGCGTTCCCTTTGGCCCCCAGGATCATCGCCTGGGCCCCTCGTGGGCTCGCCCCGAAGCGCAGATATTCCCGCACTTCGGAAAGCACGGACTCTCCTCTCTGACCCGCCGGTTGGGTTGCATCAACCAGGCGCACCACGTACTCCTCGATAGGCGGTGCAACGAGCACTTGCCGGAGCAGAAGTTTCATCTCCGCGACAAGCTCAGCCCCGTCCTCAGAAAAAACCGCCGCTGCTTCGTGAAACTTTTCGCCCGTCGTCCGCCGCAAGATTTCCAGGAGCTCCTCAGGAGCGGGAGAGGAGACCAGGAGCTTGAAAAAGAAACGGTCCAGCTGAGCCTCGGGGAGAGGATAAGTCCCCTCCAGCTCGACAGGGTTCTGGGTTGCCAGGACCATAAACGGAGACTCCAGAGGATATGTCTCGCCGAAAACCGTCACTTGCCGCTCTTCCATCGCTTCCAATACGGCAGACTGGGTCTTCGGCGTGGCACGGTTGATCTCGTCGGCCAAAACTATTTGAGCAAAAATCGGTCCCTTGCGAAACTGGAATTCGCGGCGGCCATCGCTTTCGGTCAGCACCTGAGTCCCGATGATATCCGACGGCATCAGATCGGGCGTGAATTGAACTCGCTTGAAAGAAAGGCCCAGGGCGCGGCTCAGGGACTTGATGAGCAAGGTTTTTCCTAATCCCGGCACCCCCTCAAGGAGCACATGACCTCCAGAGAGAAAGGCAACGAGGACCTTGCGGATGATATCCTCGTGGCCGACGATGACCTTTTTCACCTCCTGCTCGACCCGGTACAATAGTTCACGAAATCTTTCCGGCTCCACGGCTTCCTTCCTTTAACGAATCAGCTCTCGGTATTCCACAGGCAAGGATTGTTTCTCAGGAGAAGCCTCGGGCGCATGCGGGCGGCGCAAAGGCACATTGCTGACGGGAACCTTGGGACGCAGCACACGCTTCGCCTCTGACCCGTCTTCACCGCCGGAGGCCTCGGCCTCCGCTTCAGGCAACTGGACCGTGACAAACCGCTCGTCCTTGATCGACCTGTCTCCCTGCTCTCCCGGCTTGAAGAATCGCTCCGGCGGAGCTCCACGTGGAATTTCTTCCTGCGTGCTCCTTCCCCCGCTCCGCCCTAGATCTCCCCGCCCCGCACCTTCGCTCTCTCTCCCGCTTCCCGGCTGCAACTGGGGCTTATCGGATTTAACCTGACCGCTCTCTCGCCGCGCCATCTCTGTCCCTTTCGTCTCAGCCCTTCCCCCCGTCAGCCGCTCGCTTACCCCAGCCGTTTGGCCCTCGCGATCACCGTCCCCCGTGCCGGAAGATTTCTCCTCCCTCCCCTCACCCTCCGCTGCCATGTCACTTTTCAATTCCCCTCCACTCGCGCCTTGACGCTGACCAGAACCACCGGCCAATTCCCGCAGGGCATTCACCGTCTGAGCCAGCAGCGCATCGCCGGCCCCCTGCTGCGATCCGGTCCTTAGGTGATCCTCCACCCGGCGCAGTAGCTCTTGAACCTGCGACTCCTTTTGTGCGTTGGCTGTCTCCTTCTCTTTTTTGATTTCGACCGCCACCGCGTTCAGGTCACGAGCGAGCTCCGAAAGAGCAGGCAGCCGAGCTAATTCTCGGGCTAAAATCGCCAGCTCATTGGCAGTGCGTGCTTCTGAATTGAAAAAGAACCAGAGCTCCACGAGGATTTGAAACAAAATGAAAACGATTAAAGAGGCGATCGCGGAGCCCATAAAAGAGCGCTTGAGCCGGTAAGGAAAATCCCTCCGCCAATCTATCCGGTGAAGGAACCCGACGGCCTCTTCCTGCAAGCGGACCAGGAGAAAAGACCGGCAAGATGATCGATCCACGGTTGCCAAAGTGAGAAAACGATCTTGCGCTTGAGCTTTGATATCCATCAGGCGGGCGGCGAAACGAAGGGAAAAGGAGCGCGAACGGTGCCGCAAAACCCCCAGAGCCAAAGCGGTCCCAAGGACCGCCACGCCCGCGCCGATCACTGTCCCTCGGGCCAGGAAGGCCGACCAATAGAGGAAAGCCCCGAGGTAGACAAAGACTCCGAGCGGGGGGAGAAGCATCAGGAGAGAATCCCACAGCGCATGGCGCTTGAGGCGGCCGAGAAGACGCTGCAGGAGCTTTTCGGGTAAAGCCGCTCCCCGCTGAGCCGGTGAGCCCGTCGTCCTCTCTCGATCTGGATATCCAGCCATTATGTCCCAAAACGAACCCGGCAGCGTTCAAGGCCGGGAGTGATTGTGACCCTTGGTCTGATATTTCTCAACTGCTCGGTTGTGCTCTTCCAGAGTTCCAGAGAAGAGATGTGATCCGTCGTTTCTGGAAACAAAGTAAAGGTACGGAACACGGGCCGGAAAGAGTGCGGCCCTGAGAGAGGCGAGGCCGGGATTGCAGATCGGAGCGGGAGGGAGACCCGCGACGCGGTAGGTGTTGTAAGGACTGGGGCTCTGGAGATCCCGTCGCGTCAAGTGGCCGGAGTATCGCTTGAGCCCATAAATCACGGAAGGGTCGCTTTGCAGAGGGATTTTGAGCTTCAATCGATTATGAAAGACCGCTGAGATCAGCGGCCGTTCGGCCTCGTTCCCGGTTTCTTTCTCGATCAAAGAAGCCAGGGTGACCGCCTGATGCAGGCTCAAGCCCATTTCCCTGCTTTTGTACTGCATCGACTGATTGAAATTGCCTCGGAACTGACCCGCCATGGCGAGCAGGATCTCCTGCGCCGTCGTATGAGGGGTGAAATGATAAGTATCCGGGAAGAGATAACCCTCGATGCCTTGGTCCTCGAGACCGAGGCGGGCGAGGACCAGCGGATCTCGGGCCTCAGCGAGGAATCGATCTTTACGCGTGATTGCCGCATCCTCCAGAAGCGTGGCGATCTCCATCACGGTTAGCCCCTCGGGGACAGTGATGCGCCGAAAGGCGCCCTTCCCCAGCAGCATCCGATCCAGCACTTCGCGGGGCGACTGGGGTAGCTCGAACAGGTATCGACCCCAGTGGATCTTCCTCTCCACCGACAAGAGGCGGGCCCAAACGATGAAAAGCCTCTCGTTGGGGATCACGCCCTTTTCCTTAAGCTCGTTCGCGATGGAAGCAACCGGTTCCCCTCGCTCGATCTTAACCTCCACTGCCTCCCGTCGCCCGGGAAAGGGAAGCCAGAGAAACGAGAGAAAAAACCCAAACACCAGGAGAGAAGAGACGGCGAGAAAACAAGCGGTGAGGAGAGAATATTTCACGGTCGACAAGCCTTGGGCTTAAACGCCGGGATCGCTAGACTAACCCCCGGCTGGCTGGGGCTAGTTCTCGGTCAGGTTCACCTTCATCCAGCCTTCGATCTGCTTCAGGAAGCCGGCAAAGGGATCCTCGCCCGGCTGGGGGGCAAAGTAGGCCTTGCGCATATAGTCAAGGGCGCCCGAATAGTATTCAAACTTCTTGGAGAGTTCCTGAAAGAGAATGAAGCCGGTGCGGTAAAGAGAGAGATCCAGCTCGGAGACAGTCCAGTAGGACCGCCTCCCCTCTTGAAGATAGTAGTCGAGAAATCCCCGGTTCTCCACATAGGAGCGAAAGATGCCGCTCATAAAGAGCGTATAATCTCCCAGATATTTCCGCTGCGCCCTCTCCCTGAGCAAGCGGCCCTCCTCTGCTCCCTTGGGCTGGCTTTCCGTCAGAATCTCCACCACGCTGCCCGGCTTCCTTCCTGCGCGGGAGCGAATCCGATAGAGGTTATCGCTCCGGGCGAAATCAGTCAGCACGTCCGCCACGTACCCGGCCACGGTAGCATCGCAGATCCCCAACTGCCAGAAACTCTGACGGGTCAACTCGTGGAAGAAACTCTGCAAACGGTTTTGCGAAAGGTTCCGTTCCATCGCCATAAAAAATCATACCAAACTTGGAGGGGTTTTTAAAGATTGTTCGCTCAGGGTCCGCGTCAGACCCGAAAGACCCGATCGTGCTCACGCACCTTCTCTTTCACCTTGATACCGACGACTTTCCCCTTTTCTGCGCGGGTCACGTTTTGATGCTCGACCTGCATCGAGTCCACGGTTTGGGTGAAATCGGTGTGCGTGCCCTTGACGTGGATCGTGTCCCCGAGCTTCAGTTCCCCCTCGGTGAGCTCGATGATCCCCACGCCCAGATGGGAAAAATAATGGGTGATGCGTCCGATCGGAATTTCCGTAGCTTGGGCAGCCATAGCCAACCCTCCTTCGCCCCATATTATAGGCTAAAAAATCTTTGCCCCACAACACGTTTCTGTCCTTGGCCATTTCCCAACGCAGGGATATAATGGGACGGCTTTTCGCCCTCACCGAATGGCCCGCAATAGACTAGGAGGTGCCTATGGAAAAAGCTCTCAAAGAGGTTTTCTTCCGCCTGGACGGGGCGTGGGCCTCATTCGAGCTCATGTCGATTCGCAAGCGCGAGGACTACTTGAAGCCTTTTCGCGTGCTCAGGTGCAAGATTGACGATCAGGTAGACTTCCAGGCCGCCGCGGAGAATAAAAACACCACCGAAGCTACCGTGTTGATCGAGATTTTCGGGGACGAAGAGCTGGTAGCGGCGAGTGGGCGCGGACCGGTCCATGCGGTGGACAACGCCATGCGAAAGGTTCTGGAGAAGCATTATCCCCAGCTCTCCGAGGTGCGGCTTGAGGAGTTCGACGTGCGCTTGCTGCACCACGGCGAGACCGGCGCGGACGAGGAGGAGAAGGGGGTTGAGGCCCCGGTTCGAGTCTTGGCCATTTTTTCTGACGGGAACGAGCGATGGGGAACTGTTGGGGTAGCCGAGGACATCCTCCAGGCAAGCGTGGAGTGCATCATCGACGGGTTAGAGTGGAAACTCAGGGGCGAGCACAAACACTAGGCCCCTTGGCACCGTTGGTTCCTAGACCCAGGATCACTAAACCCTCTCTTTTAGTAACCCTGATTTCCTTGCTCCTTTCGGGATGTCCGATGGAAGAGAGATTCATTTTCTTTCCCGAAGTGCGGATTGATCAGACCCCGCGCGATGTTGGGCTCGCTTTCGACGACGTCTATTTTACCACTAGCGATGGAATTCGCCTCAACGGCTGGTTTGTCCCTTCGCCAGGCGCGCGCCTGACCCTCCTCTGGTCCCACGGCAACGCCGGCAACATCAGCCACCGTGTGGAAAACATCAAGCTCTTGCACGAGAAGGTCAAGATCAACGTATTTATCTTCGACTACCGGGGCTATGGTCGGAGCGAGGGAAAAGTCTCCGAGGAGGGAACCTACAGAGACGCAACGGCAGCGCTTCGGTACCTGCGCTCCAGAAACGACATAGACCCTAAAAGAATAGTTTTTTTCGGCCGCTCCCTGGGCGCGGCTGTCGCGGCTGATCTGGCCGCACGCGAAGAGTGTTTGGCACTCATCCTCGAGACCCCTTTCGTCTCGATCCGCGAGATGGCCAAGGCGGCTTTCCCATTTTTACCCATCGGCCCGCTGCTCCGCACCCGCTATGACATCGTCGAGAAAATCGAAAAAGTCCACGTGCCGGTGCTCGTTTTACACGGCGACAGTGACGAAGTGGTTCCCTACGAGCAAGGGAAACGAGTTTTCGAAGCGGCGCGTGAGCCTAAAGAGTTCTACACGATCCGCGGCGCGCACCATAACGACACCTTCCTGGCGGGCGGGGAAAACTACTTTGCAGCCCTCCGGAGCTTCATCGAGCGGGTGACGGCACGCCCGCCTGCAAGCTAGCCTCCCCTGGACAAAACCGCCTTCGTGCGCTAATGAGAGGCAAGACCAAAGAGTCTCTGCCGGTCAGAGCGTTCTTAGCGCCAGGATCTTCAAACGGCCAGCCCCCATGCACCGTCGAAGGTCTTCGCTTTTGGCTGCGGAGAAAGACCGACCAAGAATCACAGCGAGGGCAAGGAAGCCGCAGCCCAAAAACATCGAAGCACTCAAGGAGGCCTCAGATGGCAAAGACAGCAACGAAGGCGCGAAGCGCCGGGCGAGGATACGCGGATCTGCGCGAGCACGTGGAGGCGCTGGAGCAAGAGGGATTGTTGGTCCGCGTCAGCCGCGAGATTAACAAGGACACCGAGATGCATCCGCTGGTCCGCTGGCAGTACCGCGGAGGGCTGAAGGAAGAGGACTGGCGCGGTTTTCTCTTTGAGCGGGTCACCGATGCCAAGGGCAGGCGCTACGACATCCCGGTGGGTGTCGGCATCATGGCGGGCTCGAAATATATCTGCGCTGTCGGTCTCGGCTGTAAGCCCGAACAGATGTGGGACAAGTGGCAGCAGGCCTTCCGCAGCCCCATCACGCCGGTCCTGGTCTCTAACGGCTCGGTCCAGGAGATGATCCAAAGAAAAGACGAGCTCAAACGCGCGGGGGGGCTGGATCAGTTTCCGGTCCCCATCTCCACGCCCGGTTTTGATGGCGCTCCCTTCATCACCGCCGGTCACTGGGTGACGAAGGATCCGGAGACAGGAATCCGCAACGTCGGCAATTATCGCGGCCACCTCAAGGCCCAGGACCGTGTCAGCATCTTTCCCGGTCCGGGACAGCATGTCTTGGCCCACTGGCAGAAGTGCCAGGCGCGTAAAATCCCGCTCGAGGCCGCGATTGTGGTGGGCCCCCCGCCGGTAGTTTCTTACGCCGCCGTCCAGAAGGTCCCTTACGGCGTGGATGAGCTGGCGATTGCGGGGGGTTTGGCGGGCGAGCCGATCCGGCTGGTCAAGTGCCAGACCGTGAATCTGGAGGTTCCCGCGGAGGCAGAAATCGTTATCGAGGGGATACTCTCCACGGAATACCTCGAGCCCGAAGGCCCGTTTGGCGAATCGCATGGCTATATGCATCCCCGCACGCTGAGCCCCTTCATGCAGGTGACTTGCATCACGCGCAAGAAGAAACCCATCTTGGTCTCTTGGACGAGCCAGGTAACCCCCAGTGAGTCGAGCATCATCAAACGGGTGGGCTACGAGCCGCTCTTTCTGCGATTCCTGCAACAAGACTTGGGCATCAAGAGCGTGGTGCGAGTGGCGATGCATGAACCCCTGACCAACCTGCGCAAGGTGATCGTCGTCCAGATGAGGAAGCCGAGCGAGGCCGAAACCTGGCGCGCCCTGATGGGAGCTGCGAGCTTCCACCCTGGTGTGGGCAAGTTTCTCGTCGCGGTCGACGAGGATATCGACCCCTGGGACATGGATACGGTCATGTGGGCAATCAGCTATCGGGCGATGCCTCACCGAGACGTCCAAATCCTTACCGGCAGAGAGCGCGGTCACGGCCCGCCGTTTGGGCGCGATGACCGCCCGGTAGAGACACGCCAGGCTGACGAGTCTGCCCTTCTCATCAACGCGATTCTACGCGAGCCATTTCCGCCGGTTTCCCTACCCAAGCGCGACTACATGGAAAAGGCGCGAGAGATATGGGAGGAGCTGGGGTTGCCCCGGCTCTCGCCTAAACCTCCTTGGTACGGCTATTCGCTAGGCGATTGGGATACGGAATTGGAGGAGGAGGCCAAGCTGGCGGTGAAAGGGGAATACCTGCGCAATGGCGAAAAATTGAAAACCCGCCGCGTCAAACTCTGACGCCGGGCTTTCGCCGGCTTTTGGTCTTGAGGCAGGTCTGGCCGTGGAATACGGGTCTCCGACCAGCTCAGGTCGGCAGCGTGACCGTAAAGATCGAGCCTCTGCCCGGCGCGCTTTCAACCTGCATCGTCCCACCGAGCAGCTCGGTAAGCCTTTTAGCGATATAAAGCCCAAGTCCGATCCCGCCGTGAGACCTGGTCTCGGAGTTGTTCACCTGACGAAACTTCTCGAAGATGACGGGCATGTATTCTTGCGGAATGCCAATCCCGGTATCGCTGACTGTGAACTCAACCCTCTTGTCCTCGGGCGAATGGCGGGCCGAAACGGTCACCCGACCTCCGGGCGTAAACTTGATTGCGTTATGGATCAGACGCTGCAGGATCTGCTTGAGCTTGTCTTGATCGGTTTTGATGACAGGCAAATCACGGGGGTATTCCCAGGCGAGCGTCACCTCTTTATTCAACGGCGCCCCGTACGTCTCTCGTAACTCACGCAGTAAATCGGCCAGCCGGACCGGTTCGCTTTCCGCCTGGACCGCCCCCGCCTCAAGGCTCGTGGCCTGCAGGATACCGCTGATCATGATGAGCAAATCTTGAGAACGGGCCGTGACCTTCTCCAAGGATCGCTCCTGCGCCGGGTTGATTTCTCCCAGGATCCCATCCTTGATCATCCCAGCGTGACCCACAATGACATTGAGGGGCGTCCTAAGCTCATGGGACATGGTGCTCAGGAAATCGTCCTTGACCCGGTTGGATCTCTCTAGGGCGATCGCCTGCATCTTGGTCTGCTCATAGAGCTGGGAATTGTGAATCGCGATTGCGGCCTGGGCGGCCAGCGCGGAGAAAAACTCGACCTCCTCACCGGTGAACTCATGCTCCACTTTGGTGTAGAAGGAAACCACTCCCAGCACCTCGTCTTTAACCAGCAAGGGGTGGCCCAGAAAGGAGACCAGGCCGTGGCGCCGGAACCACTCAGGATTCCAGGTGCGCCGGTCTAATAGGAGATTCGTGACCACCAGCGGCTCCCTACTACGGAATACCCCAGTGGTAAAACCCCGACCTCCCCATGGATAACTTTTCCATTCCCGCTCATCGAGATTGCGACAGGCCACGGGATTCAAATCCCCGGTTTCCCGGTTCACCAACCACACGGCGGTGGCGGCATCGGGGAGAAGGAGACCTACTCGTTCCTGCAGGACTGCTAACACCGAGTTGAAGTCGAGGCTCGACGTAATGGCTAGATTAATCTGGCTCAAGGTGCGGATCCGCTCCAGTTGACGTTGAATCTGCGCCTGAGCTTCCTCGCGCTGAGCCACGCGCTCGGCATCCTCCTCTATGCTGCGGGTAAAATTCTCAAGCTGGGCAAAGTAGCCGTAGAAAAGCGCGACCACAAACGGGAAGGGAATACGCAGGTAGAGGCTCGGGTCCAGGCGTTCGGCGGATTGAAAAAGGTAATAGCCGTAGACAAGGGGAGATAAAAACGAAACCACAATCCATCCGCGAATGTCCTTGCATATGCCGCACAAAACAATTGTCAGGAAGTAGGCAAGATAAAAATCCGCGCCTATTTGGCCGCTCAAGCTCAAAGAAGCGGTAAGGAAGAAGGTGTCGAAGAGGACCAGCGGAGCATAAAAATAAGAGGAGCAGAATAGCTTTTCCTCCACCCAGTAAAGAGCGGCATTGGACAAAAGATAGAGCAAAAGGAATCCGTGGACCATCGCCGGCTCGATCTGGCCACCGTCCGAGTAAAGGAGCAAGTAGGAACAGATAATGACCCAAGGCCATCTTAGCCTGATAATCGCGCTCTTCCTGGGGACGTCCAGGATCGCCGCCGGCTGGGAGATAGCAAACAGAGACGAAATGGTCGAGATGGTGGCGCTCATCGAACCTGTAATCGGACCCGCTTTTTATTCCCCTTAGTCCTCAATCTTTAGTACCTCTGCGACTTCCAACGGTGCCAATATTTCCTCCGCGCCAAATCATTCCCTCTGTGGCTAAAGATTCCCGAAAATGACCTTAAACGCACAAATTATGCCAATTAGGTCGGATTCCCGCTGCGTCCTAACTTATTGTTTTTGCGAAAGAACTGTCATTCCAGAGGTAGCCGGGAAACGACTTCGCCACAGACCAAAGCCGCACTTACCGACCAATCCTGCCCAGCAAGACCAGAATTGTCCAGAGATGGAATCCGCCTCTTTGCAGAGTTCTGCATCCCTGCCGTTGACCGGAGCGGCGCATACTGGTAAACGGATACGGCAGCTTCTCTGATCGATACCAGCAAGGAGGTACCTATGCACACAGGTTCATATGTCAACGGCCAATGGTACCACCCGTGCTCGGAGCGGCTCGTGCGCAACACCAACCCAGCCGACCTTGACGACGTCCTGGCGGAGTTTCCGAGCGCCACGGCCGAGGACGTCAAGCGCGCGATCGCGGCCGGCCAGGCCGCTTTCCCTGAGTGGAAGCGGACGCCCGGACCCGAGCGCGGGCGGGTAATCTGGCGCGCGGCTGACATCGCCCGGCGGCGGGCGGACGAAATTGCACGGACGCTAACGCGGGAGGAGGGCAAGATTCTCAAAGAGGCCAAGGGCGAAGTCCTCAAAGGCATATCGCTTTTGGAATTTTATGCCGGAGAAGGCTTCCGCATGCACGGCAAGACGCTGCCGTCGGAGGCTCGCGACACCTTTAGTTATACGATCCGGCGGCCACTCGGTGTTGTTGGCCTCATCGCGCCATGGAATTTTCCCTGGGCCATCCCGGTGTGGAAATCAGCCCCCGCAATAGTGGCGGGCAACACAGTCGTTTTCAAACCGGCGGAGCTCACCCCAGCCACAGCGACGCTTCTAGCGGAAATTTACGAGGAGGCCGGAATGCCCGCCGGCGTCTTCAATATGGTCGTAGGCTCCGGCTCCGTGGTCGGGGAGGCTATCGTCCATTCACCCGCGATTCGGGCAGTCTCGTTTACCGGCTCCAACGAGGTTGGCGGGGCGCTCTATACTAAAGCCGCAACGCGGGGCGCCAAAGTGACCTGTGAGATGGGCGGGAAAAATGCCGTCATCGTGATGGCCGACGCCGATCTCGATAAGGCCGCGGTCGCGATTCACGGCGGTGCGTTCGGCTCCACCGGCCAGCGCTGCACCGCGACTTCCAGGGTCATTGCCCTGCCAGCGGTTAAGGAAGGCTTGCTCGAGCGGCTCGTCGAACAGGCAAAAAAGATCAAAGTCGGTCCCGGATTGGATGAAAACGTCGATATGGGGCCGGCGGTCGACGAGAAGCAGTGGAAAACCGATGTCGAATACATTCACCTCGGTCAACAGGAGGGGGCCCGTCTGGTGCTAGGGGGCAAAAAGCCCGAGCATCTGAAAACGGGCTATTTCGTCGAGCCGACGATCTTCGATAATGTCGCGCCGAATATGCGCATCTTTCGTGAGGAGATCTTTGGCCCCGTGCTGTCCGTGGCCACCGCCAACAGTTTAGAGGAGGCGCTTAAGTTCGCCAACTCTGTGGAGTATGGCCTGACAACCTCGATTTTCACGCAAAATATCGATTCGGTGATGAACTTTGTCGAAGAAGTCGAGACTGGCATGGTCCACGTCAATGAGCCCACCGTCGGCGGCGAGGCCCAACTCCCCTTCGGGGGCACGAAGGCCACTGGCGTCGGCGAGCGCGAGATGGCGGAGGAGGGCCTCAACTTCTTTACCGAGCTCAAAACGGTCTTTATCAACTACTCGGGCAAGGCCGAGCGGCTGATGATCCGCTAGTAGCCTCTGGTTGTCTCGCTGTTACCGCAGGACGCGGACCTCGGGGCCGAAGATGCGGAGATCCGGGCGCGGCTTATGCTCGATATTTTTTGCCAGCCCATAAGCGAGGTGGTGACGCCACAAAAAGTGAGCCGGCGCTTCCTCCGTGAGGAGACTCATCGCCTCGCCGAGAACCTTCTTGCGCTTAGTGGGATCGAAGGTCTGCCGCTCCTCGGCTAAAAGCTTGTCTAACCTCTGATTCGAGTACCCTATCCGGGGGGAGCCGCCGGTCTCGAAATATTGCGACAAAGCCACGCTAGGGTCGACCACCCCACCGCGTCCCATGTAATAGAAGGGAACCTTCCCAGCCTGAACGTTGGCCCAAAGGGTCGCCCACTCCGGGGTCTGCAGCTTAGTCCGGATACCCGCCGCGTTCAGCATCGGAACGATCGCCTCGGCGATCTGCTTGTCTAAAGTGTAGCGGCCAACGGGGGTGTAAAAATCCACATCCACGCCGTTGGGAAATCCCGCCTGCTTGACCAGTTGCCGGGCCTTTTCAGGATTGTATTCGTATTTCGGCCTCAGATTGGGGTCATAGCCGTATTGCCCCGGACCGATCGGACCATCGAGTCGGGTGGCCTCTCCCCTGAGCAGCGTCGCGATGATGGTGTCGCGGTCGATGGCGTAAGCCACCGCCTGGCGCAAGAGCTTGTTGTCCCAGGGCTTAAATTTCGGGCTCATAGCCAGAAACATCATCTCGATCGCATCGGTCGCAACCACCTTCGTCCCCGGATTTCTGTCTACACGGTCGCGCAGGTGAGGCGGGATAAACTGGGCGATCTGAATCTCGCCGTTAAGAAGCGCCGTAATACGCTGCTCGGGCTCACGCATGACGCGGAAGACGATCTCATCGGGGGCCTGAGGATGCTTCTTGACATCCGGATGGCCCGGATTCTTGACGATGACGAAGCGCTGACCGGGGATGAGCTCCTTGAATTTGTAAGGGCCACTCCCGATCGGATACTGCCGATCGGCTACCTCCGCGCCGTACTTATCGAAGACGGCCTTGCTCGTGATGATGAGCCGGTCGGAGAGATACTCCAGAAGCGGCGCGGTGGGTTTCTTAGTCGTAAAACGCACCGTTCGGCCATCCACGGCCTCCACGTTGGCGATCGGCGCGATGTTCTGCTTCTGCTTGCTCTGCGGGTCGGTCCTGATCCGATTAATGGAGTGCACTACATCGGCGGTGGTCACCGGAGACCCGTCCTGCCAGCGAGCATCGCGGCGAAGATGAAAGAGCCAGGTGTTCGGATCTTTGACCTCCCAGCCCTCGACTAGCCATCCTACATAGTCGCCCTTTTCAAAATCGTAACTAACGAGACAGCCGAGAGTCTGGCACCAGATCGCATAGAGCATCGCGACGCTGTCAGCATAAGGGTTGTAAGTCTCCATGGTCTCCGTAACTCCAACGGATACGCGAGTCTGAGAATCAACCCGCGATGAGGCGCTGACGAGGAAAAGTCCCGCAAGCGCGGCCACAACGATGGTCTTCAAGACCGGTCGCTTCATAATAACCCCTTTCCGAGCGGCTCTCCCCAGGCGGGAGGCACGCTTCTGGCAAGTCAAAAAGCCCTTCCCGATCGGCTCTCTAAAGGTATTCCAACAACCGGAGCTTAGATATCAAATCGTGCTGCTCTGTCAAGGAGAAAAACGCAGGGAGCCGCCTAATTTCTCCGCCAGCGGGGAACCAGACTGCCGATTAAAAATCCAACGACACTGAGACCGGTAACAGCCAGGCCAGCCGAGACCACGGCTGAATTAGGATCGGTCGCGTATGCCGAGCCGGCGACGAAAAGACCAAGCGCCGCTACGAGCGCGGAGCTATGCCTGACCGCAGTCCAAACCTTCATTTCTCTTTACCATCCTTCATTGTTCTTGATGCCCGGCGAGCAAGCGCACCCTCACGTTGCCATTTTGCCATGTAGCCCTGAAGGCACAAGAGCCCAAGCCTCCCAATTGCCCTACTAATCCCAGCACATTAGGAGACCATAACAGAAAGCTAAGGCTCAATCTCGCGCCAGCCACGAGGCGCCGTTGACGCCCGTCCTCAATTTGCCTTATTTTACACGAAGCTAACTTCGGCTGGGTTCATCCTCCGGTCACATCTTTGGTTCCTGATCACCGCCGCGCCCCAGGCGCCCTCCGCCTTCCCCGTTTAGGGCTCCGGGAATTGATTTTGGGTTACGTTTAGCTATTATGTGGCCAAAGAAGAACTCTTGACATACTTTTCTATTTTGGGTATATGAAACGCATACAGGTATCCAGGAGGGACTATGGATAGATCCGTTGTAACAGTTAAGGGTCAAGTAGTGATTCCGTCTAAGCTCAGGCGGAAGTTCGGCATTAAGAAGGGAACACAGGTCTACCTCTACGAGCGCAACGGAGAAATTGTCATAAAGCCTATCACCGACGAGTATATCCAAAAGATGGCTGGAATGGCTGGCACAAAGGGCAAGCTCCTTAAGGCACTGATGGAAGAGAAGGCGAAGGAGCGCGAGCTGTGAGAGCTGCTGTCAGGGTTTTGGACAGCTACAGCCTCATAGCCTACATAGAGGGCGAAGCCGGCAAAGACACAATGATCGAAATTTTCCGGTCGGCCAGAGATTCAGGAAAGGCTCTTTACCTTTCCGTCGTGAACTGGGGCGAAGTCTATTACATAACCCTCAGAGAGGCTGGACAAGAGCAGGCGGACGAAGTAGCCCACCTGATCTCGACTCTCCCGATTCAACTTGTCCCAGCAGATCTAGAGCTGGCCAAACAGGCGGCTCTATTCAAGGCAAGTAAAAAGATGTCCTACGCCGACTGCTTCGCCGCGGCCTTAGCAAAACTGCGAAGGGTTGAGTTGGTGACCGGTGATAAGGAGTTCAAACAGATCCAGGAGGAGGTAAAAATCCTGTGGCTGTGAATATTAGAAAACGTCCTGTGAAAATGGAACGTTGGGCTATAAAAATGGAAAACTATTTGCTGCTGTTGCAAAAAGACGAATTTATAGAATTTTGGGCTGCTACGGGGGGGTCGGTACCTTCGGTAAGAAACAGGCCAGTGGAAAAGATTTGTGAAGCGATCCTCGATCTTCCAAGAGATGCCCTACCAACCGTTCTAAGAGAGCGTACTCGCAAGTTGGAGAGACTATAGATGAGAAAATTTAGGCAGATGGAAGAGTAAGAGGTCTGCAGTGGAGCATTCAAGCAAGCCAAAGCCTTTCACTCTGTCAACTGAAAGAGAGTTGCTGACCGTTCAACCTATACTGCCTGCACGCTACGAGAACGAGCAACTGGCTGCGCTCGCCGTTTATTCCATTCATTGGCTAAGGCAGTGGGGGCTGCGCCCAAGTGTCGAATCAATCACGGTTTTGAACCACAGACTCTTTCCTAAGCGCTTCGGAATGGATTGGTTCCCGGAGTTCCCGGACGCCAATCGAACCCTAAGGTCCCTGCTTCAGTGCGGACCAAAATACCGCGGCTGGCTATCCGGGAGTAACCGGCGCGGATACGCAATCACGCCAAGCGGCCAGGCATTAGTGGAGGAACTCCTCCGAAGAGTGGGTTATCCCCAGGTTGGGACCCACCTGCTCGGCCACGCAACGGAAGCGCCTCGACGGCGCACACTAAAGCGCAAAGAAAAAACCAGAGACGTGGATTTTAAGGCCGAGGTCGCACAGCTTCGGGGAAGCAGGTTGTTCGAAAGGTGGAGCAATGGCCCCCTCCAAAGCCGTGACCTGATTCACGTCTATTCCGCTCTCAGGGTATTCGACCACACACCCGCGGCAGCAAAGCGCCAGAGGCTAAACGACCTCAAGGATTCAGCGAGCAAAGCCAGCGATAGCGAGATTGGGAAGTTACTTGAAAACGTCGAGCTCTCGTTTCCAGGATTGTTCACAGAGACAGAGCAGGTGAAGAAGCGACGCTAGAAAGGAAGGATCTCTCCATGGGGACAAAAATCATCCGCTGGGCAGGTCGTGAAAAAAGACGACAGA
>JACPSF010000199.1:33963-36230 GCA_016193385.1 Deltaproteobacteria bacterium
CGAACTCGGACAGTGCTATAAAAAAACACCAAGGCCTGGCCCACGCGGCAGGCCTTGTAGATGCAATGTTACCCCTTAAGCCTGGTGACCGACTCGACACCGCAGCGCTAAAGAAGTCGTTACCGAAGAGACGCGAGGGCAAGATCATTGTGCAAATCTTCTCAAAGCAACTCAGGTCTTTTTTGAGTCGCACCTGCCAGGTCATCGACTATGGTCCGGGAATGAGCGAGGCCGAGCTTGAGGAGAACTTCAGCGCTTATGCCAAGGCGAAAGCAAAGGGAGAACAAACGCGAAGCCTGTTTGGTCGAGGGGCGCTGGATGTTTTCCTCTACCACTCGAATCAGCGACGTGACGACGGCGTTGATCCCGCAGCCCACGTCTTTAGCGTCAAAGACGGTATCTTATCTCACTGCCGGATCTCGTGGGAGAGCGCAGGTAAAGATGAAGAGGACTCCATCATTAAGACCGAGACCCTCGGCCCAGCCACGGCGAGCACGCTGAAGAAACACTCCCTGCCGCCTGATCTTACCCGATCAGGAACGGTAGTCCGATTGCTATTGGCGGAAGGGACCCGGATACCTCAAGAGAGCAACTTTCTCCCGTCATTGAGCAACTTTTACATGTTGCGGCTGATTGCTGCTGACCCGTCCATGCACGTGGTGATTCAACGATATACAAGCAAAGGGTGGATGGAGGAACCGCTCACGTATGACTTTGACTTGGGTAATGTTCTCAAGCGCTCTCATGATGTGTTTCGACACGACCGGCTTGGCGAGATCCCGGTGGACATCCTCGTTGCTAGATCTGATCGAAAGATGACGTCCGACTACAACTACGAGCGCCGTCAAAACGGACTGCTCTTTGTAGATGATAATGACGCGGTGCTGGATCTCACGCTGCTCCCAGAGTACAACAACAATCCTCTGCTGAGCCGCATCTACGGTATCGTCAAGCTAACCGGGATACGTGCGCCGTTGGAAGCACTGCTCGAGGACCGGCGGCCGGAAGCGGTTTTGACGGAGACCCGCGATGGTTTCGACGCCAAGAACGAGATCGCACAGGCCCTCTTCGGTCTCGTTGAGAAACATCTCAGGCCGATTTACGAGGAGGAAGAGAAACGTGAACGCAGAGGGAGCGGAAACCGGTCCCCCGATCTCGACAGGAAGCTGAAGGACGCACTCCAGGAACTGAACAAATTTCACAACCAGGAAACGGGAGAGGGAATCGGTGTCCCGCCTCCAGTACCCCCAGAAGGACCCCTTAGCTTCGCCTATCGAAAAGTTCGGCTTGTAGCAGGCCAAGATCGGCGCTTGAGCCTTTACGCCGAGCGCGACCGGATTCACGAAGACCTGAACATCATCGAACTCACTTCGAACAACCCGAGAGTACGCGTGGTGCCGGAATCGGAGGTTGTTACCCGTCGAAAGGGCTCACGATTTCAGACTATCCCGATAACCCTCAGTTGTCCGGTCACCAGTGAGATCGCGACGATCACTGCCAGAGCGACGAGCGTCGAAGAGCAGGTACTAGAAGCAACCCTGGAGGTCACAGAAGTAGTTGAGCCACACCAAATTCCGGTGCCCGTGGACCTTGAGTTCCGCCCGGCGCGGTACAACGGCAAGCCCAACGTTGAAAACCAGCTTGTGTTGCTCGTGAACCTGGATGCCTTTCCGGGCATGCCAACCATAAAAATTCGTATCGTGGATAAGGAAGGGGCTGTCACCATTGGGACTGATCGGTGCGAGAAACTTGAAATCAAGACACAAAAGGATTGGTTGGTGCCGGGCTCCAGCATTGCGAAGGTGGTCATCCCTTACTGGGCAACCGCATGGGGGGCGAAGGCGGAGATTGAGGCTAAGGCAAAAAGGACGGATGGCAGGCTCGCCTTTGCGAGGTGCAAGGTAGGCTTTCGTGAGCAGACCGGCTTAAACCAATACGAGGACTTTTGGTATGAGCCTCTTGACCGGCCGGTGTTGGGCGAGGCCGCTCAAAAGTACATATATGTTAACTCTAAGCCACCGGTCCACCGAAGCCTCTTTGGCGAGTCACAGGAAACGTTTGAGCGGGCTCTCGAAGTGGATCCAATCGCTCAAATGCGCATGGCAAGCATCGTCACCGACGCCGTGGTTTACGATGTTGCTTCAAAGAAATACCACAAGGGCGGCGAGAAAGGTCTGACAATTGGCAACGAACCTATAACCGAGGTGCGGGAATTCGTCGAAGCAAAGCGTTACGAACTCGATTCGAAGATCGTGCGCGCCTTCCTG
>JACPSF010000232.1 GCA_016193385.1 Deltaproteobacteria bacterium
GGAAAAAGCCTTGACCGCTGTCCTCGGAGACCGGGTCCAGTGCGTCATCGTGCGCGGCCACGAAGAAGGGCTTGAGGCGATCGAATATTTGAAGCGCGAGACCTCCGGTCGGAGCAGTTTCATCCCGTTGCAGCTATCCCCGAGGGTGCCTCGCTCCCTCCCGGTGACCGCGCCGGAAGTCATCGCTCCGCTACTTGAGAGGGTCGCGGTTAAAGACGGCTACCGCGAGATCGCCGAGTACCTGTTGGGGGACGTGGTGGTGGTCAGGAGCCTACGGGCCGGGCTAGAGCTGTGGAACCGCAATGGGTTTATCAACACGCTGGTCACTCCCGAAGGAGAGGTCATCGACCCCATGGGCGTCGTGACCGGGGGTAGCTCCGATAGCCTGGAAGGCAATGTGCTATCGCAAAAGCGGCGTATCAGAGAGCTGAAGAGCCTTCTCATCGAGCTGGAAGCGGAGCTAGGAAGAGAAGAAACAGTGATCACGGCTCTGCGAGAAGAGCTTGAGCGCGCCGGAACACGCAGGTCCGCTTTGGTCGAGGAAAGCCACCGCCTGGCGCTCGATCGGATCAGCCTGGAACACGACCGGCTCCAAGCCGACCAGGAAGTTGAGCGGTTAGAGGAGACCCTGGCTTCGCTGACCGGGGCTGAAAGGGATTTGCAAGCCGGTCTGGAAGGCTTGGACCTCGACATCCAGGACGCCCAGAAAACCATTGAAGCCAAACTCCAGGACAGGAAGGAGCGGGAAGCCGCCTTGTCCGACAAGCAAGAGACTCTGTCCGGGTTGGACCGGGAGGCGGAACTCCTGGAAGCTCAAGTGACCGAGTCGCGGGTCCGGGGCGCAGCCCTGGGCGAAAGGAAAGAGAACACCCAGCAGAATCTGGAAAACCGCCTGACGTTTCAGCAAGAGCTTCGCGACCAGGTCGAAAGCCGCGAGAGCCAACTCACACAGATGCGGGACACAAAAGACCGGCTGGCGCAGGCTATCCGACAGACAGAGACCTGGTTGGAACAAGAGCGGCAGGCCGTGCGGGAGTTCGAAGAGGGACTCCAGACCGAACGGCAAAAATACCGGGAGATCTCGCGGCACCTAACGGAGACGGAAGAGACAATCAAAGAGCTCCGGCCGTTAGGCGAAGCGGCGCAGCAAGAGAAGAGCCACCTTCAACTTTACCTCTCCGAGAAGCGGATCAACCTGCAGCATCTGTTCGAAAGCCTCAGGGAAAAATACGACGTGGATCTCAAAGAAGTGTCCTCAGACCTGCCGGTGGAGGGGGTTTCCCGGGAGGATCTCCTCAGGGAAATTGAAGAGCTGAGGAGCAGACTCGAGCGGATGGGCGAGGTCAACCTGGCCGCGATCGGCGAATTCGAGGAGCTCAACAGCCGCTACCAGTTTCTGACCCAGCAAAAACAGGACCTAGAAAAATCGATAGCCGACCTGCAGCAAACGATTGTAAAACTCAACCGAATCTGCCGGCTCCGCTTTAAAGAGGGCTTTGAAGAGATCAGCGACAAATTCCAACAGATCTTTCCCAGACTCTTCCACGGAGGAAAAGCGCACCTGGTGCTAACCGACGAAAACGACTATCTCGAAACCGGAGTCGATATCGTAGCTCAGCCGCCCGGAAAAAAGCTCCAATCGATCAGCCTCCTTTCAGGGGGAGAGAAGGCCCTCACCGCAGTGAGCCTCCTGTTCGCCATCTTCCTAACCAAACCGAGCCCGTTCTGCTTCCTCGACGAGGTCGACGCCCCTCTTGATGACGCCAACATCGACCGATTTAACGAACTCGTCAGGGAGATGAGCCAAAGCTCGCAGTTTGTCCTCATCACCCACAGCAAAAGGACCATGCAATCGGCTCAGGTTCTCTACGGGATCACGATGGAAGAGCCAGGGGTATCCAAAGTGGTCTCGGTCAACATGAACTGACGGACTGGCTTACCGCTCCCCCTCCCACGCCAATTCCATAGAGTTCCATCCTTCATTGCGAGGCTCGGCTCGGAGTGGTAAAAAAGTTTTTGGGAATTTTTGCGGAGATTCGATAATGAGCGGCACGTCCATGCTCGAGCGGCTGAAGCGAAGTCTGGTCAAAACCCGGGCGGGGTTCACCCAAAAGCTCCAAGGCTTGTTTCAAAACCGCCGATGGGACGAAGAAACGCTCGTGGCGATGGAAGAGATTTTGCTTTCCGCAGACCTCGGCGTCAAAGCGACCCAGCGGTTGGTCGATGCCGTCCGGCGCCACTCTCCAAAAGGCGGCTCGGGAGATCACAGCGACCCGTTCTTCTATGTGCAACAGGAAATCGTCCAAATCCTGAAACCACCCGAGAGCCAACCGCCGCCCCCGCGTCCGGCTGAATCTCCTTAAGCTCGCTTCTCGCTATCAGCAGGCAAAGAAAAAAGTCCTCCTCGTCGCGGCCGACACCTTCCGAGCCGCCGCCATCGAACAGCTGGAGATCTGGGCAAGCAGGGTGGGCGCAGAGGTGATCAAGCATCAGGCCGGGGCCGACCCTTCCGCCGTAGTCTTCGACGGCCTACACGCGGCCAAGAAGCGCCGGGCCGATGTCGTCCTGATCGACACCGCGGGAAGACTGCACACCAAGGCCCACTTGGTAGAAGAACTGAAAAAGATCCGCCGGGTCATCGCCAGAGAGCAACCCGGAGCTCCTCATGAAACGCTCCTGGTATTGGATGCCACCACAGGCCAGAACGCCCTCCAACAGGCAAAAATCTTCAAGGAGGCTCTCGAAGTGACGGGCATCGTGCTCACCAAGCTGGACGGAACGGCCAAAGGCGGGGTTATTATCGGGATCCAAGAGGAACTAGGGATCCCGGTCCAATAGACGGAACGGCCAAAGGCGGGGTTATTATCGGGATCCAAGAGGAACTAGGGATCCCGGTCCAATATATCGGCGTTGGGGAAGATGTCGAGGACCTCCAGCCATTCGATCCGGCACTATTCGTCCAGTCGCTTTTTGACAACCGAATGTGAGCCCGTGAGCCAGATCGAGGTTCACGTTGACATAACACCTCGTTATCGCATACTCTCCAGTCCAAATTGTGGATGGGGCCGGTCCGTCCCTTCTGCTGTGCTCCTTAGGGTCTCGGCCAGGTGGAGGACAGCGTGTTAGGGACCTTGACTCGTGGAGACTTCGGCGCGGCGGGAAAATGGACGATCCGGCTCGTGGCTGAAGATCGCAAGGGGATGAAGCGGGAGTCGAGAGCGATTTTTACCTTACAATAACCTGGGAGTTTCAATGAAATACTTAACCTCTTCCCTTCGGCACGGCAGCATATTGTTTGCTGTTTCGCTGAGCCTATTTCTTTTCCCACCGGCATCCTTCGCCGTGGTCGGCGATGTCACCCTCACCGGCCTTCCGCCCAACACGACCGTAAGCCTCACCAACGAAGAAACGAAGCAGACGGTCGAGCAGAAGACCGATGACCGAGGCTTCGTCGTCATTCCTATGACTGGCAAAAACTGGCAGTCGGGCACGCACAGCGTCACCTGCCAGGTCGACGGCAAGCCAGTCACCTCGAAGATCTTCCTGCGCGACGGGGTAAACCGGGTGGATCTCACCTCGCTCACGTACTCGGCCAGACGGCTCGATCCCGCCAACGCGCAGAAGGTCGACGAGGCGCTGAAAAAATCGTCCGCCGCCCTCAAGGCTGATCCCAAGAACTCCCAGGCGCTTCTCACTCAGGGCAGCGCGCTCAACCGCCTCGGCCGCCACGGCCAGGCCCTTTCCAGTCTGGCCCAAGCTGCCAAGCTGGGCTCGACGCATCCGGCCCTCGCTTTCGAGACCGGCTGGAGCCTTTTGCGGCTCGGCATGTACAGAGAGGCGATCGCCCAGCTTGAGAAATACGAGAAGATGCAGCCGGGCCTTGGGCAGACGAGCGAGTTTATCGGCCGCTCGCACCTGTATATGAACGAGCTGGATAAAGCGGACGCCAAACTCAAAGAGGCGATTCAGCGTGATCCCAGGCTCAAGCCTACGACGCTGTTTCATTTGGCCGTTCTGGAAACCCTGCGGAAAAACCCCCAGGCCGGCTCGAACCACATCGGCACTCTCTTAAAGGAGGCGCCGAACTCTCCCACGGCGCAGGTATTCAAGAACGCTCTGCTCCAGGCCCCAGGGGCGAAGCCTGCCGCGGGCGCAGGGGCAAAGGACTTTAAGCTCTCAGACCCGATCAGGATACAGCTCCCTCCGACTACGGCTGCCGATGTGGCAGGCGCTGTGGCCAAGGGCGTGGTAGGCGGGCTTTTGGGAGGTCTTTTTGGCGGCGGGCGGCGCGACGAACCCGAGGGGCCGAATCTCGCCGCAAAGCCTGCCTTGCCGGAGACGACGCTTGCGAGTAAAGACGGCAAGACCAAGATCAATCTCTCAGGGGCCATAGAGGACGGCAAACCCTATATCGTCATGGGCGTAAAAGAATCTCCGGGAAACGGCGCGCCCCACCTCATCCTGCTCCAAGATAAAAATTGCAATGTCACGCAACCCAAAGAGACGAGCGTCACCGCCATTTGGGAGGCATGGGGCGGATGGAAAATGTCTTGCAGCCCGCCGAGACCAGCGTCACCGGAATTTGGGAAGCATGGGGCGGGTGGAAGCTGACCGTCAGTTGGACCAAGAGCTACTACCAGGACGGCCAGCTTGTGAAGCAGGAAAAGAGTGGGTGGAGCACCCCCTGGAATATATTCCGCACGCAAATTAAAGATCCGAGCGAGATACCCGGCATCTGGAAGGACTTCAACAGCAAGCCGTTTGAAGGGATACGCGAGGTCATGTCATCTTTCGAGCCGCCGCCGCAAATTCCATTTAATCCCGCGGATTGGAACCTCATCACCCACGCTACGACCGACGCGGGCAACAATCAGATATTGACCGCCCCCTTTGTCACGGGCCTGGGCGCGGACAAAGACAACAATCTGATCTTTAAGCCGATGGAGCGCACCGCCTGCGAAAGCGCCCCACCGGCCGTTCCTCTCCTTGCCAACAATCCGTTTACCTTTCCCTGGACCGTAGGGCCCTTCGACATAACCATAGCGCCAGACCCCAAGAGCACATACAAACAGGAGTCCCTTGGAGGGGCGGAGTTTGAGGCGGCAAGATCGCTGAAGCTGGCCGTGCGTTACATTCACAGGAGCATCCCCAGCGTACTGGCGGATGTCGGGGGACTGCCGGTCGGAGATATTACGGGCGGCAACAAGGTCGAAACTCGTCCCGACGGTACTACAGTCGAGACTCGCTCGGACGGTCCCGCAGCCGACGCAAGGACCAAGGCTCCCACCGAGACACTTTGGGAGGCCGGAGAGAGATTGTCGCGTCGCGTAGTAGGAGGAGACATCAGCCCCAGGACCGAGACTAGCCCGGACGGCCCGAAGACCGAGACTCGCCCGGATCTCACCACAGACACGACCACGACCCAAAAGAATCCCGATGGCTCCACGACCACGACCAGCACGTATCCCGATGGCTCCACGTACACGGCCACGACCCAAAAGAATCCCGATGGCTCCACGACCAGGACCGAAAAGGGACCCCGTGGCTACACGACCACGACCACGACCCGCACGAATCCCGATGGCTCCACGACCACGACCCAAACGTTTCCCGATCGCACCACGTACACGTACACGAGGTTTCCCGATGGCTCTTCGGTCGAGAAAGACCGTGGCGGGAGTATCACCTTTCATGATCCTCCGCCGTCGGCGCAGCCGGCACCCCCTGATACGCCGAAGGAGGCACAGGCTCCGCCGCAGCCGACGAATGCCCCGGAGTTGCCAGGCCTCGATGACATCATTATGAATGCTCCGCCCGTGATTTCATAGCCGAGGCCCGAAGCGCGCGGTGCGGGCGGCGATGCTGGCTCACCGCTCGATCCGGACCGCGGGGGGATTAAAAGGGACAGGCTCACTCTTGTCCAAAATAGTCTCCTAAGAATTCTCCGACTTGGAGTAAGATAGTGGTAGAAGTGGGGTCAGGCGTGATATTTGCCATTTTCAATTACCGCAACGATTTCATCAACTGCCTTCTTCATCCCCTTATCCTCCGCGAGTTTGCTTTCCACACGTGAAACGCTCCGACTCACGCACGTCCCATCCACTCCGAGTGCCGCCGCGAGCGATTTCACTGACAGCTCCGTGCGAGTCCGACCCACGTAACAGATCGCTTCACGAGCTCGCACCCGTTCCCGCTCCTTCCCAGCACCCCTCACCTCTTCTCTTTTCTTATTGAATACGGCGCATGCCGCCTTCAGAAAGGCCTCGGCCTTGATCTTTATGCGCACATAGCCCGGACTCTCCGCTTTCGCTTTGATCTCTTCGGCGAATTCCCGATCCCCAAGAAATCTTCCATCCAGCACCTCGTAATACTCTTCTCTATGCCCCTCGCCGATGGCCTCCATCACAAATTTGCGATAGAGCTTGCGAGCCTCACTTACATTTCGGCTAAACTGATGGAGCACCTCCTGGGTATCCAACCATGTTTGCCCCCGGCTCTCCCCTATATACCCGCCATAGCTACTCCACGCGTACTTTCCGGGGTCTTCCACCATCTTGGCCCGCACCGGATTGAGATGCAAATATCGGCTGAGCTCCAATAAATAACTATCCTTGTCACACAATATCGCCTTGTAACGTCCCTGAAATAGATGTCCCGCTAGTCGATGCCGGCCATTGAAATACTGGGTGTAGCCGCTGCTCAACCTTTGCATTATCCGGGACAGCCGCCCCACCGCGCCGGTCTCCAAAAGCAAATGCACATGGTTCGGCATCAGAACGTAGGCGTGGAGGCGAAACGAATGGACTTTCTTTAAGCGCCAGAGGATCTCCAAATACTTCCTCCGATCCCGATCATCGTAGAAAATCTTCTGACGTTGATTGCCTCGAG
>JACPSF010000233.1 GCA_016193385.1 Deltaproteobacteria bacterium
CCGCGTCCGGCGGGCGCGCTGTGATCCTTGTTGTCGATGACAACGAGAGCAATCGCGAGATGCTGTCGCGCCGACTCGCGCGACAGGGCTATCGCGTCCAAGTGGCCGCCGGTGGACGCCAAGCGCTTGAGGCTCTCCAGACCGGCCGCGCGGACTTGGTCCTCCTTGATGTGATGATGCCCGAGATGGACGGCTACGAGGTACTGCAGCGGCTCAAGTCGGATGCGGCCCTGCGTGACATTCCGGTGCTGATGATCTCGGCGTTAGACGAGATCGAGAGCGTCGTCCGCTGTATTGAGCTTGGGGCAGAAGACTATCTGTCCAAGCCCTTCGACCCTGTCCTGCTCCGTGCCCGCATCGGCGCTTGCCTCGAGAAGAAGCGGCTGCACGACCAGGAGGTGCGGCACATTCAGGAGCTCGCCGAGTGGAACAAGATGCTCGAACAGCGGGTGCAGGAGCAGGTGGCCCAGCTCGAGAATCTGGGACGGCTGAAACGCTTCTTTTCACCTCAACTTGCCGAATTGATTGTGTCCGGCGGCGCCGAGGACCCCCTCAAAACCCACCGACGAGAGGTGACGGTGGTCTTCTTGGACCTGCGGGGTTTTACCGCCTTTGCCGAGAGCTCCGAGCCTGAGGAAGTTATGGGGGTTCTCCGCGAGTATCATGGTGAGATGGGCAAGATTGTTCTCAAGCACGAGGGAACCCTTGAGCGCTTCACCGGCGACGGCATGATGATTTTCTTCAACGATCCTATTCAAGTGTCCAATCCTGCGGAGCGGGCGATTCGGATGGCGCTGGAAGTGGCGCAAGCGGGGCTACGAGCTCGACTTGGGCATTGGCCTCGCGCAGGGCTACGCTACCATTGGGGCTATCGGCTTTGAGGGGCGGTTGGACTATGGGGCGATCGGCAGCGTTACGAATCGCGCCTCCCGCCTCTGTGGGGAGGCAAAGCCCGGCCAGATCCTGATTTCCCAGCGCTTGCTGGAAACGGTTGAAGACCTAGTAGAGGTGGAGCCCGTGGGTGAGCTAACCCTTAAGGGCTTCCACCGCTCTGTCACCGCGTACAATATCCTCCGGCCGAAAGCCTAGATCGGTAATCCACCAAGGGTGACCATTTACGACAGCCGTGGGCGGGAAAGCTTAGCCCAATACATTCTCCGCTCGCCGTTCTCCCAGGAAAAGATGATTTACCGAGAAGAAACCAAGACGGTCCTTTACCGCACCAAAATGAAACCAGGCTCCAAGAAAAACTTCGCCGTCTTCCCGGTCCTCGATTGGATCGCAGCCCTTACAACCCACATTCCCAATAAAGGCGAGCAGCTGGTCCGCTATTATGGCTACTACAGCAATGTCTCAAGGGGAAAGAGGAAAAAAGAAAAACCCAGGGAAGCAACGGAGATTAGCTGGAAGCCCGAACTCACTAACACGTCATTATCAGATACTCTCCGGCCAAAACAGAGGGGGAGTAGGCGGGCCTGGCTTCGCTGATGGCCGCTAGAAGCCGGCGAAGGCGGCCCGGGGGGGCGGTCGGAGGCAATTTTGAGTTCTCGGCAGCTGACGTTCCAAAAGGAAGTTCCTATCACTTGAACGGCGAATCTTTCATTCCCCTGATTCTCTGCGAAGCAGGCCTCTAGCTTTCTTGACGGCATTTTCAAAAAGAGCTTGGACGTCGTGGCCTTCGACGATAGGGGCAAAGGCTCGAACCCATCTGCGGACGTAACGAAGATCTAACTTGCCCTTCTGTCGAATCAGGATTCGTTCGATGTCTTCAATATCTCGAGGCCTTCCGGCCACGCATTTATGAATAATGAGATCCTCCGCACTGAGCACCCGAATCGGGGAAAGTCCTGTAAAGGACACCTTGGCTACCCGGCGGATGGCTTCTTCCTCATAGCCTGGAATGCCAAGAGATAGATCTACCGGGATTCCGTCGCCTGTGGAAATCAGAAGAATCCGGTGTCGCTTGGCAAAAGAAAGAGCGTCCGCCATGCGGGGTCGAAAGCGCTGCAGCATAGTTTTCAAGAACTCTTCTTCGCTCTCGGAGGATACCATGACCACGATGTCTACATCCTGCGTGGTTCTGGGCTCGCCCCAGTGCTGGACGGCCAGCCCGCCCAGAACGGCATAAGGTATTTGTTTGTCTTCCAGAAAAGCTGCGACCTCCACCGCCGCCTCGAAGATGCTCATGCGCGACGCTTCTCCCTGAGCCTTGAGTAGCGTTCCAATACCTTGCGCATATCCCATAGAACCGGAGAAGGTCGGCTTCGATTTCTTCCGTCCATGATCGAGCCGTCCAGTGATAGATAAATCCTCGCAGATTGTTCAGGTGTGAGCTGGAGCAGAAAGCGCGATCGCTCCCTTTCAATCCACCGCGTGGCGACCCTTTGGGCCTGAAGCCACTTCTTGACTTCACGTTTAGGCAGATTGACTTTCATTGTTGCTCCTGAACTCTATTTACTTAGCGTCCTGAGAAGCCAGAACTACAGGCGATTTTACGCGATTTGGCGGCCTTATGACAAGGCCGCTTAACAGGGGAGGAAACTCGGGGAGGACGGTAAAACAATAGGGGATCAGGCCTGTTGGCTCTTAATTTTCTGATCCCTCCAAGTTGCCGGTAGCTGACAGGGGCGCTTTGGGCGCTCTCACAGCGGAGGCGCCTTGACCATCACGGTGGAATCGATGCTTGCAATGGTTGGCTTACCGCACTTGGCCATAGTGATCTGCATCTCCTCACGGAGAATCTCCAACACGCGCATGACTCCCCGCTCGCCGTCCACGGCGAGGCCCCAAAAGAGCGGACGACCGATGAAGACGGCCCTGGCCCCTAACGCCAGGGCTTTGACGACGTCGGCGCCGCGCCTGATGCCGCCGTCAAGCAGAATCTCCATTCTCCCCTTATTCGCAGCTACGGCTTCGGACAGGACCTCAATGGTCGCC
>JACPSF010000234.1 GCA_016193385.1 Deltaproteobacteria bacterium
AGCGGAACCGGGAACTTGAGCACATCGACCTTGTCGCCCTCGAGCACATGGTCGAGAATGGCGCCCTTCTTGACGACTTTAGGCTTTACCAGCGCCATGTTTTGCATGCGCTCGTGATACGCCTTGACGATATCTACCTTTCGCTCGTATTCCAGCGGCAGGCCCAGGGTGAGGGCGACCCTCTTGATCGAGGAGAACTGGCCGTACAGGGTCCTGAAGCCTTTCGGATAGCCCGGCACCTCGTCGAAGAGTATGGCCGGCGCCGTCCCTTTGCTGCTCTCGGTGAGCATCTGCGTCATCGCGCCCATTTCCCGGTCCCAATGAACGCCGCTGACGCGCAAGAGCTCGCCTAATCGGTCGACTTGCTCCAGCCAATCCCGCAGGCCGCGATAAGTCACCTTTGCCTGGGATACGCCTACCTTCTCCGCACGAGCCATTCACTCCTCCCCTTGCCATTCAATAGCTTGGTGAAGTAGTCCACGATACGTTTAAGCCCGATTGTTGTCAAGAAAACGGGAATCACGGCAGGCCGATGTCCTTCTTCTTCGCCTCTTCGATCAGCCTCAGCTCGTCCTCTTCGAGCAAAAACCCTTCTTGTTTGAGCCTTGTCGCCGCATCGCGAACCGCTGCGACATACTTTTCCCGGCTTCCGTACTTCTCCTCAAGGGATGGCCGCGGATCCCCTTTCGCCTCGCGCTCCTCCCTGGTCTTGGCGAAGGGGATGAAACTTCCCTGGAGGTAGCAAAGCTCGTCTTCCATGAAGCCCGCCCGCCTGAGACTCCAGCCGGCGTAGGTGCCGAGAGACGCCTGAAGCGTCGCCGAGCGGACGCCTCCGATCTCGTTGCCATCGTTGTCCACCTTGGGCACGAATACTCTGTATTCCTTACCGGGAATATGGCCCGGCTGGCGGGAATCGCCGTTGTTGATGGAGAGATCGTTGAGCTTGCCGCTGTACCTCGTTCCAGGAATAGCCGGAAATCCCTGACCTGCCCGAGGCAGAGCCGGCACTAGGGTCCCGTCTGTAAGCGACGGGAAACGGCTCTGCGGCGGTTCTTTTCCCGCAGTCACCCAAGCTTGAAGCCTAACCAGCA
Source organism: Deltaproteobacteria bacterium (assembly GCA_016193385.1). Next base: position 1,092 of record JACPSF010000234.1, read on the forward strand.
GCGCCTTTTGCATTTCAACGTACTGGTTCGGGTTGCTTAGCTGCTGGCAGATTCCTCTCCCGGGTTTCTCAACGGGCCCGTGCTGGGTGCCGGCAAAATAGTAGAGACGAACGTTCTCGGGGAGCGGCGCTTCCTTGGTTCCCGCCGGATCGGTTACCACCAGGGAATTTCTTCCCTGCCAAGGCTCCGTGCCCGAATCCCAGTGCATGATCTTGGGACAAACCTCTTGCTTGCGGCAGCGCGCGAGCCACCCATCCGTCTTGCCGCTGATGGGATCTCTGAGAGTCTCGTAGGTGAAGGGAAACTGATCTCCAGGAAAATAGTGGCCCTCCAGGGCGGTGGAAAATCTCCCCGGCATGGCGAACTCGTAGTTGACGAAAGTGAGGCGCGAGGCGGAGATGTGGGGAACGGCGCCGTCGAAGACGATCCCGCGCGATTCGTCCTGGTTGAACCCCTGATAGATAAGATCCTTCAAAAAGCGGCCGCTCTGGGAAGAGCCGAAGCCGATGGCCCAGCGGATGACATCCCCTTGGCTAGCCCCTCCTTTTCTCTGTACCAAGGGGTTTTTCTCGGACTTTTCGGAGCGCAGGAATGAGACCACATCCCGGGTAGCGGCGAAGCCCAGTCCCATAACTATAGGATCACGCGCCTCGTAAAGGAGCTCATAGATGTAGTTGGTTGAGAAACCGGCGGGATAGCAGATCTCCGTGTCCCCGGGAACGGCCGCTTTGCCGTCAGGACAGCGGCCAAAGGACCACTCCTCCCTCGGTACCAGCGCAGCCGGGGCGTGGGCGGCGCTGCGGCGAAAGAGTTTCGCCTTGTCCACGCTCTCCTTAACCGGAGGATAGGGTCGGACATCTCGGCTCTCCCGGTCAAAGCTGATGGGAATAGAAAAAGCGGGCCTCTGAAAGACAAACTCCGTCCTGATCCATTTCTTGATAGGGCTGCCATCCCCGTTACTTGCCACTGGGAAACGGGCGGTGAGCCGGCCGGCGCCGGGCAGGATATCCCCCTGCCAGGCGCTCCATACGATGGTATAACCCTGGCGCATCATGAAGCCGTCTCCCGCCTCAGCCGCTTTTTTCGGATCGTTGCTCCGGGTCGCACCGACATTGAAGCGAAGCGCCTTGCTTCCCCGATTGGAAACTTTGTAGAGGATCGTCCGGTTTCCTTTGCTCATGTCTACCGGTTTGAGAATATAGACCTCGACTTCGTACTCGACCTTACCCCTCGGGTTTTTGGGCGCGAGCTTGAGGTTTACGATCCCGGCATTGAGCGGGTGAGATGGATCGACTTCGCCGAAGGCTCGCCCCACGAGCTTCTCGTACTGCCCCGCTGAGCCGAAGCTCTTCCCTTCGAAGGCCGGAGACTCCACGCGGTCGATCACGATGCGGGTCACCCTGGCCTCCAGGAGCCACGGGAGCAAAAGGAAAAGGAACGCCAGGGGAAGAATTCTTTTCCTCATAATTCTTTCGTCTCCCTTCGCCGTGAAATTGGTTACAGATAGAATCCGATCAATGAGGCCTATGAGCCTCCTGCCGCCCGGTCGCGGGCCGGCTCGGCGGAAAATCCTTGCTTGAGCCACCACTCGGCCACCTCGCTTCCGGTCGCAAACCAGACACCATCGTGCTTCTTCATGTATTGGATCAGCTCTTTCAGCGTCTTCGCCCTGCCCGGCCTGCTCGAAATATAAGGATGGAACTGAAAAGGACAAAAGGCCGGGGCATTCTTGGATTCCTCATAGAGATCATCGAACAACCCTTTCCAGATCACCAGCGTGTCATTCGGGTTGCCCGAATCCCTGTGGCCGTAGGTCCTGCCGTCGCCGAAAGGCTGGCGCGGCAACTCGACCAATTTAGACTCCGCCATTCCCCAGAGGAAGGGAAGGTCATAGGAGAACGAATTGCTGTTCCATAGATAGCCGGCCTCCATCAACAGCTCCAGGCTGTTGGGGCTCTGCGTGCAGGAGCGCCATCCCAGCGGCCGTTTTCCGGTCCGATTGCGGATCATCTCCGTGGTGCGCCGGATCACGTCCCGCTCCTCTTCTTTCGATAAATCCCGGGCCACCTCGTGGTGGTATCCATGCCCGGCGATTTCGTGCCCCTTTTGGGCTATCGCCTGCACCGCTTCAGGATATCTTTCGGCGATCCCGCCGCAGGTCAAAAAAGTCGCCTTCACTTTGTTCTGCTCGAGGATTCCTAGAATCCTCCAGATCCCCGTCTTCGGCCCGTACTCCGCCTGCGTGTACTCCTCGTGGTTGATCTTGCCGTTCTTGTCCGGCCTGACGTCCTCGCCGCCTTGAAAGTCGAACGTCAGCACGATCGCTATCCGAGCGCCGTCGGGCCAGAAAATCTTAGCCTTAGCGTGATTATCCGTTAGCATATCTCAGCCCTCCTGTGCGCTCCCATACAACTTTTGCCCCGCCAAGTCCAGCCTTTTTTCGCGTCTTGATTTCGCTCTTTAAGGGAATCTATACTCCGGCGAGAACCGCGGATAACGGGGAGGGCCCCATGTTTCCACACCTAAAGAACTTCAATCTGAAACAATGGATCGATGAAAATAGGGGCGACTGGGGACAGCGCCGGACGATCTGGGAGGACTCGGACTTCATCGCCTTCGTCACC
>JACPSF010000235.1 GCA_016193385.1 Deltaproteobacteria bacterium
AACAATGCACCCTTGCCCGAGGAGGATTGGTGCTTCAATTTCCAGCAGCCGGTGGTCAATCCCACGGGGCAGGCTCGCTACTGGATGGAAGTTCTCCTGGAAGCAGCAGACAGACTGGGTATTCTGGCAGATGTGTACACGGCTTTTAATGCCGCCGCACACCTCGAGGGTCCCTATCGGCTCGATCCCTCCCGAAAGTACGCCTGGGAGGAGATCTGCGATCGGTGGCTCAAGTCCTACTGCGGGGGTAATCACGGGCTCTCGTATTTCTTTGAACACGGCTACTGCAAGATCGACAAACGGACAGCGGAGCAGAGCTATCCTCGCGTTTTTCACAAGGGCCGAATTCCTCTCTACCTGGAGCACTTCATCGGAGCAGGAAAAGAGGTCAAAAAATTTACCGAAGAGCACAATATTCCCTGGGATACCTCAGACTATATTCCACTGACGGAGTGGCGTCCCTGCCCGGCCCATAAGGAGAGCCCAGCGGAGTACGACCTTTTCGTGGTCAACCACAAAGTACCTTTCCTGACTCTCTCCATCACCAGCGAAAACCCGTGGCTCGTGGACCTGGCCCACCATAATGCCAAGGTCTTCCCCGTGGGGATGCACGCGGCGACGGGGAGACTTAAGGGGATCGCGGAGGGAGATGAGATCGAAATAGAAACGCCGAGCGGGAAGAAGCTCCGAGCCATTGCTCGCCTGACCGAGGGACTTCATCCGGAATGTTTGGCCGTTCCCTCCGTTCTCGGGCGCTGGGTCACCTCCAACGACCGTGCCCGCGGCAAAGGGGTCCACTTTAACAGCCTTCTTGAATATACAGTCGACCGCGTGGATACCTTATCGGCTGCGCTGGATGCCTGTGTGAAGGTAAAGGTAAGAAGTGTGCGCGCTTCCCGCACTCCTTCCCACACGTGGCGCACCAACCGACGAGGTCAAAAATAGCCCTGCATCAGCCTCTCGACCCACTCCGGAATTCTTGCGTCAGGCCGGCAATCCCAGGCGGGCAAATAGGGCTTCAAATCCAAAACCGGCGTGCCGTCGATCGCATCCAATCCTTTCACCTTCACAACGTTCTGCTTCACCTCAAGTAGCTCGACGGTGGTGACCCCGATCGGGTTGGGCCGATGCCTGGCGCGCTGGGCAAAGGTGCCAACCAGCGGCATGTCGGAGCGGCCGCGCGGCCGGCGGACTAGGTAGGTCTCCATGTCGAAGATTGACTGATGCATAAAGAAGACCACAATGAGATGAGAGAACTGTTCGATCCCCTGCAATCCTGAAGCCATCGAGTCAAGAAGATGAATTTCGGCCACGACATTTCCCCAATTCTCGTCCACGGCCTCTTTGACCGGAGACTTGACGATCCCGATCGGTTCAACGTTCATCGCTGATCTTTCTCCTTCCATTCTTCAATTCAAAAACGATCTGAATACCGTTCGCAGCACGGGGCCGCGTTCACTGCCTTACGAGAACGAATTTCTGATAGACGGCAGGGCTCACACCGCGGCTCCGACTTCCGTGATCTCAACTAAGGACTCCAGGGACTTGTCTTTTGTCTCAACCGCCAGGATTGCCATAGCGGTCGCCGCAAGGATAAAAAACCCGAACACTTGGCGGGAAGATTGTCCAAAACGGCAAGCACGTTGCCTTTCTTGACCCGGCTTCGCGGCATGTCGCGCGCCAAGGTCGGTCATAAACTTTCTCAACTCCCTATCTTTTTTCTCATCTCCAGCAAGAATCCGCGTAGGCTGCAAGAAACGCCTCTCGCACCTGCCCTTGAGCGGCCACCACGGAATTCAACGACCGCGCAACCATCACGCTCAAAGCCAAGAGCACCCTCGCGGCCCGCGGCGCTCCACGCGCTCGTCCGCCGCAAGCGATCGGCCTGAAGCGGAAAGTTAGACACCCTGATCAGTCACAGGTACGTCACTGATCTCAACGAGTCGCTCACCCTGTCGCAAAAGATCGACCGCCTGGGGCAAGCTCGCTGTCAAAACCTCTTTCAGCCGAGCGTTGGAAGTGTTGCCACAGGTGATCCACAAGATTTGAGGCGGCGGCCCAAACCTGTCAAGCAACACCAAGAAGTCACTGTCCTTTGTCATGACCACGGCCTCTGCATCTCGGGCCGCTTGAAAGATCGGCGGGTCCTTTGCTCTGTGGAACCCCAACTCCCGCACCGCATGACTCTCAATGCCAAAGGTCGACGTGATCCAAGGTGCCAGAGCCGGTGAAAGTTGGGCGTCGATCCAGATGATCAAGCCGTCACCACGGGATGGTCGAGGCGACGGCTCGCAAACCGCAAGCAGGCGCGGATATCTTCAAGTTCAAGATCCGGCAGTTCCTCAAGAACCTGCTCAGGGGTGAGGCCGTTGGCAAGAAGGTCCAGTACGTCGCTAACCCGAATCCGCATGCCACGAATACAGGGCCGCCCTCCGCACTGCTCTGGGTCCACTGTGATCCGATGTGAAACTTCAACCATTTCCAGATCCTCTAGGTTCGGAGTTTATCACCGGACATCTTTCATGTCTAACGAAGCTGTAGAAAAACCCAACTTAAAGCGCGCGCAAACTCGATTCACAGCGCTTTGGCCATGGGTAGTACGCCACAGCACATGCTATTCTGCTAGACCTGATTAGATGAAAAGCTGCACCTCGCAATTTGAGTGGTAACGGTCTCTAATGGACCAATTTATAAACAGGCTGGCTCCACGGGGGAGTCGCCTAAACCCAAAGGAGGTGCAGCGTGAAGGAGTATATAGAGGTATTTCTCCAAACAGGATCCAAGGAGCCAAGTGGTCGTGGAGGCGTCGGGGAATTGGATGTTTCTTTACGAGACCATCGAGAAGTATACGCCCGAAGTGGTCCTGGCCCATCCGCTCAAGACCAGAGCCATTGCAGTCATACAGTCATAGGGTCAGGTCTTGAATCATCAGTTTATGATGACTTCCGATTAACTACCTTGCTGATGGTTGTATAGTGAAGACCGAGTTCCCGGGCAATCTCCACCAGACTGTATCCGTAGCTCACATGAGCCTCGCGGATCGCACGGTCTCTTGCTTCCTTGCTTTTGAGTTGCCCGGGCGAAACTATCTTACTCAAGGGGGGCCGGTGCGCAAAACGCTCCGCTCGGGGAATTTCTCTTAAACCCATCTTGCCTTCCAAAAAAAGCCCCATCCGCTTCAGAAAAGCCTCGCTTCCCAGAATTGCTCCTCCGTGTAACTTGTCCCACGGAGAAGATGCCTCTATGCCCTCCCGGACAAATTGCCGGTATCGCTCCCGCGCCTGAAATCTCTTCGTTCCAAATTGCCCCAAAACCCAGTCCACTGTCAGAAAGGACTCCGGCTTCCCTAACCCAACCGTTCCTCGATAGCTGCTCCAGCGGTAGTTCTCCGCAGAGCGCACCGTGCCCGTGCGCACCGGGTTAAGAACCACGTAGCGGCAAAGTTCTAAAAGATGGCTGTCTCGCTCAATCAGGATCGCTTTAAAACGGCCCTGAAATATGTGGCCCACCCGGCCGTGGCGCCGGTTGAAGCGCTGCGTGTAGACGCCATTTAACTGCCTCATCGCTTTGGAAAGATTTCCATCGGGGGTCTCTACCAGCAGATGGTAGTGGTTATTCATCAAGCAATACGCGTGGAGGAGCCAGTGATAGCGGTCGATCACCTCCGCCAGGGTGGTGAGAAAGCACTGGCGGTCCTGGTCGTCTTTGTAGATCGCAAGGCGGGCGTTGCCTCTGGAGGTGACATGATAGATCGCGCCGGGAAACTCGATCCGAAGGGGCCGAGCCATGCCTCCCCATACCACGACTGAACTGATAGTTCAAGACCTGACCCCCTTCTTGACCCCCTTCTCTGGAACCACGCTCTCGGTGGCCCTACCGCCGCTTCCTTCCCCTCGCTCGCCTCTCCATCCCCTCTATCGAACCACACGCTGACGGAACCATTACCCTTCTTGTAACTCGGCAGCCAACTTCCGGCGGGCTTCTTGAACCAGGGATTGGAATCATGGCTACGCACGATTCCAATCCTTATTTGTTATATCGATTCGATGTCCTTCAGGGTTTTGCCTTTGCTGTTTTTCCACGCGATCAGGCCGTTCGCGTGGCCACCATGTACGACTGCGGCTGCCGCACTTGGACTAGAAAACTCAGCGTCTTTTGTGAACACCAAGTGATCTTCCTGTTCATCAAGCACACCGTCTTTCTTCAGTTCTTGGCGTATGTTGCGTGCCCACGGATATTTTTGCGACGACGGCCTTTCGTGCAGCACCGCTTGAGAACCCTTTAGAAC
>JACPSF010000236.1 GCA_016193385.1 Deltaproteobacteria bacterium
AGGCCAGAACGCCCTCCAACAGGCAAAAATCTTCAAGGAGGCTCTCGAAGTGACGGGCATCGTGCTCACCAAGCTGGACGGAACGGCCAAAGGCGGGGTTATTATCGGGATCCAAGAGGAACTAGGGATCCCGGTCCAATACATCGGCGTCGGCGAGGACGTGGAAGATTTACAGCCTTTCAACCCGGAGCTGTTCGTGCAATCGCTCTTCGCTAACACCTGACGCAATCAACGGCTATTAAGCGTGGCGTCTCAAAAACTCCCACCGTCCCCGCCCCCGCACGGCTTGTTGCCAAACAGCCCACCATCTACCCCGCCTCCAACCCGGCGAAGCGCCTTCCGCTCCCCTTTCTCCCAGGAAAAGATGGCTTACCGAAAGGATACGAAGACTGTTCTTTACCGCTCCAAGATGAATCCTGTCAGTAAAAACAAGTTCCTATCATTACAATTTTGAGTTCTCGGCGGCTGAACCTAAAAACCAAGTTCCTATCATTAACAAATCGTACCGTGTATGGCCCCCGATGAGACTGAATAACCAGTTCACCCACAGGTGAAACCCCCGTCCACGATGATGTTTTGACCGGTCATGTACGTGTTTTCTTCGCTCGCCAAGAAACGGACATAGCGAGCAATCTCGTCGGGCTGCGCCATCCGTCCAAGAGGCACTCGATCGAGCAACTCAGCGATCGCTTTTTCTCCAAGGACGCCACGAGTCAATTCGGTGTCCACAACGCCCGGGGCCACGCAATTCACAAGAATATTGTCGGCCGCGACTTCCAGCGCGAGCGCCCGGCTTAAACCGAACAAGCCAAATTTGCTCGCCGAATAGGCCGAACGGCCAGCTTTGCTGACTACTCCCCAGATTGATGTGATGTTCACAATTCGTCCAAAGCGTTTTTTCCGCATGCCAGGGACAACAGCCCGGCAGAGCATGAAGGGTGCCCATACATTGATCTGTTGGATGCGGCCAAAATCTGCCGAATCATACTCTGCCAAATGGCCGATCTTATTGATGCCTGCGTTATTGACCAGCACCGCGAAGTCCATCCCGGCAATACGGGCTGCAAAGGCTCCCAACTGGGAAGAGTTAGAGAAGTCAGAGGAGAGATACTCACAGCCTTCAGGCGCCTGCCCGCCCGAAGACTTTCCGCTGACCACGACCTCGTGTCCGGATTCTAGGAGTGCCCTCGCGGTCGCTGCACCGATCCCGCGCGTTCCACCGGTAACTAACGCCTTTTTTCTTCCCATAGTAAGAAACAATCATCCCGCATAAACTGACCACAGCAACCGAATGCGTTCGACCTCACGGAGGATACGGTTGCTCCCGGCTCCTGCCAGCAACTTTTAACTGTACTCGCAAGTTAATTAATGGCTCCGACCATCAGCCGAGAGTACTGTCCTCCGTTATTTAGCAGCTCAAGATGGCGGTCGTCCTCAAACAGACCCTCTAACCTGCCCCAAGTGTGAAGGAGAGATGCGGATCATCTGCCTGTGCGTCCACGCAGACAGGTCAGCTTTATCGACCGGCTGGATATTATTAAAAAGATCCTTCAACACTTAGGTTTGTGGGAAGAGTCTCACGCCCCGCCGGACAGAAACCAAAAAGAAAAAGAGATTAACTTTGACCTTCCTATTCCCAGTTAATTTAGGCCCTCCATACTCCAGCAAGCGGTGATCGCCCAAGGAGGGGACCGATGAGGGAAAGAAACTTTTGCCCGGCCGTTCTGATCGCGCTTGTAATCTCCTTCCCCAGCCCGGCCTTGTCAGCAGAAGGCCTGCGGAAAATTCGTATAGCGTTTCCCTCACCGGCCTTCTCTTATCTGCCCTTCTATGCCGCACAGGAAAAGGGTCTTCTTCAGAAGGCTGGACTTGAAGCGGAATACATCCAGATGCGGACGGGTATTCAGCCGCAGGCGGTAATCAACGGCAACATCAATTTTTTCCCCTCCGTCTCCACCGGCATCTCTGCGGCGGTCTCCGGTCTGCCTCTGGTCGTGGTCTTAAACCTCTATAACGGCGCGCCCTGGGTATTGGTAACCCGCAAGGAGATTAATAAATCCGAGGATTTCATTGGCAACAAAGTGGCCATCTCCGGTATCCGCACATCGCCTCACTTTTTCGCTCTGGCCGGCTTCAAGAAGTTGGGACTCCAGGAAAGGGATGTGGGCTTTATCATTACGGGCGGGACCGCCTCTAGCTTTGCCGCCCTCGCCACCAACCAGGTGGCCGCGGCCGTGCTGACCCCACCCTTTGACGACAAGGCGGTCTCCCTGGGATTCAAAAAATTTCTCTTTCTCGGCGACCTTGCCGATGTTCCCTATGTGGGCCTCATTACCTCGCAGGCGGAGATCAAGAGCCATCGTGAACAGGTGCAAGGAACAATCGCCGCCCTTCTGGAGGGGGTCTCATGGCTGCGCGCTAACCGGGCGGAAACGGTAAAAATGATCGTGGAGAAATTCAAAGTGAGCAACGTTGAGGCGGGGCGGACCTATGAGACCATGGTGAGCATGCTGACCAAAGATGGCCGCCTCAACCTCAAGGTCGTGCGCGGATATCTCGACATCCTGCGCCAGGACCGCCCTCTTCCGGCAGACCTCGATCCGCAGAAGTTCTCGGACTTCTCCATGCTGCCGCCTGGGTGAGCAGGTCAGAAAACGTGTTGCTCATTCCTTCGAGGCCGCTGAAGGTTAACAAGCCGCGGCGCGGCTCCGACGCGGGAGGATCATGATGAAAAACAAGATATTCGGGATTGTCTTTCGGACGAAGCTTCTGCGACTCTGTCTCATATGGCTTTTCGCGCTAGGGAGCCCGGCACTCGGCGCGGAGCCGGGGCTGATCCAAGCCACCGCGGTCTACGGCGTCATCAGCACAGATGTCGTCTATCTCTGGATGGCCTATGAGAAGGGGATCTTTAAGAAGAACGGCCTGGAAATCGATTTGACTCACATCCCGAGCACTCAAGCCATGCAGGCGCTGGTCGGGGGAAAAGTCCAGTTTGTAACCACAGGCCCGCAGGCTGTGGAAGCGGTGCTTGCAGGCTCTGACGCGGTTTACATCCTCGGACCGATCAATAGCTTTGTCCTCTCTATCTACGGCCGGCCCGATATCGCGGGAATCCGGGGGCTTGTGGGCAAGACCATTGGCGCTACCAACAAAGGGACGCCGACTGACATAGCAGGCCGGCTCGTCCTTAAGCAAAACGGTCTTACTCCGGATGTGGACGTGAAGTTTGCCTATCTGAAGGAGCTGCCTGCCTTGGTGGCCGCCCTCAAGGAGGGGATCATTGACGCGGCCGTAATCACTCCTCCGAACACGCTCAGAGCCAGAAACCTGGGGCTAAAAGAGCTCCTGAATGTTACGGAGCTAAAGATTCCCTTTGTGCAGCATGCCGTGGCTACCACTCGTTCGTACACTTACGCCCACGTCGAGGCAGCGCGCCGGTTCGTTCGCAGCGCCGTGGAGGGACTCGACTATACCTTAAAGAATCGAGCAGACGCCCTCTCGATCCTGACAAAATATACCAAAATCACCGACGGGGCATTGCTCAAGGAAGCGCTTGACGCCTACGAGAAGGCCTGGGAGAAAATTCCTCTACCATCTCAGTCCGCCATTGAAGCGGTGCTGGCATCTTCCCCCAATCCTAAGGCTAAGGGAGCGAGATGGGACCAGTTCGTGGATGACCGCTTTGTCAAGGAGCTGGTGGCGTCCGGAGTGCTGAAGTAAGGCAGGTTGGAGAGGCGTCGCGGGAGATGTCGAAGACCTTGAGCCATTCGATCCGCCCCTTTCCCGGCCTGTGCGACGGCAGACAGGTCCCCCTGACACCTGGGACAGGTTAGGGGATCTGTCTCATAAACTTTTCTGACTCGCTGGGACGAGCGCTTAATGAGCCATTGTTGAAGACTATCCGCTAACGGGCCATTATGTCAAATCTGATGTTGCTATAATATCGCCTGCTTCCTGAAATCGGTTGATGGCCGGCGGCCAGCACCTTCATCGGCTTTTGTACCAGCACTTCGGCTTTCGTCAATTTCTCGAAGGCCAGGAGACTGTCATCCAGGCCATCCTTAACGGCCAGGACACACTCGTCATCATGCCCACGGGCGGCGGGAAGACGCTCTGCTATCAACTCCCCGCCCTGGTGCTTCAAGGCA
>JACPSF010000237.1 GCA_016193385.1 Deltaproteobacteria bacterium
CTTGGAGGAGCGGATCAAGGCCTTGGCCAAACAAGAGTTGTTCGGCGAAGTCTTGGTCCCGATGGAAAAGGTGGTGGAGTTGGTCAAGGGGAAGAAGAAGACCTCCTCGAGGAAGTTTTTCCCGGGTTACATTCTGGTGCAGATGGAGCTCAATGACGAGACCTGGCACATCGTCAAGGGCACTCCGAAGGTTACCGGGTTTGTTGGCGGGAGCACCCAACCGCCTTCGGTGAGCGAGGAGGAAATCAAAACCATCACGCAGCAGATCGAAGAGGGGGCGATCAAGCCCAAGCCCCGGGTGCTTTTCTCCGCGGGGGAGAGCGTGAAGGTCGTGGATGGGCCTTTTGCCGATTTTAACGGGGTTGTCGAGGAGGTGCGGCCTGAGAAGGGGAAACTCAGGGTGTTGATCAGCATCTTTGGCCGTGCCACCCCTGTGGAACTGGACTTTGTTCAAGTGGAGCGGAACTAAAGTGGCTAAGAAGGTTATCGGTGAGATCAAGCTTCAGATTCCGGCGGGCCAAGCGAATCCGAGCCCTCCGGTAGGTCCGGCCCTGGGGCAGCGTGGGGTCAACATCATGGAGTTCTGCAAAGCCTTTAATGCGGCGACCCAATCGCAGCAAGGGATGATTATTCCGGTGATCGTAACGGTGTACGCGGATCGTTCCTTCACCTTTGTGACCAAGACTCCTCCTGCCTCCGTTCTGCTTAAAAAGGCTGCCGGGATCGAGAAGGGATCGGCTGAGCCCAGCAAAGTCAAGGTGGGGAAGGTAACCCGAGCCCAGGTGCGCGAGATTGCCCAGCTCAAAATGAGGGATTTAACCGCAAGCGATTTGACTGCGGCGGAAAAGACAGTGGCGGGAACCGCACGCAGCCTCGGCTTGGAAATCGAAGATTAGGTGGGGGACCTATGAGCGGCAAAGGCAAGTCTTACCGTGCGGCATTGGCCAAGATCGATCGCAACCACAGGTATGCGCTGGAAGAGGGGATTCGCCTGGTGCACGAGACCGCGCGGGCGAAGTTCGATGAGACCGTGGAGATGGCGGTCCGATTGGGTGTCGACCCCAGGCAGGCGGATCAGAACGTGCGTGGGACCGTCGTCCTCCCCCATGGGAAGGGCAAGCCGGTGCGGGTTTTGGCCTTCGCCAAAGGGGAAAAGGAGCGAGAGGCGCAGGAGGCTGGCGCGGACTACGTCGGAGCCGAGGAGCTGATCAAAAAGATCAGCGAGGGCTGGCTCGAATTCGACAAGACGGTCGCTACCCCGGACATGATGGGCGCGGTCGGCAGGATCGGTAAGATCCTGGGCCCACGGGGATTGATGCCCAACCCCAAGACCGGCACGGTCACGATGGATATCGGTAAGGCGGTAAAAGAGATTAAGGGGGGAAAGCTTGAGTTCAGGGTCGATAAGGCAGGGATTGTCCACGTGCCGATCGGAAGGATCGCCTTTGGGGCGGAAAAACTCTCGGACAATGCCAAGGTAGTCTTGAGCGCGATCCTGCGGGCGAAGCCCGCCTCGGCCAAGGGCAATTACGTTGAGGGAGTGACGCTTTGCAGCACGATGGGGCCGGGCGTCAAGATCGATTTGGCCCAGGTCCGCACGATGGCGGCGTAAAGAAGGCGGCAGGAGTGGATTGACCGATCTGAGTGGAGAGCGCAATGGCAGAGTTAGCGACGGCGAGTTTGATTCGTGAAGAGAAGACCAAGAGAATTGCTGAGGTCCAGGAGAAGCTAAGGGCCGCCAAGATGGCGATCGTGACGGATTACCGGGGCCTGACGGTTGCGCAGATGACGCGTCTGCGCCGGCAGATCCGTGAGGCCGCGGGAGAATACCAGGTGATCAAGAATACCTTGGCGCGCCGCGCGCTCAAGGACACCGCCTATGGCTCTCTGGATTCTCTATTGGAGGGGCCCAATGGATGGGTCTTTGCCTATGAAGATCCCGTGACGCTCTCGAAAGCGCTGGTCAAATTTATTAATGAAAACGAGAAGCTTGCGATTAAGGGAGGCGTGCTGGACGGAGAGTACATGGACCAGGCCAAGGTCAAGGTTCTCGCCCAGATGCCCAGCCGTGCGGGGCTGCAGGCGAAGCTGCTTGCGCTCCTGCAAGCCCCTGTGGTGCAACTGCTTCGGCTCGTCCAGGAACCTGGGGCGCGGGTGGTCAGGTTGCTGGAGACTCTGCGTAAAGGGAAGTCGGAAGCTTAATTCGGCAATTGGCAATTGTAGTTGGGAAATTCAAAGAAAGGGGATAATCCATGGCAGAAGTGACACGAGAACAGGTCAAGGACTATATCAAGAACATGACCCTGATGGACGCGGCCACGCTGGTTAAGGAGTTGGAGGAGGAGCTAGGGGTGAGTGCTGCAGCGCCGGTGGCCATCGCCGCCGCTCAAGCCGGGCCAGCCGCCGCTCAGGAGGAGAAGACCGAATTCAACGTGGTCCTGGCCGAGGTCGGAGAGAAGAAGATCCAGGTCATCAAGGTGGTTCGCGAGCTCACTGGTCTGGGCTTGAAAGAGGCGAAGGACCTGGTCGACGGGGCCCCGAAGCCGGTCAAAGAAGGCGTTTCCAAGGCTGAGGCTGAGACGATCAAGAAAAAGATCGAGGAGGTTGGAGGTAAGGTCGAGATCAAGTAAACGGGTCATGAACCGTTGCGGCCAATGAGTCTCTGACGGCGCTCAAAGCGACGCCGTGGAGGCGATCAACGCAACGGGAAGAGGAGATAACATGGCATTGCAAGTGGCTAACAATCTGAGATTCCGCCGTCATTTCGGCCGAATCAAAAAGATCATTGATCTTCCCTATCTGATCGAGATCCAGAAAAACTCTTACGACCTCTTTTTGCAGAAAGACGTCTCCCCCGACCAGCGCCAGAACGGGGGGCTCCAGGGCGTCTTTCGGTCTGTTTTCCCCATCAAAGATTTCAACGAAACGGCCTCTCTGGAGTTTGTGAGCTACAAGCTCGGAGAGCCGAAGTACGACGTGGAGGAGTGTCATCAGCGGGGCATGACCTTTGCCGCCCCCCTGAAGGTCACCGTGCAGCTCATTCTCTGGGACGTCGATCCCCAGAGCGGTAGCCGCAGCATCAAAAACGTCAAGGAACAGGAGGTCTATTTCGGGGAGATCCCCTTGATGACAAAAAATGGGACCTTCATGATCAACGGGACCGAACGCGTCATCGTGAGCCAGCTCCACCGCTCGCCCGGCGCTTTCTTCGAGCACGACAAAGGCAAGACCCACGCGAGCGGCAAGCTCCTTTACTCGGCTCGCGTTATCCCTTACCGGGGCTCCTGGCTCGATTTTGAGTTCGATCCCCGAGATATCCTCTACGTGCGCATCGATCGGCGGCGCAAGTTCCACGCCACCGTATTGCTGCGGGCTCTCGGGATGACCACGGAGGATCTGCTCAACTACTACTACAAGACCGATACGATCGTGTTCGACGGGCGCAAGCCCATGCTGGGTTTCAACCCCGAACAACTGATTGGAATCAAGGCCGGCTCCGACGTGCGCGATCCCAAGAGCGACGAGCTCATCGTCAAGGAAGGGAAAAAGCTGACCCGGCCGCTCATCCGCCAGATGGAGCAGGCCCGGATCAAGCAGGTGCCGATTGCCTGGGAGGACTTGCTCGGCCGTGTCTCCGCCCACGATATCGTGGACCCGAGGAGCGGTCAGGTCCTGGTGGAGTGCAACCAGGAGATCATGCAAGAGCGTCTGGACCTGATCCGGGAAAAGGGCATCACAGAAATCCAGTTGCTCTTCATTGAGGAGTCCCGCGTGGGCCCGTTCCTGCGAAGCACCCTACTGCAGGATAGAATTCACTCGCCCCAGGAGGCCATTGTGGAGATCTACCGCAGGCTCAGGCCGGGCGATCCCCCCACGTTGGAGTCCGCCACCACCTTTTTCAACAACCTCTTTTTCAATGCCGACCGCTATGACCTCTCGAAGGTGGGACGGCTGAAATTGAATCACCGGCTTAAAGTCAATATGCCCCTGGAGCAGGGGACGCTGCGCAAGGAAGATATTTTAGAGGTGGTCCGTTACTTGATGGAGCTCAGAAACGGCATTGGTTCGGTGGATGACATTGACCATCTCGGTAATCGGCGGGTCCGACCCGTCGGGGAGCTCGTCGAGAATCATTTTCGCGTCGGGCTCGTCAGGATGGAGCGAGCCATCAAGGAAAAGATGAGCCTACAAGACATCGAGACCCTGATGCCGCAGGAACTGATCAACTACAAACCGGTCTCGGCGGCCCTGAAGGAGTTTTTCGGCTCCAGCCAGCTCTCGCAGTTCATGGATCAGACCAAGATGTCCATCCGACCCACTATGGCCGGGTGTGCCCGATCGAGACCCCGGAAGGCCCGAATATTGGGTTGATCGCCTCTCTGACCACTTACGCCAGAGTGAACGAGTTCGGTTTTATCGAGACCCCGTACCGCGAAGTCGAAAACGGGCGGGTGACGGATCGGATCCGTTATCTCTCTGCCTTGGAGGAGGAGGATCATGTCATCGCTCAAGCCAACGCGCCGCTCGACAGCCGGGGCTACTTTACGGTCGATCTCGTCTCGGCCCGTAAGGGGGGAGAATTCATCATGGGCCGGCCGGAAGAGGTCGATTTCATGGATGTCTCGCCCAACCAGCTGGTGAGCGTGGCGGCCTCGCTCATCCCCTTTCTGGAAAACGATGATGCCAACCGCGCGCTCATGGGTTCGAATATGCAGCGCCAGGCTGTCCCCCTGCTGCGCACCGAGGCGCCTTTGGTTGGCACCGGGATGGAGAAGGTGGTGGCGCGGGATTCGGGCGTAACGGTCGTGGCGGTGCGGGATGGGGTGGTGGAGAGCGAGGACTCGACGCGCATTGTAGTCAAGGCCGATCGCCCCTCCGGATCCCGGGATACGGGGGTGGATATCTATAATCTGGTCAAATACCAGCGCTCTAATCAGAATACCTGCATCAACCAGAGGCCGATCGTGGTCGTGGGGGATCACGTCAAGTCCGGGGACGTCATCGCCGATGGGCCCTCAACGGAGATGGGTGAGCTGGCGCTGGGTCGTAATGTCTTGGTCGCCTTCATGCCCTGGGGCGGATACAACTTCGAAGATTCAATTCTGATCAGCGAGCGTGTAGTCAAGGAGGATATCTACACCTCCATCCACATAGAGGAGTTCGAGTGCGTCTCCCGCGACACCAAGCTCGGTCCGGAGGAGATCACTCGGGATATTCCCAACGTCGGCGACGAGGCGTTGGCGGATCTGGATGAGAGCGGCATGATCCGCATCGGGGCGGAGGTCAAGCCCGGAGATATCCTGGTGGGCAAGATCACCCCGAAAGGAGAAACCCAGCTCTCTCCCGAAGAAAAGCTTCTCAGAGCTATTTTCGGAGAGAAGGCAGGGGAGGTTCGGGATACCTCGCTCAGGGTGCCTCCGGGAGTCGAGGGGACCGTCATCAATGTGCGGATCTTTTCGCGCAAGGGGCTGACCAAGGACGAGAGGAGTCGGGTCATCGAGGACGAGGAGATCGCGCGCCTCAAAAAGGATCAGCAAGAGGAGGTCCGCATCATCCAGGA
>JACPSF010000157.1 GCA_016193385.1 Deltaproteobacteria bacterium
ATCGACCGCCAGTACGGGCTTGACCTCAAACCGGTCTATGTTCCGGGTGGAGCCAGAACCACCCAGACGATCGTCTCCGGTGATCTTGACATAGCGCATTTAGGGGGAGCGGTGATCAATGCAATGCTCAGCGGAGCCGAGATTATCTACGTTGGAATACCGGTCCCCACCTACGCATTTTCTCTTTATGCCAGAGCGGATATAAAGGAGGTTCCCGACCTCCGCGGTAAGGTTCTCGGGGTGATAACCAAAGGCGCCTCTTCGGATCACGCCTCCATTGCACTCCTTAGGCAATACAAAATGGCCCAGCGGAAAGATGTGAATGTGCTCTATTTCTCACGCCAGCAAGATGCCTTGGCCGCTTTACACCAGGGGATCGTCTCAGCCGCGGTGCTCTCGGCACCCACGACGCTCATGGCTCGCCGCCTCGGATACAAGGAGCTGGTCAACATCGGCTCTCTCAAGCTCCCTTACACCTTTACCGGCCTGACCGTCCGGCGCTCCCTGATGCGGCAAAATCCGGAGCTCGTTAAGGATTTCCTCAAGTCCTATGTCGCGGCGCTGAAGGTTACTATCGAGCAGCCCGAGGTGGCAAGCCGGGCGCTCGCCCAGTTTCTCGGCACCAAGGATGCTGAGATTATACAAGAGGCCTACCGAACTTTTGCCCCGTTATTCCCCAAGGTTCCTTATGTGACTGAGGAGCTTATCCACGCAGCCCTGTCGGTTACAGACCATCCCAAGGCCGCCGGGGCCGACCCTAAGGATTTCTTTGACAACCGTTTCCTCAAGGAACTGGAGAGCACGGGGTTTGTCAAGGATCTCTATGGCGCGCGATAGTTCAGCCGGCAAAAAAACAGATTGACAGTTAACTTGCCGGTTGTGCCGGTCAGCATGTATCAGGGCAGGACGAAAGAACAGAAGAAGGAGTCAAGGAGCTACGAGGCTCACGCCCAGTAGGTCGTCCGATCCAAAGGGATAGCGTCCAAAGTGTCCTTCGAAATGTAATCCTCCAGCATGCACCAATTCTTCCGGGGCCTGCCTTTGAACGTCCTCGAGAAAGGTTCTGAGACTTTTCGGCATCTCTCGCCTCAATGAAGAACGTTGCCGCCATCCACCACGATGGTCTGGCCGGTGACGAAGTCGCTGTCGGAAGAGGCGAGATAAATGATGGCGCCGATCAGATCCTCCGGCACCTCGAGGCGCTTAAGGGAGCGCGCCTGGAGCTGAAACTCCGTGAACTCCTTTGGCGCGTTCATCCCCTCGTGATGGATCAGGCCGGGCGCGACGGCATTGACACAGATTCCGTACTCCCCCATCTCTCTGGCCAAAGCCCGGGTTATCCCGATAACGGCGGCCTTGGACGCGACATAATGCACGAACAGCGGCGTCCCCTGCAGCGCGGTCGTGGAAGAGATGTTGATGATCTTGCCGCTACGTTGCTTTTTCATCTGCGGAAAGACGGCTTTTGCGCAGAGGAAAGGCCCCTTGATGTTCACGGCGGACACCCGATCCCACTCTTCCGCTGAGATCTCGTAGAACGGCCGGCGCCGCAGCCCCAGAAAGAGCGCCGCGTTGTTGACCAGAACATCGATCCGCCCGAACTCGCCGACGGCTTTCTCCGCCATGCGGAGCGCATCTTCTTCCTTCGACACGTCGATCTTCAGGGCCATCGCCTTACCCCCACCGGAGGTGATTTCCCGAACCACCTGCTCACCGTCAAGAACGTCGGCGATAACCACGCCTGCCCCCTCGGCTGCAAGCCGTTTCGCGTACTGCGCGCCGATGTGGCGCGCCGCGCCGGTAACGATCGCCACCTTGTCTTTCAGTCTCATATCAGACTCCTTCCAGCGGCGCGACCGAGGGGAACGCGAGCGAGGCTGCGGACAGGCCCTTCGGGATTTCAAATGGCAAATTTCAAATCTCAAATCTGAGATATGAGATCTGCAATCTGAAATTCTGAGCGAAGCGAGGACACTCCATCGGCCGCAGCCGAGAGCGCGCTTCCCGAGGGAGCTTGTCCAACCAAGTCCCGGAAGGGTCGCTACGGCTTTTCACCTGAGCCTTGCCAGGTGCTCTTCGAACTTGAGCGGCTTCCACCACGGATCCATCCCGAGATCTTCGGCAATGATTCTGGCCGCATTATAACCCGGCGCTCCCGTGATGTTACCCCCGGGATGGCATGAGGAGCCGCATAGATAAAGGCCATCGATCGGCATCCGGTGCTGAGACCAGCCCGGAAATGGGCGGTTTTCGAGCGCCTGATCCCCCGAGTACTCCCCCACCATCCAGTCTCCGCAGTACATATTGCGGTCATGGCGCTCGATATCGAGAGGCGTGCCCGAGTCCCTGGAGAGGATATTGTCTTCCGTCAGGTTCGGCGCGTAGCGGCGCCAAACGGCAAGCTGCTTCTCAAACCACTCGTCGCGGACTTTGTCCCAATTCAGCGGGTTTCCCCGGAGGTTGTAAGGCGCAAGCTGCCACATGAACGCGGTCGCCTTGCCGGGCGGTGCCTGCGTCGGGTCATGAAAGGAAGGAGTGGCGCCATTCATGAAAGGCTTCCGCGGCAACTGCCCATTGCGGCAATCTTCGAAGAGGTCGCGCAGATCCCGATAGCTCTCCAAACCGACGATGTGCATGAATGAGCCAATCACCTCGGGGTGCTTCTCCTCGGTGATATACTTTGGGCGCTCGTTCAGGGCCAGGTTGACGGCAAAGATCGGCGTGGTTTTTGAAAAGCGGAAATTTCTCACCTGCCGGGCAAACGCCGGATCAAGATTTTCGTTCCCGATGAGCCTCAAAAAGGTTTCGACCGGGTTGACGTTGGAGGCGACGAACCTGCGCGCTCGAATGACGGTCCCGTCCTCGAGCACCACGCCGGCCGCCCGGCCCTTCTCCACCAGGATGCGCTCGGCGCCGTTCGCCTCGATATAGTCCACGTCGTTGTGGGACAGCATGTGCGCGAGGTTGTCGCCGAGGGCGTGCGAAGTTCCCCGACAGAGCTGCGGGTTGACGCCCCACGCGATCATGGCCGGCATGAGATAGCCCGTCCTGGGCGCGTCCAGCTCATAGCCTCGCATGACGCCGAGAAAACCAATGAAGGCCTGAACCCGGGGATGCTCGAAGTGTTCCAGAACGAACTGCTCGGGAGTCGTATCGAAATATTTTAGGTACTCGCGCCCTTCGGGGATCCTCTCCAACAGTGGCCGCTTTTCCTCGATTGGCACCGGCACGGCGTAGGTCTCGGGGAAGACGATGTTCTTGACCACCGGCTGCCAGCGGGCCCAGATCTCTTTGAAAGTCGCGGCATCCTTCTTCGAGAACTGCCGTAGCGTCTCCACGGTCCGGTCCACATCCGCGAACCAGCCGAGATAGGTCCGGTCCGGAAAGTGATGGACCACGCCGGGATCGGGCCGGTAGTAATGAATGCCGAATTTTTCCAGCTCCAGATCCCTGTACCACGGGAGCATCATGAGACCGCGGTGAAAGACGGAGTGGATATTGTGCCAGAAGCCGGGATAATTGCGGTCCTCGTGCGAATCCAGGCCCCCTCCGACTTCCATGTTCTTCTCCACCACCATGACCTTGAGGCCGCACTTTCCCAGATACCCGGCGCAGATCATGCCGTTGTGACCCGCGCCGATGACCACGCCATCGTATTCGTAAATTTTAGGCATGGTCGTTAAATCTCTTTAAATCGTTCAAACCGTTTAAACGGCTTGAACCCTTTATCCTCGTTACTCAGAACCGTCATTCCAGCTTCAGATCCTCTTTGATGTTCTCCCACGCGTTTCGGCCCGAGCCCCCGATAACCGCATCCGCCGGATGGGTTGCGACCCCTACCAGGTAGAGCCTGTCGATCGGAGTGCGGTATTGGGCCAGCTCCGGGAGCGGGCGGCTTTCGCCCATCTGGCGAGGAATCTTCCGCGCCACCCAAACCGATCCACGGCGCATATTTTGCCATCGCCCGGAAATATAAAAAGGGTCCAGGGCCACCTTCATCTGGATATTTTCGTCGGTCAGGTTGGTCGCGTAGCGGCGCCATTGGCTCAGGACCTTTTCCATGAAACCGTTCTTCAGCCTCACCCAGTCCTCGGCTCTTTTCCCTTTCAGCTCGAAAGGCACCGGCATGAAGAGCGTCGCTGTGTGCTTGCCGATCGGGGCCTGGAGCGGATCGAACTGCGTCGGGCAGGAAACTTGGACGCAGGGATGACTGGGAAATTCCCCGGCGCGGATCTCTTCCCACATCTTTTCGAAGTCAGACGGTCTTTGCGGTCCGAAGTTGACGTTCAGCGCCTGGCGCACCGCCGGGTCATTGACTTCGTGCAAGGCATAGCGAACCGGAGCCTTGAGCGCCAGGTGTATCTCAAAATAGGAAAACTCGTCCGGCTCGATCGCTCGCACTTTTTCCACGAACGCCTTCGGGAGCCTTTGCTCGCCGATCATCTCGATGAAGGTCGAGTAGGGATCGACGTTGGAGACCACTGCGAGCCTGGCCCTCCACTCTCGCCCGTCGCGAAGCCTGACCCCCACGGCGCGCCCGTTTTCGACTAGAATCTTCTCCACATGATGCACGGCTCGAATTTGGCCGCCGTTTCGGACATAGGCCCGTTGCAGCACCTGCGCGATCGAGTGCGAGCCGCCGCGGGCGAGCTCGGGCTTTTCATCGCCGGCAATCATCTTAAGCACTTCCACCCCGCCCCCTTCATAGTCGATGCCGACTCCTCTGGGGATCGCCATTTGAGACAAAACCAGACTCTTCACCGCATCGCTCTCAAAGAGATCATCCACCACCTGCTTCGGAGTCATGGCGGCCAGGCGCTTGAAATCCGCCACCGCGGGATCGGCCTGGAGCAATTTTTCGAGCGACCCGTTCCGCCCGGGTGGACGGTAATACGTGGGAATGAGGTACCGGCGGATGATGCGATGGTACTTGTGATGGGTTTGGCGCCAGCTCGCCGCGTCGGCGGCGGAGAATTTCCCTACGGAGGCGATCGTGGCGTCGAGCGATTGGTGGTGTGAAACGGAAACGCCGTCGGGAAGCAAAAGCGAGCTCACGACCGGCGGGGAGACAAACTCGGCGTGGTGCCCGGCTTCCCAGTTGAGCTCCTTCCAAAGCGGAGAGATTTCCCGATTATCCTGAAAGTAAGCCAGCGAGTTATGCCAGTAGCCGGGAATCGTGATCTCTTCGCTGAAGAGCCGGCCGCCGTTCTCGAGACGGCTTTCGCAGATGACGGTTTTCAGGCCGGCGAGACCGAGATAAGTGCCGAGGGTGAAACTGTTCTGTCCCGCACCGATGAGAATGACATCCCATTCCTGATCGACATGCATAAAAATCAAAAAAAGGCTATCTGATGATTAGCCGTCGTGTCAACCGGCATAAGCAAACGCAATGTCGCCCGCAATCTTAGGCGGCATGTTGAATTTCTCTCGCTTGACTTGCGGGGGAGGTATATAGTATCGCCCCGTTAGTGGCATCATGGTGATGGCCACCTGAGTAGTTACAATGCATTGGAGTTTTTTAGATCTGTGTAAGAGGAGGCTCAAACCATGCACGGGAAGACAAGGCTGAAGCGGTACATAACTGGATTCGCGGTCCTGGTCCTCGCGGTGTGCGCGCAATCCGCGCTACACGCAGCGCCACCGGCGACACTGGCAGCGGTGACGACGGCCGCCAAGCAGCTCAAGGAGGTCAGGGTGATCACCGTTGGATCACCCAGCGATGCCGGGCTGCTGATCGGCGTCGCGCGCGGGTACTTCGAGCAGGAGGGCATGAACCTCAAGTTCGACCGCATCTCGGGCGGTGCGGAGACGGTGTCGCTTCTGGCCACCAATCAGGTCCAGGTGGCGGGGGCAGCGTTAAGCGCGGGCTTCTTCAATGCTGTCAACCGGGGCATCGGGGTGAAGGTCGTGGCCGACAAGGGGCAGTCCAGGAACGGCTGGCACGGTACGCAGTGGGTGATCCGCAAGGACCTGTGGGATTCCGGCGAACTGCGGGGTTTGAAGGATCTGAAAGGCAAGAAGATGGGCATCAACGCCCCGAACACGGGCGCGATCACCGACCTTATGTTCCGCGATCTGCTCCAGGCGGCCGGCTTGAAGGAAGATGACATCAAGGTGGTGGTCCTGCCGTACCCTGACCAGCTACAAGCCCTCAATAACAAGGCCGTAGACTTTGTCTTGATGATCGAACCGGGCAAGAGCATTGCCGTGGAGCGGGGGCTTGCGGTGCTGTGGGAGGACTCGCCCGAGAAGGGCAAGAACCGCCAGGTTGCGGTGCTCATGTTCTCCCCGCAGTTCCTCGCTTCCGAGGACAGCAAGCGCTTCGGGGTGGCCTACCTGCGCGGAGTGCGGGAATTCAACGACGCTATCGCCAAGAACAAGAACAAAAGCGAGATCATCCAGATCCTGACGACGGCCAGCACAGTCAAGAACCCTAAGACCTTCGAGACGAGGACCGGCCTGTATTACGTGGACCCGGACGGGCAGATTGACTGGGAGAGCGTACAGGCGGGGATCGAGGTAGGGCGGCGGAAAGGATGGGTTAAGGAAGACGTAGACCTCTCCCGCGTGCGCGATGACTCGGTGCTCAAGCACGCGCTGGACCAGCTGGGGAAATACTAGATCCACGAAAGGTCGTGCCTTGAGTCTGTCAGCAATGGAACACCCGCCAGCGGCAAACCCTGGCGGGACAAAGATCCTTATCGAAGGGCTCTCCAGGATCTTTCCCTCGAGGCAGGGCCCTGTTGCGGCCCTTCAGGACGTGCAGCTCAGCATCGATGACGGCCAGTTCTGCTGCATCGTCGGGCCGAGCGGGTGTGGCAAAACCACCCTGCTGCGCATCCTGGCCGGTCTGGAAGAGCCCACCGCCGGCCGCCTGGCGGTCTACCAGGCCGACTCGGCCAAGCCGCTCAACTCGATGGTCTTCCAGGAGCAGTCAGTCTTCCCCTGGATGACCGTCAAGGATAACATCGCTTATGGGTTGCGGATGCGGGGGGTGGACAAGCGCAGCAGGCGCGAGTTGGTGGAGTACTATCTGCGCAAGACCAATCTGACCCGTTTTGCGCGGATGTTCCCGTATCAACTCTCTGGCGGGATGAAGCAACGTGTTTCGGTGGCACGCGCCTTTGCCAACGACCCCGAGATCCTACTCATGGATGAGCCCTTCGCCAATCTGGACGAGCAGAATAAGATCCTCCTCCAGGAGGAACTGCTCAAGATCTGGGAGGAGTCCAGGAAAACGGTGGTCTTTATCACCCACTCGATCGACGAGGCGATCATGCTGGGCGATCACGTGGTGGTCATGACCGCACACCCGGGCCGGATCAAGGCGAACGTTCCCGTAGACCTGCCGCGGCCGCGGCAGGTCTACCAGATCAAGGCAAGCCCGGAGTTTGGCAAACTCGTCGCCCATGTCTGGACGCTCTTGCGCGACGAGGTGTTGCGGGCCAAAGAAGAGGAAGAGGCGCAGGCGCGATGAGCACGCAGCGCTCGCTCACGGAACGCGAGGCAGTGTCTGCCGATGGGGTATCCGGATGGATAATTGCCGCGCCTGCGCATCGCACGGCAAGCCAGACCGCCGAGCGCTTGGTGTCCCTGTTCTCGCCGATCCTCCTGCTGCTGCTCTGGGAGGCGCTGGTGCGCCTCGGCTTTTTGAACGCCAACTTCTTCCCGGCTCCCACGGGCGTGGTCGGAACGCTGTGGCGGCTGCTGAGCTCGGGAGAGCTGTTCGGGCACGTGGGCATCAGTCTCCAGCGGAGCCTGATCGGCTTCGTCCTGGGAAGCCTGCCGGGGCTCGTGCTTGGCCTCTCCATGGGGCTGTTCCCGCTGGCTCGGGCGGCCATCTGGCCGATGATCGGGGCGCTGTACCCGATCCCCAAGATCGCCATCCTGCCGTTGGTGATGTTGATCTTCGGGCTGGAGGAGTCGTCCAAGTGGGTGATCATAGCCATCGGGGTGTTCTTCCCCATGCTGATCAACAGCATGGCCGGAGTGCTGGCGATCGAGAAAGTCTACCACGACGTGGGCCGGAACTTCGGGGCAAACCGTCTGACCCGCTTTCTGACCATCGCCCTTCCGGGCGCCCTGCCGCTCGTACTCACCGGTGCCCGTCTGGCCTGGGGTGTCGCGCTGCTGCTCGTCGTCGCGGCCGAGTTCGTGGCCGCCAAGTCCGGGCTGGGCTACTTCATCTGGCACTCCTGGCAG
>JACPSF010000158.1 GCA_016193385.1 Deltaproteobacteria bacterium
AGTCTACGCGTTCAATCCGACAGGAAACCTCGTGATGGCTCTAGGGCAACGAAATGACCTTGGAAACCCTGTCGGCTTGGCTATGGATGAAGCCAATGGTTGGCTCTATGTGGCGGATTCTCAAAAACATAAGGTTCGAGTGTACAGCAGCGACGACGGAAAATTCCTTTTTGAATTCGGCCGGAGAGGAAACGGAGACGGGGAGTTTAATGCGCCCACTTACCTGTCTATTGGAAACGGCAAACTCTACGTCTCGGATTCGGCAAATTACCGCATTCAAATATTCGACCTGCACGGAAAGTTTTTGAAACAATTTGGCGGTATGGGAGATCAGCCGGGGAAGTTCGCCCGCCCACGAGGAGTGGCGGTGGACAGAGCGGGCCATGTTTACGTGACCGACGCTATCTTAAACAACTTACAGATATTCGACGACGAGGGAAGATTTCAGTTGTCCATTGGGGCGGGTAGGAGGGGCCCCGGCCTTTTCTCGCTTCCCGCAGGTGTGCATGTCGACGGAAAAGACAAAATTTATGTTGCGGATTCTTACAATAGCCGTGTTCAAGTTTTTCAGTATTTGGGAAAAAAGATCACGGCGGGGTCCCTCAATTGAGATCTCAATTCGAGCAGCAGATGAGAGTTGCTAAGCTGGTTATTCTGCTCTTACTTCTTTCTTTTGCCGTCCCGGGACATTCTTTCTCGCCTCCGGGCGAATTCGAAGGTAACATAATCCAGGATTCCCAATTCTGCCTGAGTTGTCACGACGGTCTGCGCACGACGCGAATCGGAACGGACCATCCCATTGGAATCGATTACCGCATGGCCCAGCTCAAGAGGGCGGCTATGCTCAAGCACGTCTCGCAACTGGATGCCGCCGTAAAACTCGAAAACGGCAAAGTGGGTTGCACGAGTTGTCATGACGCCAACTCGACACTTCCAGCTAAGCTGGTTATGAGCAATGCGCAATCGCGGCTCTGCCGTTCCTGCCATGATTTATAATGTCCGATGCCGGACTCCGCTCCGGCAAATGAGTTCCCATCAGCTTCCATCTAGCTGGGCAACAATCCTCTTAGGTCTGGTATTTTGGCGTCCCCACGGGGATTCGAACCCCGGTTTCCGCTTAGAGCATTCGTCCCCTCCACATTCAAGGAACGAGCGGCGTCCTGGGCCGCTAGACGATAGGGACGAGCTATCCATAATTGTTTCCTTCTCTCTTGAAAAGACGCACAAGAGCTATTCGCTAAGGAAACAAAGGGCTATGTGGAAATAGCACTTTCGGGCTATTAGAAATGGGGGGCAGCCGGTGCCCTTTTTGCGTTGTTTTTGGTATGGTTTATAAGAATTTGTAGGGGAGAGCCCATTTTCTCTATGGTCAGCGGTATAAGAGACAAGGATACGATCGAGGAACTTACATTTCCGGGTAGGATCAATCGCAGGCTGAGCCTCCTTTTTGGTTTCCTGGTTTTCCTGGTGCTTTTGGCAGGAGGGGTATCTCTCTATTTATCTTACTCCATCTCGCTAGGCGCTGAGACGATCAGATGGGAAAGCCAGCAAATCGATGTGGCCGACCGGATTCACAGCACCATCCACCATTTCCTTGCAGCCATCCAACGGGCGAAGATCTTGGGGAAACCTATTCCCGATGGCGAGCGCGCCGCTTACCTGCCAGACCTCATCGCCCTTTTGGAACTGGAACGGTATCACGACACAACAGAAGAGAGAGAGGTCGTCCTGGGAATTCGCAATCTCATTTCTGAGCTGAGAGGGCTTGCGGACAAAGCCCCGGATCTCAATCCTCGGGATCTGGAGGCATTAGCCGATGCCGAGCTGAGGGTCCAGGGCTTCGCCCACCTCCTCAGCGCGGCACACAGGGTCAAGATGGCTGAGACACTCAGGGAAAACACTTTAAGAATGCAACTGATCGTCGGCTTATACGCCGGCTTTGCATTTCTAGGAGTCGTTCTCATTATGGGCGCCAGTTTCCTTTTTTACCGGACGCTCTCTCAGCCGCTGCGGTCGTTGGCTCGGGCCGCAAGCGAGTTTGCTGAGGGGAATCTTCATAAAGAGGTGCCGGTTACGTCGAAGGATGAGATTGGCGAGCTGAGCCATGCCTTCAACGTCATGGCAGGGCGGCTCAAGGAACATGAGGAAAGATTGAAAGATTTGGCAAGGCTGGAGGAAAGGGAAAGGTTAGCCCACGAGATTCACGACAGCCTGGCGCAGAACCTCGCGCTGCTGCACCTCAAAGTCGCCGAGGCCGAAAGGGATTGCAGGTCCGCGGTGCCCGCCGCAATAACAAAGGGAACTTTGAGCGAAATGCGGCAGATCGTCGACTTGGCCTATGACGATGTGCAGCGGGCGATTCGCGGGCTGCGCAACATGGTCTCTAAAAGTCCGGGGCTGATCCCGACCCTCACTGAATACCTCCATGAGTTTGGCGCCTCGCGAGGGATCCCGGTGGATCTAAGAGTGGACGGCCCCGAGGCAATCCGATTGTCCCCCAAGGCTGAGACCGAGCTTGTCCGGATCATCCACGAAGCTTTGACGAGCGCGTTGAAACACTCCGCGGCAACCAGGAGTGAGGTCAGGTTTGCGCGAGTCGGGAATTATGCCAAAGTGACCATTGAGGATAACGGCAAGGGTTTTCTGGTGGGAGAAATATCGGGGACGAAACTTCACTTTTGCCTTCACAGCATGAAAGAGCGAGCCGAAAGCGTTGGCGGGAAGCTGGACGTGGATAGTGCTCCGGGGAAGGGGACAAGGGTCATCGTCTTTTTGCCGGTTGCAGAGGGTCCCCAATGAAACCCATTCGAATACTCCTCGTCGATGACCATGCCCTTTTCAGAAAAGGGTTAGCTGCCCTCTTCGCCAAAGAGAAGGATTTCAGCGTAGTGGGAGAGGCGCAAAATGGCGTTGAAGCACTTAAGAAAGTTAAGGAATTCAAGCCGGATCTTGTCCTGATGGACATTTACATGCCCGGCGGCAACGGCCTTGAGGCTACGCAGCGGATCAAAGAGGCTGTCCCATCTGCTAAAGTGGTGATTCTCACGGTCTCGGAGGAAGATAAAAA
The DNA here is from genome assembly GCA_016193385.1 of Deltaproteobacteria bacterium. The sequence continues at coordinate 3,068 of JACPSF010000158.1, forward strand.
TCTCTTTGAGGCGATTAAATATGGCGCTCACGGATATCTTCTAAAAAAAGTCGATCCCACGGATCTCTTCGAGATGCTCCGGGGAGTCTGAAGAGCCGTGGAGAAGATCTCAGCGCAAGGGAGCAGGAAGTACTCCGGCTTTTAACCGAAGGCCTGACCAACAAAGAGATCGGAAGCAAGCTGGGAATTGCAGAGAATACGGTGAAGAACCATCTTAAAAACATTCTTGGGAAACTTCACCTTGCGAACCGCGTTCAAGCCGCCGCCTTAGCCCTCCAGAAGGGTCTCGTCAGCAAAAAAGATCCGAGCGAATAGGGAGGATTGGCTGCCGGCCAATCCCGACCCCTTCCCGGATAGCCCCAAAGGGCTAACTTCATATAGCCCCTTATTTCTTCAAAAATAGCCCATTCTCGTCTTCACTTTGAAAAGAAAGCGCCTTATGTTCTTCAACAAATGTTAACCGCCTTTATTCTATATAAGTATTCTCTTTTCGCTCGGGGGTTAGAACGCCTCTTGGAGCAAGTAGGTGGTGTGCAGGTAATGGGTGTCGCAGTCGGAGATGAGGAGGCTTTTGCGCAAATCAAAGCGCTCAAGCCTAATGTGGTTATCGTCGAGGCCGGACGCAGCGAACCTGAGCCCGAGATGCTCCTCTCCCGCCTCCTTCTGGAGCAATGCCAGGCGAGGGTCGTTCGGTTAAACCTAGAGGACAACACTTGCTTCTCCTATTCCGGCTACCGTTGTACGGCAAACTCGGTGGAAGATCTGGTCAAGTGTGTCGTCAGTTCGATGACACCGGCCCAGCGGGTGGGGTCAGAACCATGCTCTTATGCCAAAGCGGACGAGGTAAGATCATCGATCAAGGGAGCCTAAAAATGCGGGCAGAATCTGTTGTGGACTGGATCGTCGTCATAGTGTCCTCGATCATTTTGGTCCTCATCGCGTCGTGGGTGACTTTGGTCGTCGCGGCGAGTCCGGGCGATGCAGCCAAAGGAAAAGAAATCTATGCGAAGTCTTGCGCAGGCTGCCACGGGGCAACAGGGAAAGGAGACGGAGCAGCGGCAGCAGCCTTGAATCCTAAGCCGAAGGACCTGTCAGATAAGGCCTATGTATCCAAGCTGGACGATAAGTATCTCTTTAACATCATGGCCAAGGGTGGGCCCTCCGTTGGAAAGTCCCCGCTTATGCCGCCGTTTGGCGGGAACCTTAAGGAGCAAGATATCAAAGATGTCGTCGCGTTCATAAGGAGCTTAGCGAAGTAGCGAAGGGAGATAATACCCCTGATGGTGGTCAACGCTGCTCTAAAAAAAATCGGCATTATTTCGGGCCTGGGACTCTTCGTTTTCTTGTCTGGTTGTGCGGCGATCTCCCAGAAGGACGAACTTATCCCGATGTTCTGGCCGGACCCGCCCGAGAAGACCCGGATCAAGTATGTTCAGAGTTTCCGGTCTAGAGACGACGTCGGCGGGCCGTCCGTTCTTGAGGTTGTAGTGGGCAGAACTCCGCAGGCCGCGCTCCGCCAGCCGATGGGCGTTACCATCTCCGAGGACGGCAAACGGATCTATGTGGCCGACTTCGCCTGGAGCGCTGTCTTCGTCTTTGACTTCAAAGCGAGAGAAACCAGGATCATCGGGGATCAAGAACGGCATCCCCTGGGGGAGCCGGTAGGGGTAGCCCTCGATGTGAGCGAGAACGTTTACGTCACAGATAGCAGGACCCGGTCGGTGCGGGTCTACGACAAAAACGGCAATTTCCTAAAGTCGATCGGAAAGGATCTTCTAGTCAGGCCCACGGGAGTGGCTGTAGATAAGAAGCGCCAGCGCCTCTACGTGGTCGATACTGGTCACAACGATGAACGGGCACACCAAGTCAAAGTCTTCGACCTCGAAGGGAAACTTATCAGGGAGATCGGGCGGCGAGGCAAGGGCGATGGAGAATTCAACTTTCCTACGTTCGCGACGGTGGATACTGAGGGCAGGCTCTATGTCGTCGACTCCGCCAACTTCAGAGTCCAGGTCTTCGACCAGGACGGGAAGTTCCTACGGAAGTTCGGCCGAAGCGGAGACAAGGTCGGCGACTTCGCTCGCCCTAAGGCGGTGGCCCTGGACAGCTTTGGCAACGTTTACGTGGTGGATTCTATGTGGAGCAATATCCAGATCTTCAACCAGAAGGGGGAGCTGCTTTTGAATTTCGGCGGCGTCGGAACCTATCCCGGCCTACTCTTGAATCCGGCGGCGATCACCATCGACAAGGAGAATACGATTTATATCTCCGATACCTTCGGCAGGAGGATAAGCATTTACCAGCTCGTCAACACAACAGCGGAAGAGAGCTGGGAAACGCAGGAGGCTAACACGAAAGGGGGTGAGAACAACACTGAAGATAAGAAGTTAGTGGCATCAAAGGTTGCAGAGGTTAAGACGAAAGGAGGTGAGAACAAATGAAGAAGGGTTTTGTTTTTGCAGTGATCCTCGTTCTGGCGTTCGCTGGGACCGCCATGGCCCAGACGAAGTTAGCCAACACCAAGCACGATCTCAGCAGCGGCAGCACAGCGGTGATCAAGGCTACCGACACCGACCAGGTCTGCATCTTCTGCCACACGCCCCACCGCGGAAGTCCGGCAACCCGGAGGCCGCTTTGGAACCACGAGGCATCCGCCACGGCGACCTTAACGTGGTCTCCGACGAAGACGACCCGAGGGACAGACCTACCGACAGATGCTACTGCTGCTGCAGTAGCGCCTTCAATGGCCTGTCTGAGCTGCCACGATGGGAGTATAGCGTTGGGCAGCGTCCTGGTTTACTACACCGGTGGGAGCAGCGGGACGAAGACGTTCAACGTCGCTGGCACAAATACCACGGCTGGAAAGCTGAGCGGTGGTAGTGCGTTGATAAATCCAGCCGCGATGCAGTCAAACCACCCGATAGGGATTCCGGCACCGGCAGCCAAGACTGGGTATACGCCCTTTAAGGCCAGCCCGACCGCCGATGCTCAAGTGGTTGACTATGACGCCAACGGCAACGTCCAGTGCCAGTCGTGCCACAACCCGCACCTGTACAGCACTATCGAGGCGCCCTTCCTGCGGAAAATCACCGCGGCCAGCGCGCTTTGCGTGACCTGTCACGACCTGTAGTAGCAGTGAGGGGTGCGGATAGAGAGGCCCGCTGCGGCGGGCCTCTCTTTTGGCCGAAGGATTCCAGAATTGGGTGATTATCCCATGCCGGTAAGATCGGCACAAAAGAACGGAGGTTTCGCGGCCGCAGCGATAATCTTCTTGGGCCTGTCCCTTTCCGTGCCAACGCTTGGCTTCGCGCAGAGCTGCAGGTGGGGCAGCTCAGTTGAGGCTCCGCCCTCGTCCGTCCCCCTGAGAGCATACCGCGACTTCTTCCACGCCCCTGGACGTGTCGCCGTCGACGGATCGGGTAACGTCTATACCACCGACCCCCGGGCGGGGCAGGTCTTTATCAGAGATCAATACGGCCGACTGATCAATGTCCTTGAGGGGCTCAACCTGCCCCTGGGAATCGCTGTAGATAATGCCGAAAGAATCTACGTCGGGGAACACGGAAAAGGAAGCGTCACGGTCTTTGATCAACAGTGGAATCGTCTCAATGTTTTTGGCCAGGGCGACGGCGAGTTCCTGATCCCGAACGATATCGCCGTGGATCCTCAAAGCGGCTGGATCTATGTCTCGGATAGCGGCGCGCATACTATCAGAGTCTATGCCCCGGATGGAACTCTGCTCTCCAGCTTCGGCGGCCCGGGAACAGGTCCAGGGCAGTTTAACTTCCCTGCCGGACTCTACATGAGTCCCCTGGGTGAACTCTTCGTGGCAGACCAGACCAACGACCGCATCCAGGTCTTCGACCGCAATGGAAACTTTTTAAGATGCATTGGAGGCAGCGCCTTTAGCTTTTCGTCTAAGTTTGGACGGATTCTGGGACTCACCGGTGACTCCCAAGGAAGGCTCTACGTGGCTGATGCTTTTCAGGGCTACGTTCAGGTCTTCGATCGTTTCGGCTATAGGCTTTCTACCATTGGGACCTTTGGCAATGGTCCAGGGCAGCTTCGGACCCCCATGGGCCTTGCCATTGACATCCACAACCGGCTCTTTGTCGCTTCGGCCAATACCGGGCGGGTAGAGTTCTTCGGCCTGGATAGCTTTTCAGACCCCCATATCATCCCCGCCGTCGTCGATATCCAGCCGGACACATTGAACAGATCCGCCAACAGAGACTACATTACGGCCTACATCGAGATCCGCGACTATTCTGTTGACCAGATTGACCCCGCAACGATCACGGCCAACGGGGTACCCGCTCTCGCCTCCCGCACGACTATCGGGGACTATGACGCCGACGGGATTCCGGACTTAATGGTGAAATTCGACGCACAGACCATGCTGGCAGCGCTTCCTGATGGGAATCCTATCATAGTCGTCTCGGGAATGTTCTGGAACGGAAATCCCTTCGAGGGATCCGACTCGGTGCGGGTGAATTCGAGCGGGGGAAACAAATGAAGCGGATTCCTTTAATCCTGTTAATCGCCCTTTTGGTGGGGGCTTCCGCGTGGATGGTGTACGCCTTGGACCCACCGCACAGCTTGACGAATCCCGCCAACCCTTGCCGGGAATGCCATAAGCCCCATAACGCGGAAGGCGGCGCCATTACAATACTTGCCGGGAACGCGAACCTCTGCGAGAGCTGCCATTACACGGGCTACCCCGGCATGACTAAGCCTTTCTACGAGAATGACCAGGCTTTGCCTGG
>JACPSF010000159.1 GCA_016193385.1 Deltaproteobacteria bacterium
TAACTCCTTGCGACGAGGAGGCACTGAAGCTCGGAGGCAGGGAGACCCAGTTAATCTTCATCTCATCTCCTCGAAGTGGGCGGCCAGGACCGGCACCAGCTCACCGAGCGTGGGAGCTCTCAGGAGATTGCGCTTGATTCGCCTGAGGGTAGGGGGGAGGTATTTCTTATATCCCGGCTTCCCCTTGATGAGTTCCAGGTAATAAAAGCGGCCAACCACTTTAAAGTCTCTCTGTAGCGCCGAGAGAACGTAGATCTCAAAAAACTCATCCGGGGCTACCTTGGTCGCCCCCATTGCCTCCCGCTTTTGCAGGTAATAGCCGTAGAGGCGCTCCTCCAGGTCCGGGCGGATGATACGATCGGTTTCGCGGTCGTTCAATAGAGAGGCGAGGTCATACTGCGGCGGAGCCATGAGCGCGTCCTGAAAGTCGATGACGGCTACTTCACCTCGGTGCACCATCAAATTCCAGCTGTGATAGTCTCTGTGATTGAGAGCGGGAGGCTCGTTTGCCAAGCGCTGGGAGATCGCCGTGAAACGATCGGTGAGTAACCGCTTTTCTGCCCGGCTAATATTCACCCCCGGCCTTTTTTCCAGTCCGTATTCGAGGAAGTGCTCGAACTCCCACATGTAAAGGCGAGAATCGAAGCGCTGCTTAAAGGCGATGCAGTCTTCGTCCCGTTTGGAACTCCCCACGATCTGGATCAGGAGAAGCTGATCGATAGCCTTCTCGTACCAGGCCAGGACCTCTGCCGGTGGAAGGCCCTGGACCCACTCCCACAGGGAGTGGTCGCCCAAATCCTCCAAGATCAGAATTCCTTCCTCAACCCAATGGCCGTATAGCTCCGGGACTCTCACCCCGAGCCCGCGAAGAAAGCGGTGGAGGTTAAGAAACGGAAGCTCCTTGGGCGGGTCCTTGAAGATGGCCAGTTCCTCCGAGGAAAGGGGTAGGGAGCTTCCGGAAAGCTCCATCACGATCGCCGACTGGGGCGCAGACACGCCGTCGAGATAGGCTCGATAATAGCGCCGGCTCGACGCGTCTCCGGGCAGGGGGCAAAGCGATACCAGGCGCGTCCGCGGGCCAAAGCAGGCTTGCAGTTTCTGCCCGACGAGTTTTTCCAGGGCTTGGTCCACCGCGAAGTTTGTCAGATGGTCTTGAATACGCTATATTATACCTTCTCGATGGATTTTCCGAGGGCCTATCTAGTCCTGCTGCTGCTGGTTCCCGCGTTTCTGGCCTTGCAGGCTTTTCTCCTCTTTCGTTTCAGGGAACACGTAAGGCGGCGTCTCCCGCAACGAGCCCATAAGAGGCTCTTGTACGGGGCCGCGGTGTTCGGCTTCCTGTACCTGATTTACCCCCTGGCCTGGCGCTTCGTCTTTGGCTTCCGGGCACAAGAGCTGTTTTTGCAGGTTTTCCGAAGCTTGCTTGCAGTTTGGGTTTTTGGTTCCAGCGGACTCGCTCTGGTCATCTTGGGCTGGGATTTTTTCCGGTGGACGCAGAGGTCTCTCTTACCGGCGGCGCCAGTTTCCCCCGACCTCGAGCGCCGGGCTTTTCTGCGGGCCGGTATGGGCCTGGCTGTGGCCGCACCGTTTTACATTTCCGGTTACGGCGTGATCGAGGGGCGGCGACTCTTTCGGCTGGAAGATTACGATCTGGCTTTAAACGATCTCTCCTCCGGGCTTGCGGGGTTTTCGATCGTTCATCTCACCGATATCCACGCGGGGCCGTTTATGCCGGCGGAAGAGCTGGCCGAGTATGTGGAGGCCGTGAACCGGCTTAAGCCGGACCTCATCGCGCTGACGGGAGATTTTGTCTCGAGCCAAGCTGAGGAAGCTACCCCGTGCGTGGCTACTCTGGCGGGATTGAAGGCGCGCTATGGAATCTTCGCCTGCCTCGGCAATCATGACGCCTATTCCGGGGCTGAAGACGAGCTGACACGCCTGTTTGAGGCTAACGGGGTGCGCGTTCTGCGCAATGATGCGGTCTCGTTGCGGGTCGGTAACACGGTGTTGAATATTCTTGGCATCGACGATCTAAGAATAGGCGGACCCGACCTCCCGCGGGCCCTCGGGCTGGCCCAGAGGGAACCGGGGGAGGTAAGGCTTCTGCTTTCCCATCGGCCGGAGGTTTTTCCGGAGGCCTCGCGGAAGGGCGTTGAAGTGGTTCTCTCGGGCCACTATCATGGAGGGCAGGTGAAGCTTGGGTCCGGTCCGGAAAGCCTATCGGTGGCCCGTCTCCTGACTCCTTACGCCGAAGGTCTCTTCCGCCTTTCGCGCCGCTCGGTTCCTTCCGCTGCCGAGCGCAAGGATTCGGTACTCTTTGTGGGGCGCGGGGTCGGCATAACCGGACTGCCTATTCGCATCAACTGCCCGCCGCAAATCGCGCATCTCACGTTAAAGCGCGTATGAGGATGTTCAAAGTCGCGATAGCCCAAATCAATCCCAAGCTAGGAGATCTCAAATCCAATCTCTCTCTTTACGAAGAGAAAATCCGCCAGGCTGCGGGGGACGGGATCGATCTTTTGCTTTTTCCCGAATTGAGCCTGACCGGCTATTTCCTGCGCGATATGGTCCCGGGTATTGCCTTGAGGCTCTCCTCACCTGAGGTCGAACGGCTCAAGCGGCTCAGCCGGGAGGTCAACTTTGTCGCCGGGTTAGTCGAGGAGAGTTCGGATTACCGTTTTTACAACGCTGCGGTCTATTTCGAAGGCGGGGAGATCCGGCACGTCCACCGCAAGGTCTATCTCCCCACCTACGGGATGTTTGATGAACAGCGCTACTTCGCTCGCGGTGACCGTCTCAGAGCCTTTGACTCCAGGTTCGGCCGTATGGCTCTGCTCATCTGTGAAGATCTGTGGCATCCTTCCACCGTCTACGTCGCCGCCCTCGACGGGGCGTCGGTCGTTCTCTGTCCTTCCGCCAGCCCTCTGCGCGGCATTACGGAAGGTCAACCCCAGGATGACAACGCGCGCTATTGGGAGCTGATCAACCGCGCCTACGCCGAGACCTTCAGCCTCTACGTCGTCTATGGCAACCGGACAGGGTTTGAAGATGGGGTAGGTTTTTGGGGTGGTTCGGAAATTCTCGATCCTTTTGGGCAGAGCATCGCGAAGGCCAAATACTATGAAGAGGACTTCATCACGGGGGATGTCGCTCTTGATTCCGTCCGGCGCAAAAGAGCTATGGCGCCGCTGCTCAGGGATGAAGATATCGATCTCACGGTTAACGAACTCATGCGCATCCGCGAGCGTCCATCACAAATACAAAAGGTTCAAGGGTTAAAGGGATTAAGAGTTCAAGGGAAGAGGGGATCCAGGGATAAAGGGAGAAAAAGGCCGCGAGTTAGAAAAAAGTAAATCGTAATGGTCGAGATTCCCACCAATGTCGGGCTCCTGCGGAGAATCCTGGTCTCTTTCATCCGCAACGAAGTGGAGAAGGTAGGAGTCCATCGCGTAGTCGTGGGACTTTCCGGGGGCGTAGACTCCAGTCTCAGTGCTATGTTGGCCGCCGAGGCTCTCGGACCGCGGCAGGTTTTGGGGATCATGATGCCTTATCTGAGCTCGAGTCCGGAGAGCCTGGTCCATGCCGAGACGGTGGTCCGAAAAAGCTCTATTGAATCTCTTACCTTGGAGATCACCCCTCAGATCGACGCTTATTTTGCGCGGTTTCCCGATGCGGATCAGAAAAGACGCGGCAACAAAATGGCGCGCGAGCGCATGACCATCCTTTATGACCATTCGGCGCGCTGGAACGCGCTGGTGCTGGGAACCAGCAACAAAACCGAATTGCTCCTTGGCTACGGAACGCTGTACGGCGATATGGCTTCCGCCATCAATCCGCTGGGCGATCTCTACAAAACCCAGGTTTGGGCCTTAGCCGAGGCCGTCGGGGTTCCGGACGTCATCGTGCAGAAAAAGCCCTCGGCGGATCTCTGGGTCGGGCAGACGGACGAGGGGGAGTTAGGCTTCACCTACCGGGAGGTGGACAAGCTGCTCTACCTCATGGTGGACGGCCGCTATTCGCGGCAAGAGCTGGTGGAGGCGGGATTTCCTGAGCCGTTTATCGATGAAGTCACGCTGCGGATCATGAACTCTCAGTTTAAGAGGCGTCTGCCGGTTATCGCCAAAGTATCGCAGCGCACTATCGACCGGGACTTCCGCTACGCCAGGGATTGGGGAAAATAAAAACAATTTTCAATTCTCAATTTTTGATTTTTTATTAACTCAAAACTAAAAATTCAAAATTAAAAATTCCGGGGAGGAGCGGACTGTGGCTGGGACTTTGTACGTCGTCGCTACCCCGATCGGAAATCTCGAGGATATCACGCTTCGGGCGCTACGGGTCCTCAAAGAGGTCGATCTGATAGCCGCCGAGGACACCCGTCATACAAGAGCGCTGTTGAGCCGCTATGACATCCATACCCGTCTTACGAGCTACCATGAGCACAACGAGCCGGCGAAGGCCCGCGATTTGGCGGCACGGCTCGAGAGAGGCGAAAATGTGGCGCTCGTCTCCGACGCCGGCACGCCGACAATCTCCGATCCGGGTTACCGGCTCCTGCAGGAGGCGCTAAAGACCGGCATCAGCGTTGTTCCCGTCCCGGGACCCTCTGCCCTGACCGCGGTCCTGTGCGCGAGCGGGCTTCCCGCGGACCGTTTTGTCTTTGAGGGCTTTCTTCCTGCCAAGCGGGGGGAGAGGAGCGAGCGACTTCGGAGTCTCGCTGAGGAGACCAGAACGCTCGTCTTCTACGAAGCCCCCCATAGAATCAAGGAGACCTTGAGGGACCTGCTCGAGCATTTCGGCGATCGGGAGGCCGTGGTCGCGAGGGAGATCACGAAGGCGCATGAAGAGTTTCTGCGCGGCCGTCTGAGCGAGTTGGGTGCTGAACTTGAACCGAGGGAGCCGCGCGGAGAGTTTACCCTGCTGGTCAGAGGGTCAGACGGACCCTCTCCACCCGGGGAAGAACTCTTACGATCCGAGATCCGCAGGCTTAAGGGGGAGGGAATGCGGGTCAAAGAAATCGCGGAGCTTTTGGGCGAAAAATATTCTTGTCCAAAAAGGGAGGTCTATCGCCTGGCGGTGGCGGGCGATCAGTGATGCCCCCGGCCCACCTGTTGAGGCCCTATCCTTTTCCCTTCGCCTCTTCCAATTTCCGATAAAGCGTCGTTCTGTCGACCCCCAAAATAGTGGCCGCCTCGGTTTTATTCCCTCCGGTGGCCAGCATGACTTTTTTGATGTATTCCTGTTCGAGGGCCCTGAGGGTGTAGTGTCTGGCCAGGGCCTCCGCGAGGGTTGACTCCCTGTCGCCTTGAGCTAGGAGTTGAGGCGGCAGATCCGTGGCGGCGATCCTGTCTCCTTTGCCCAGCAGAACCGCTCGCTCTACCGTGTGCTCCAACTCTCGGACATTTCCCGGCCACGAATAACGGCCCAAGAGGTTCCACACCTCTTTGTCCACGGGAACCGGTGACTTCCCGTATTCAAGCAAGTATTGATCGAGGAAGAATTGGCCCAACAAGGGGAGCTGTTCGAACCGTTCACGCAAGGGCGGGAGGTGGATCGGGATGACGTTCAGGCGGTAGTAGAGGTCCTCGCGGAACCGGCCCGACGCGATCTCGGCGTCGA
>JACPSF010000071.1:0-15488 GCA_016193385.1 Deltaproteobacteria bacterium
GATGGTGAACAAGCTGCTCGAGACGTCACAAAATAAGAATATCCTCGCCCTTCAGATTGATACGGCGACCTCTCCCGAGAACCTGATCACCCAGGTCGAGAAGATCGCAAAGGTCTTGAAGAAGGAAGAGGAAGCGCTGCTCTGGAAGAAGCAGTTCCTGGCCAGATTGACCGGCCTCCACGCAAAACTCTCAGCCTTCTCTGGAAAGAGGGCGGTGGTCCATCTCCAGGCCCAACCGTTCAGCCGATGGGCGGGTCTTTCCATCGTTCAGGTGATTCGTTCCGGAGAGCTGCCGCCGAAAGCGATCGCCGATGCTGTTGCGAAGAGCCCCGACCTCGTGGTGGATATCCTTCATTTCCCCACGGCAAAGACCATTGCAGAAAATGCAAAATGCGGATATGTGCAGGTCATCAATTTCCCAGGCGTTGAGAATACCAAGACCTTGGAGGATATCTTCGATTACAATGTGACCCAGCTTCTCAGGGCCTTCTAACAGGCTGTTAAGAGCGCCGGGATAAACCGGCGTGGATGGCCGCTAGACGCCCCAGAGACAAGGGCCGGTGGCGGGGCTCTTCAATCGGCTCTTTCTCTTCTGGCGACTCTCGATACCTGGAGGCAAAAGCTTCGTCTCCCAAGCAGGGAAACGGTTCAGAATAGGGTCGAGAATAGGGTCGGGCATGCCTAATTGACCTTTCGGCGGACGCCTCTTTGGCCTCCGCCGTAACCTGGAAACGTTCTCATCGTTTTCCACAACCCAAAAAAGCCCGGCTGGGGAGCCAGTCGGGGCGATGATGTGGAATCGAAGATGCGACCTGCCTGCCGGCAGGCAAGCTGGATCGGGTAACCCAGCCGAAGCTAGTTCCGCGTAAAATAAGGCAAAATCATGAAGAAGGCAACAAGCAAAAGGGGATAGGATGAAGGCGGAAGGATGAGGGATGAAAAATGATGGAGCAAGAAGAAGACACCAGTAAAATAAGGATAAAGGCAAAGTGCCGACTTATTATTTTAATCCAAGGCGGCGGCGGAGTTCGGCAGAGGAAATGCCGCCTTCTTTTTTCAGTCTAGACCGAGACCGTTCGATAATCGCCAAGAACTTCCGGTTCGTGCTGAGAGATGCCGTTTCTCCGTCGGTATTAGGAATAGGAATTACCGCAGCAACGGGCTTCCCAGCCTTGGTCACGATGATTGGCCCTTTCTTGGCTTTAAGCGCATACTCCGAGAGGGGCGCTGAAGCTTGTCTTAGCTCAACTTTCTTCATAGCTCTACAATCTCCCTACCTATTCTCACCCTATTTCCGACTTTTATCCCAACGGCCAATACGTATACCCTGGGCTCGGGCTCTTCCTCAACATCATAATACACCCTTAAGCTCCCAATGCGAAGCTCCCAGGGGGCGATAGGATTCGGCCTCATAGGCTTCCTATTCCTCGTCTCGGTCGTGGGTTCATGGAGGAGTTGACGATCTACTGTGTCTATCACCGTCTTTCGCTGCCTTGCGGTAAGCCGTTGGAGATGGTCCTCAGCCTCCGGAGAGTATTCGATATTATAGGCCAACTATCTACACTTCCTTCCCGAAGTTCGCCGCTGGGAGTGTTCCGCGGATTTTACGAAAATGGTGGGGAGGAAGGCAAGACGAAAGTATGACGGATAGAGCCTTGCTATGATGCGGGATCGAAGATGTGCCCAGATCGGGAGACCCAGCCGAAGTGAGTTTAGCGTAAAATAGGGCAAATTTACAAAGAAGGCAACAGGCGTGAGCCGTGAGCCGGTAGCCGTGAGGAAGAAGGGAGGAGAAGAAGGCAACAGGCGAGCCCTTCGGGATCTCAAATGGCAAATTGCAGGTCTCAAATAGGAAGCAAGAGAGAAACAATAGGCAACAGGAGGAAGACGAAAGACAACAAAAGCAGGCAATAGACACACAAGAGGGTGGGCTGGCTTAGGAAGATCTAGGTGCGACTCATTTTCTTAGGACCAGATCGACTATAGGGACTTTTAATGCAGCAGCGATCTTCTCTAGGGTTTCTAGGGAAGGGCGGTGTCTTCCGGACTCTACGCGAGAGAGATTGGGGCGATGGATACGACGCTTCCGCCTCGTACAGAACCCGATCCCACGGCACTTCGTATTTATTCCCCGACGCCTGAAGCACACGGAAGAAGAAACGCCTCTCATCCACCTCGACCTTGACGACGTCTGTCCCGTCGTCGCAGTCTAAAAGAGAACGGCTAAAAGCGTACTCTTTGCCGCTATCAAAGGTTACCAAAAAAAGGTGGGTGCACCTCTTCGGCAATGTGCTGTGCGATCCTTCGCTTCGCTCAGGATGACAGGCCCTTTGGTTGCGGCCGTCAGGTCTCGCCGTGTCTCTGCGGTAAATCCTATCCCTGAGGGAGGCGCGTTTTGGCTTGCTCCATGAGAACCTGTTTGACGTCGGTCAGCGCCTTGGCCCCGGAAGCCCCTTCGATGGCCTTGACCGCGATGTCCTGAACCTGCCGCTTGGCCTCTTCCACCTGCTTGTGCAGCGTTTCTATCTCGACGGACTGCCGGGCAATGGTGTCCTGCAGCGACTTGATCTGGAGTTCGGCAAATCGCTTCTCTGCCTCACTGTCCTTCTTGAGAAGCACGATCTGTTGTTCAGACCTCTGTTCCACCACCTTGACGGAGGCTGCCACGGCCGCATCGATTTCCTTCTTGACCCTGGCGGGGAATTCCTCAACTTCTTTCTTCAAGCGCGCCCATTCCTCTTCCTTTTCCTTGATGGCGGCTTCTCGCTGCTGCCAACCTTTTTCGAGAGCCTCCTGCCTTTCCTTGTTGTTCTTCTCGAGCAGCCGCATCTCCTCTTCGTACTTGTCCTGGGTTTTCTTGCGCTCCAGAGATTTCTTGTATTCGTACTCCTCGGCCTCGCGTTGCCGCTGCTTTTTCAGATTCTCCTCGAGATCCTTTTGCTGCCGTTCACGTTCCCGCTCCTCTTCGGCCCAGGCCCCACGCCGGCTGGATATCTCCGCCTCCAGCTCCTCCTTTTGTTGTCCGTAGTCCCGAATGAGCTGGTCCAGAGCTGTTGCGGCAGTGTCGATTTTGTGCAGCCGTTCCAGTTCCTTGGTTTCCAGAGATACCGCCTCGCGGACGTTTTGGAGCTTCTCGACCTCGGCGACGAGCTTCTCGGAAAGCTGCGCCAGAGATTTCGTGATCTCCAGCCCCAGGCCTGAGATCCTTTGCACGACATCGTCAACGGTAACTTCTGCGACCGCCCGGCGGATTTCTGTCTCTCGCAGCCGGGAAAGTTCATCGGCCTTGGGGCTGGCCGTTTCCTTCTGTTGCTCCACTTCGTCCACGAGTTTTGAGAAATCCTTCTGAATCTCAGCCTTTGGGCGTCTGGCGCGGCTTGGCGTCACTCTGGCCATCGCTTTTCCCTCCGTAATCCCTTGCGGGTTATGACATATATAAGTCTTTTTTCGTCAGACCCTACTCCCCCAAATCCCGCGTTTCAAGCGGAACTTAAACAACACCGGGGAAAGATATAAATCAGAATCGAATTCGGGGCATGCCTAATTGACCGTTTAGCCGATCGTCGCCAAATCTGGAAGCCCGCTCATCGCTTTCCACAAGCCAATGAGCTTGGCTGGAGGACCCAGGCCGGGCGATGGTCTGGAACCACGGAGGTAGCCGAATCGGGGGAACCAGCCGAAGTTAGTGTCGCCTAAAATGGGCAAGGATTAACCCGGGCGGTTGGGTTTGCCTTTGAAGCCGGTGCCGAAGCCGGCCTCTTGAGCCGCCCAGGCGCCAGCCACCCGCCCGCTGAAGATCGACGGGCCGAACATGGTGCCTTCAAGTCCCGCCTTGCCGTTGATGTGGCCTCCGGCCATTCCTGATACTTCGCCGGCGGCGTAAAGGCCCGCAATGGGGTCAAAGAATTTGTCCAGCACCCGGCATTTCAGATCGGTCTTGATCCCGCCGAAGTTCTTGCGCGCCAGCGGGAAGATCTGAATTCCGTAGTATGGCGGCGTGTCGAATTTTTTCGCCAGCTTCAGAGGCTTGCCGAAATCGGGCTCGCGCTCAAGGCCGTCGGCGCACGCGCGATTGTATCTGTCGACGGTCGCCATAAAGTTCGGGACATCGACCTCCATCCTGCGGGCAAGCTCGTCGAGCGAGTTAGCCTTACGGATATAGGGCGAGTTCTCGAGCAGCTCCTCGACTTTGTCTCGCAGGATGTTATCACCCTGGCGGTAATACGGATCGGCGACCGCCATCTCAGCGGTCATTGGAGAATCGAGTATCGCCCACGCATGCGGCGGGTCTTGCGCCAGCAGGGCGGGAGTGGCCGAGGCCCCGCCGGTGAGCGCTTCGTTGTGGAAGCGGCTCCCCTGCCGGTTGACCCAGATGTAGCCCGGCGTGAGACGAAAGACCAGGCCCCTGCGGCCTCCGGGATCGCGGTAATCCGGAGTCGCGTAGATATAGAACCACACATGCTCCATGTGGGTTAGATAGCCGCCGATCTCGCGCACGAGCTTGTGGCCCGCGCCCGTCGCGCCAACGCCGCCCCCTGCCAAGACCTTGAAAGGTTTGAGCTCAGGCCTCACTTCATAGACCATGTCGAGGTTGGCGTTGAAGCCTCCGGTTGCGACGACGAGGACCTTGCTCCGGATCTCGATCGGATCTCCGCTCTTGCGGTCGGCGGCCTCCACGCCGCACACCCTGCCGTTTTGCCGTAGGATCTTGGTGGCCTCGGTAGAGGTCAAGATATCCTCGACGCCGATGTTCTGCGCGGCGCGGATCAGAGTGGAGGTGGTACCCAAACCGTTGTTTTCCGGCCGGTGCCAGCGCATCAAGCGGTTTCCCTCTTGAGGTTGTAGTCCGACCCACTTGACGCCAAGCTTCTCCAACCAGAGGTATAGGTCGTGCAGAGAATGCTCGATATAAAACCTCGCCCAGACTTCGTCCGCCGCCCCCTGTCCCCATTTGACCCAGTCCTCGAAGGCGATATCGGGATTGTCGTGGATGCCGTGTTTCTCCTGCAGCGGGCTGCCGGCGACGAGACAGCCCCCGCCCGAGATGATCGAGGTACCCCCCATCGTGTCCTGCTGCTCGACCATGGCGACGCGGGCGCCCGCGCTGTGGGCCTCGATGGCCGCGGCCAGCCCGGCCCCGCCGGTCCCGATGATCGCGACGTCTACTGAAAGTGAATGCTTGGCGCTCATAAGATAGTTTCTCCCGATTTTCGTTCAGCTCTCTCTTTGGTCAACTTATGGCGCAGAATTTTGCCGACGGGACTCTTGGGAAGCAGCCGGGCGAACTCGATCGCATGCGGCACTTTGAACGGGGCGATATGCCGCCGCATCTCTTCCCGTATCGACTCGGCCAGGCGATCGGAGGGCTCGTGCCCTTCTCCCAGGACAACGACAGCACGTATCCGGTTTCCGATCTCCGAATCGGGCTCGGGAACCACCGCCGCTTCGATGACCGCCGGGTGCCTTTGCAGAGCATTTTCAATCTCGGCGGGCGAGATAAAAATTCCCCGGCTCTTAAAGCAGTCGTCGGCGCGCCCGGCGATGAAAAAGTAGCCCTCTCCATCCTGATAAGCCAGGTCTCCGGTGCGAAACCAACCCTCTTGGATAAGGGCTGTGGTCCGCTCCGGATCTTTGTAGTAGCCGAGAAAGAGTCCCGGGTCATAGGCCGAAATGGCGAAGTAGCCCACCTCACCGGGGACGACCGGTTGCCCGTGGTCGTTCAGGATCGCGACCTGGCTGCATTGGCCCCTGACCGATTACGAGCTGGAACTCGGAGACGCCGTAGTGCTCGTACAGCTCGCAGCCGACGCGCCGCTTCCATTCGTGATAGGTCGCTTCCCGCAGTGCCTCCCCCGTGGAATTCGCGCATCTCAGGCTTGCGAGGTCGTACCGCTTTTCGAAATCGGGGATGGCCAGCAGCCTGCGATAGACGGTGGCGACGGAGTAGAGCACCGTGACGCGATGGCGCTCGATCAAGGCCAGGATGTTTTCCTGGCTCGCCCGGCCGGAGAGGATAGCGCCGCAGACGCGGTTGCGCAGCGGGAAGAGGAGGTTATGGCCGAGGGCGCTGATGAAGCTCCATTCGCCTGTGGCCATGACGACATCGCCCTGTTTCGGCGGGAGCCTCAAGCGGTTCAGATCGCCAAGGGCCACGAGCCAGCGATGGGCATGGATGATTCCCTTGGGCTTTCCCGTGGTGCCGGAAGTGTAGACGAGAAACGCCGGCTCGTCGGCGGCGGTATCCTCGACTTTGCCACCCTCACCTTCGTTTCCGAGGAGCGATTCCCAGGAGATCTCGCCGGTCTCGGCGCCGCCGGCGCAGATCACTCTCTGTACCGAACTACCCCGGCGGATCGCGCGCAGCGCTTCCGCGCGCGAGGCCTCGGTGAAGGCGAGACGCGGCTCGGCCTCCTGGAGAATGGTCGAGAGTTCCGCGGGGAGGCGATGGCAAACTCCGGGGCGTTGGCCATCCGGATGAGGACGAGATCTCCGCGTTCGACGTCGAGACGTTTAAGTTCCCGGGCCAGGGCGTCAACCCTGCGCTTGAGCTCGCCGTAGGTCACGGCGCCTCCTTCATAGAGCAGGGCCGGATGTCCTCCCAGCCCGTCTTCCACCGGCCGCTCCAGCGCTTCGCGCGCGATGTTCAAGCGCTCGGGATAGCAGCGGTAGCCCGGCGGCGGGGCTTGCGTGGCTTCAGCCTCAGGCATGGCTTCAATCTTTCTTCTTCGGATTCGCAGCGCGTGACGCGAAGGGCCAGCCGGCGTCGTAGGGATAGGTATAGCGCGCGTCCCTTTTTTCCCGGAACGCGCGCATCCCTTCCTGGCAGTCCTTAGTGCGTGTGATCTCGAGCACAGCCTCCAGCTCCTGGCGATAGCCCTCGTCGGTGCGGTTCCAGTTCCAGTACATTTTCACCAGCCGCTTGGCCTGGCGCACCGACAGGTAGGGATTCGCAGCGATCCTTCCCGCCAGAGAGAAGGCCTCTTTCAGGAGCCTTCGGTGCGGCACGACCTCGTCGACCAAGCCGATCCGCACGGCCTCCTTGGCGTCGACGATCTCACCGGTCAAGATGAGGCGCATCGCCCGTCCCAGCCCGACGAGCTTCGGCAGGTTTCTCGTCCCGCCGCTTTCGGGGATGAAGCCGGCCGGCACGGCTACTTCGCCGAGCCTCGCGCGCTCGGAAGCGATTCGAATATCACACAGCGTGGTCATCTCGAGGCCGATTCCGACGGCGGCTCCGTTGATCGCGGCGATCGTGACCTGGGGCAAGTCCTCGAGCTTGCGCATGGCGCTCTGCAGCACCTTGTGGCGCAGGTCATTGAAAAAATGCTCCGCCAGTTCTTTGTACGGACCGGTGATTCCCATGGTGCCGGCGACGGCTCCCAAGGCCTCGGCCTCGGAATGGAGATCTCCGCCGGCGCAGAAGCCCCGTCCCTCTCCCGTGAGGATGACCACCTTGAGGATCGAGTTGCGCGCAATTTCGCTGAGCAGGGCGTCGAGCTCCAGGCGCATCAGCGGGTCCATGGCATTGAGGTAATCCGGGCGGTTGAGCGTGATGAGACCGATGCAAGGCTCGCCGGGCCGTTTCGGATTTTCGTGAACCGACCACTTCAGCGCTTTGTACTCCATTCGTTTGCCTCCTCCAAAATGTTGAAAGAGGAGCAAGCCCGAAGACCGCAGACAAGCCCTGCGGGATTGCAAATTCCAAATCTCAGATGGCCAATTTGAATTTGAGATCTGCCATTTGAGATTCCGAGCGGAGCGAGGATGGGTCCATCGGCTGCGGCCGGAAGGCTTGTTCCTCTGGCATGTGGACTTATTTAATACGCTAGTATTGGTTTCTTAGCTATCTCCGTCGTCCTTTTTCTGCGGGTAATAAGAAGTGTTCGGCGGGATCTCCCGTGTAGAGCGGCGTTCATGCGCAATCTTTTCCCCCGTTTCCCAATACCTGCCTTCAGCCGCGAGCCTGGCCTCCTCGTCGAGCTCAGCGTTCCAGTCTCCGAGGGAGTGACCGTACCAGGGCGATTCCGGTTCGAGCTTAGGAAGGCCGAGCTTTTCCCACAGGCGGCGCGAACGTTCCATGTACTCCCGCTTCGGCAGGGAGATCGGCGGGAAGGTCCCTTTGAGCGTGGCATCCCACAGCAGGCAGGAGTCATCGGCCGAGCCCCGCGTGTCGTGTCGGGGGGCATGCCCCACGTCGGTCCCGCGCAGAATCTGCACGTCCTCGTGCGGCCGGGAGCGATAGCCCAAAGCCCAGAACACGGCATCGAGATTCTCCGGGTCGATATCTTTGTCCACTGCAATGACGATCTTCGACATCGAAGGGCGAAAGGCGACCGCGCCCAGAAGCGCCCGCCAGACCTCGGCGCGCGTCGGCTTCTCCATCTGCACGATGGTCAGCTTCTGCGTGGCGGTCAGCGGTTCATGAAGGACAACCCGCGCCACGCTTTTCACCCCGAGCCCGTTGCGCAGATGGTCCAGATAGAGCGGCTCATAGGCCATCTTCTTCATCACGCTCGATTCCGAGGGCGTCACCTGGCTGATGATCGAGCAGAGGATGGCCGTCCTTCTGCGCGTGATGCAGGTCACTTCCATGAAAGGGTTGTATTCTTTCGGATTGACGTGGCCGTGGGATTCGCCGAAGGGAGCCTCGGGCTCTAGCCACTCGGTCGAGATGAGGCCTTCGATGATGATCTCGGCGTCGGCCGGCACGAGCAGCGGTACGGTCCTGGCCCTGACCACGCGAATGGGGGCCCTGACCAGCCCTCCGGCCACGGCCAGTTCGTCGGTGTCGTAAGCGAGCTTCTGAGCCGACACGTAGGAGATCACCGGGACCCCGCCGATGCACAGAGCCGCCGGCATGCTCTCGCCTCTCGCCCGGTATTTCTCCCAGTGGATGTAGATGCCCTGCCCCAGCTCGATCGAAGGATTGCAGCCGAGGCGATCGCGGGCCTTGATCATGGCGCGATAGGTACCGATGTTCTGGATGCCGCTATCGGGATCTTTGGAGATGAAATGAGCGGCGCTCACGTAGGGAGCGTTATCCCAACCCGGCGTCGATATCGGCACCGGGATGGCGTCGAGCCCCCGCCCGGGAACCTTGAGCTCTTCTCCCTCAAAGATCAGCTCATGAACCGGCGCGGCCTTCGAAGGGATCTCGACCGGCGGGATGGGATTGGCCTTGGCGTCGGCCCAGAGCTGGTTGACTTTTGACGGATCGGCTCCGAGGCCGATGCCGTAGATCCTGCGGTTTGCGGCCAGTACGCCGATGGCCACCGGGATGTCGTACTTTTTTCCCTGTGAATCAACTGGCTGCTCGAAAAGAAAAGCCTTGCGGTCCTTTTCCTTGATACCGCCCCGAAACTGCCAGCGGACCAGGGGGTGCATCTCCTGATCTTTGTCCACCGGTTCTTTTATTCGGATCAGCAGGCCTTCGCGCTCGAGACTCTCCAGGTGATCGTGCAGGTCGGGATACCTTCGCGGGGGGACCTCCGCAGACGCATCAGGGGCGGGCGAATAGTCCCTTTTAACCATGTCCTTCTCGCACTTTCGGCGCTGCCCAGGAGACGAACGCACGATAGCTTATAACAAATAGAGGGTTGGGCGTAAAGCTGGCAGGCATCCTGGCGCTCCTTGAGACACCAGGGGGAAGTTGTTAATTTGGGTCGGATGCTGATTAGTATGGATGCTCGGCTGCGAGAGGGAATTCGTTTATTCAATGCCGGGCGCTACTTCGAGTCGCACGAGCGCTTCGAGGAGCTTTATGTCGGGGCCGAGGAGCAGCACAAGCCGTTTCTCGAGGGGTTGATCCAGCTCGCGGCGGCCTGCCGGCTCGTTTGTGATTTCGGCGAGATCAAGGGGCCGGTCCGCATGGTTCACCAGGCCCTGATCCGCCTGGAGAATTACCAGCCGACTTACCTTCAGATAAGGGTGAAAGATCTGATCGCCGGGATGGAGGCGTGGGCCAAGCGCGCCGAAACCGATGCGGGGGCTGTGCGCGAGGAGATCCCGAAAATTCGCCGCCGACGTTTTCTCTTCTTCGGATGATTTCAGCAAGCCTGGAAGCAAGACTCAAGCCCTTTAGGAGCGTTCACGGCCTCAAGGGGGGGGCGCGCGCCTTTTGCCTGTCTCGCCTGGCCGCGCTAGGCGAGCGGCCCATACTCGCCATTGCCCCCACGCAGCGGGAGGCCGAAAATCTGTTTTCGGACCTGGCTTTTTTCTTGGGCGAAGATGGCTCACCCGGACCCCTGAAAAAACGGCTCCATCTCTTTCCTTCTTGGGAGGTGCTTCCGTTTGAAAGGCTCTCTCCCCATCCTGACAACGTGGCGGCGCGGCTGGAAGGTCTCTACCATCTGCTCGAATCCCGATGGCCGATCTGGGTTTCCACTCCCGCGGCCCTGTTCCAACGGGTGATCCCGAAGGAGGTCTTTAGAGAGTCCTATCTTTATCTCGTGGCGGGCCAGGAGCTGCGGCGCGAAGGCTTGGTCGAGCATCTGGTCGGATGGGGATTTCAGCGCGTCCCGTTGGTCGAGGAGCGTGGAGATTTCAGCGTGCGCGGGGCGATCGTGGATCTGTTTCCGCCCGCTTATTCGCTCCCGCTGCGGCTTGAGTTCGACGGCGACCGCTTGGAGTCGATTCGGGAGTTCAATCCCGCCACCCAACGCTCGCAGAGCTCCGAGCAGGAGTTGCTGGTTTTGCCCGTACGGGAGTTTTCGCTTGGGCACAACGAGGAGATGGGTGAGATCGTGCGGCGCATCGAGCGCCGGGCGGAGGAGTTGGAGCTCGAGCGGAAGGAAAAAAACTCGCTCTTGGAATCGCTCCAACAAGGAGTGCCGTTTGTCGGGATGGAGCTTCTCGTGCCCTATTTTTATCCCGGGCTTTCGTCCGTCTTTGCCTACCTGCCATCCGATACGCTGGTCTGGCTGGACCAGGCCGCGCGCGTGGAAGCGGAGGCCGAGCGGTTTGCGGCGCAGTGCTGGGAGAGATCGGCTAAGGCAAAGGAGGGGGGCCGCTTTATTCCCCCGGTGGAAAGTCTTTATTTGAGCGAGGAGGAATGGCAGGAGGGCCTTTCGCTCTTTCCCCGGGTCCATACGGAGTCGCTTGAGGTGATCCCGCCCCATGGAAAAGCGGCGCAGGCGCTGCTCGTTGTCAAATCTTATCTGAACAGCGATCTGCGGCTCGAAATTTCGGCCGGCCACGCCAGGGAGCTTTCCCTCAAGCCTCTCGTGCAGCGGCTGGAGGATTGGAAGGGGGAGAGGGTTTTCTTCGTCGTTCCCACGCCTGCGGATGCCACCCGGCTCAGAGAGTTGCTCGCCCATTATGAGGTGCCGATCGCTCAGCAGGAGACCCCTTTCCCGCTCCTCCTTGCCGGCGCGGCGACTTCCCGCTCCATCCTGGTGGGGGGCTTGACCGAGGGGTTTCGCCTGCCTGAGGAGCACCTGGTTCTGATCACCGCGGATGAGATCTTTGGCACCCAAAGGAGCCAGCGGCCGAGTCAGAAAAGAGCTCACCCGAGCCACTTCATCACCAGTCTGAGCGAGCTCAAACAGGATGACTATGTCGTCCATTTGGATCATGGAATCGGCATCTATCGCGGGCTCAAATTTCTCAAGGTGGAGGGCGTGGAGGGCGAATTCCTCCACCTGGAATACCAGGGTGGCGACCGACTCTATCTGCCGGTGGACCGGATCAACCTGGTTCAGAAATACATCGGAGGTGATGGGACCTCACCGGGGCTGGACCGATTAGGAGGGACTTCCTGGGAAAAGGTCAAAGCGAGAACCCGCCGCTCGGTGCTGGCCATGGCCCAGGAGCTGCTGGAGATCTATGCGGCGCGCGAGGTTCATGAGGGGCACGCCTACCCGTCTCCCGATCAGCTCTACCGCGAGTTCGAGGCCTCTTTTGAATTTGAGGAAACCCCGGATCAGCTACGGGCCATTACGGAGGTGCTGAAGGATATGGAGGGAAGGAGGCCCATGGATCGGCTGATCTGCGGCGACGTGGGATACGGCAAGACCGAGGTGGCGCTTCGGGCCGCGTTTCTCGCCGTCATGGAGGGCAAGCAGGTGGCGGTTTTGGTTCCGACGACGATCCTGGCCCAGCAGCATCTCCAGACGTTTCGCCACCGCCTGCGCAATTATCCCGTACGCGTGGAGATGCTGAGCCGGTTTCTCACCCCCAAAGAAAATCAGCGCGTGCTCAAGGATCTATCCGGGGGGCTGGTCGACATCGTGATCGGGACGCACCGCTTGCTGCAAAAGGATGTCCAGTTCAAGGATCTCGGTCTCGTCGTGATCGACGAGGAGCATCGCTTCGGCGTCGCCCATAAAGAGAGGCTAAAGAAGCTGCGCCACATGGTCGATGTCATTAGTCTGACGGCTACCCCGATCCCGCGCACCCTACATATGTCCCTGATCGGGATTCGCGACATGAGCATCATCGAAACCGCGCCCCTGGACCGCCTGGCGATCCGGACCTACATCAGCAAGTACGACGAGCAGGTTATCCGGGACGCCATCCTGCGCGAGATCCTGCGCGGCGGGCAGGTCTTTTTTCTGCACAATCGAGTCGAGACCATTTCCCGCATGGCGCAAAAGCTTCAGGATTTGGTTCCTGAGGCGAAGATCGCGGTCGCTCACGGGCAGATGCGCCCGCGGGAGCTGGAAAAGGTCATGCTGGATTTCCTGGAAAACCGGGTCCAACTGCTGGTCTGCTCCGCAATCATCGAGTCGGGGCTCGATTTCCCCAATGCCAACACCATCATGATTAACCGGGCCGACAAGTTCGGCTTGGCCCAACTCTATCAACTGCGGGGCCGGATCGGCCGGTCCCATCGGCGCGCCTATGCCTATCTACTCATCCCGGGCGAAAAGATCGTGACGCGCGATGCCGAGCGGAGGCTCAGAGCGTTGCAGGAGCTGGACGAGCTCGGCGGAGGCTTCAAGCTCGCCCTGCACGATCTGGAGATCCGCGGGGCCGGTAACCTGCTGGGGCGGGAGCAGTCGGGGCAGATTGCAGCCGTGGGCTTTGAACTCTACACCGAAATGTTGGAAAACGCGGTGCGGGAACTTAAGGGGGAGGCTGTCAAGCCGGAGGTCGAGCCGGAGATTCGGCTCGGGATTCCCGCTTATTTTCCCGAACACTACATTCCCGACACCAATCAGCGGCTGCTTTTCTATAAGCGCCTGGCGAGCCTGGACGAGTTGTCGGAGTTTGAGGCGATCAAAGAGGAGCTAAAGGATCGCTACGGCCTCTTTTCCCAGGAGGTGGAGAACCTCTTTCGCGTGATGGAGCTCCGTCGCATTCTCAAGGACTATCTGGTTCAGCAGGTGAGCTACCATGACGGACGGATTTCGCTCCTGTTTCATCCTGAGTCTCCCGTGAAGGTTGACCGGCTCCTCGAGCTGATCGCCAAGGATCAAACCCGCACCCGTCTCGCGCCCGGCGGCAGGATCTCTTTCACCCCGCAGAGCCGGTCCTGGGACGGGATCATCCCGGAGGTGATCGCTTTCCTGCAAGCCATCCATTGATCGATAGCGCCGCGCAGCGGGCTGGATGGTTGTCACCTGAACGGATTCTGCGGAACAAGCATTCGCGTCTGTATTGACAAAGCCGGGGGCCCGCTATACAAGCCGGATCTTACCGAAAGCATCGATGGGCTTCGACAGTGAAATTTATTCTTACGTCTCGCGTGCAGGTCTGAGAGGTCTGAGGGTCAGGTCTTGGATCTGTGTGTCCGGATGAATCGCTGTCGTGATCCACAGGGTGACTCTCACTTATCGGTGAGAGAAGTCCGGCTCCGTCTAAGGCGGATAGCTTGGGTAGCAGCATGAAGAGAGATCGACATGCCGAAGCCCACCGACAAAGACAAACCGAATCGGCACAAAGCTAATCCCGAAACTTCGGTCAGGTCGCGGAAGTAGACGGTGCTTCGGCCGCTGCGGCCCTCGATGTCGAGTCCGTTTCCTTTCACTCTTTACAAAGTCCGGAAGGTCGCGCTTCCAGACAAGCGTAAAAAATATCTAATAAGTTGTTAGACGTCCTTTCTGTAAAACCCTTCACTCATAAGCGCAGATTGTTCCGCTGAAGGGATCTTGAACCGGCGCGTCTAAAAGGGTTGAAAGGAGGTGAATTTATGAAGAGCGTTCTAAGATTGCTGCTTGTCTCCCTTGTTACCCTTACCTTCGCTGGAGTGGGCTTTGCCCAGGCCACTCCTGCAACTCCAGCCACTCCTGCCAGTCCGGCAAAGAAGGTGGTCAAGAAAGAGCAGAAACCGACGGCAACCCGCGTCCTGGGAGAAGTTATCTCAGTCGACGCCAAGGCGGGTATGCTGACGGTGAAGGTTAAAGATAAGGAGATGAGTTTTGCCGCAGAGGCCAAGGGGGCCAAGGGGGCGCTTGGGAAGGTCAAGGTGGGAGATACGGTGAGGGTTTCCTATGGAGAGAAGGAGGGAAAGCTCATCGCTCGCTCCATAACCGAGGCCAAGCCTAAGACTGAAATGGCCAAGAAGGCCGGGAAGAAGGAGCAGCCCAAAGCCGAGAAGAAGTAGTACCGGGCGGATCTGGTTTTCTGTGAGGGGGTAGCGACAGACTAAGCTACCCCCGGCCTCCTTGCCCCGTTGCTTCGATAAGAAAAAGGAGGAGCGAGATGCAGCGCGACCTTAAAAGTGGAGACCGGGTTAGAGTGGCTGTCATCCATAAGTGGATGCCGGAGCGATGCGGGACCATCAAGCAGGTGGAGAACCGGATCGGAAACCGTTTCCTGGTCAGGTTTGATAAAGACGAGCTTGGAATGTGGCACGATGAGGATGGGGATCCCGTATTGAGGCTGGGAGAGGGAGATCTTGTCCTCGTTGAAGAGAAGTTGAATTTGGTGGCCTAAAAAAGCAGCCTGGCGAATCATGGTCAGGCCCAGAACCCCATCTGCCGGGAGCGATCGATGTAGTCTCTGAATCCTTTCTCCAGCGGAAAGCGGGGGACGTAGCCGAGCACTCTTTTGGATTGGGAGAGATCGAGGCGGACCCTGCTGAGGCCCGCTCTGTCGCCAGCGCTGCCTCGGACGATTGTAATCTCGCGCTTTGGGAAGAGCCGCTTTAGCACGCGCTGAAAGTCCTCCGGACCGTAGACTTCACCGGTTCCGATATTGAAAGTCTTCCCGGCCGCTCCCTTAACCGTGCAGGCGAGAGCGATGCCCCTCGCGACATCTTTCGCATAGACGAAGTCGTTTTTGCCGATCCGCTGCTCATGGATCACGATCGGCCCCCCGTTCAGACACGCGCGCGCCAGCTCGTTCATGTTCATTCCGCCGGTCGATCCCCCGCGGTAGTGGCCCGGACCGTAGGCGCCGGCTGGGCGGATCACCACGGCCTCAAAGCCGTAGTATCGCGCATAGGCGTCGAGTAGGAGCTCGTTGGCGATCTTTGTGGCGTGGTAGAAAGTGTGTCCCCCGAGAGGAAAGTTCTCCTTGACCGGGCCGCGCCGGATGGTCTCCCA
>JACPSF010000071.1:15506-51802 GCA_016193385.1 Deltaproteobacteria bacterium
GTGCTCACATGGACCACGCGCTTCACCCCCGCTATCTGGCAGGCTTCAAAGACATTGGCCGAGCCCCATGTGTTTGTCTGGACTCCCCGGTAAGGGGGGTTCGCCACCTCGCCGCCGATGAATCCCGCCGTGTGGACTACGACCGGAGGTTTTGCCTCCTTGAGCGCTCG
This sequence comes from Deltaproteobacteria bacterium, assembly GCA_016193385.1. The sequence goes on from JACPSF010000071.1 coordinate 15,677, forward strand.
CAACAGAGTAGGAAGGTCCCGCAGGTCGCCGCGCAAAACCTTGATGCGCTTTTTGCCCGCGATCGCTTCGACGTACTTTGGATTCGGACTCGCATCGAAGAGCCAAACGCTGTGTCCCTGAGAGGTGAGCTCGCTCGCGCTATGACATCCAACCAACCCCGTGCCGGTAATGAGAATCTTCATCGCTCTGCCTTTCCTTTCTCTGTTTCGCTCGTGCATGATAAGCACATCCACCCGCAGCGACGCAACACACAGGGCGGAGAGGGCAAGCCCTGACCGACCCAACTCCCTCTTGCCGTCTTTGTTCTCATTGCCTAAAATCCGCACGAGTTTGGGCGGTAAAAAGATCCTTAATGATGGAGGGGAAAAACTGAAGTGCTTTACTTTGCCTACGGATCGAATATGGATTGGGAGCAGATGAGACGGCGTTGCCCGTCCGCAAAGTTTGTCTCGATTGCCAAGCTCAAGGACTACCGTTTCGCCATCGCCCGCACCTCCCATAGTCGCGGCTGCGGCTCGGCGGGAGTCCTGCCCCAGGCCGGAGCAGCCGTGTGGGGTGTCGTCTACGAGATCGATGCGAAGGACTTTGGCCCGCTGGACGCGGCCGAGGACTTCGTCCCGGGAAGAGGGAAGAATAGTTATACGAGACGGGAGTGCACCGTCTACGCAGACGGCGATGAGGGAAAAACTTTTCTTGTCTCGCTCTACTTCCCGGAGGTAGAGGAAAACCCGCCTCTCCCTAATACGGAGTACAAGCGGCTCATCGTCGAAGGCGCCAAGCATTGGCGCCTTCCCCAAGGCTACGTTGTGGAACTGGAAAGGATGAATGTGGCGAAAGATGGGAAAAGATGAAGGCGAAGTGGGGATACTAATCCAAACGCGTTGAGTAAGTTGACACTTGAGATGGGCAAGCCTTCCGGCCTCGGAGCTTTGGGAATTACCTTGTGGGCTTTGTCAGAGGGCGCTCGTCCTCGAAGCGAACTCCCTCGCCGCCCTGTTGAAAAAGGGTTTCGGGGTAAAGGGCCTGGAAGTCGCGGACGACGCGCTCGTAGGGAAAATCGGACCAGACTCCGTGGTTCGTGACATACTCCATGTGTCTAAAATCGGACCAGACTCCGTGGTTCGTGACATACTCCATGTGTCTTCTTCCCTGAGAATCCATGGGTTGGAGCAAGGCGTCCGACTTCCCGTCGAACTCGGTGGGGAGGACGCCAAATTTATCGCAGAGCTCGATGTTGAAAGCGGGCGCGGCCTTTATCCACCGGCCGTCGAGATAGAGGAGCGCGTAGCCGTGATGGATGAAGAGATCGGTTCCTCCCATCGCGCGACGGAGTTTTTCCGTACAGAGGTGGTTCACCACGTCGGAGAGGCCGATCGCCGAGGGTATTCCCACGGCTCGGGCCGAAGCCGCCAGGAGATTGGCTTTGGGGATGCAGAAGCCGGCCCTGACGGCAAGGACGTGGCCGGCCCGGTAGGTCTCCCGGCCGAGACCGATGCGGTAAGGATCGTAGCGAATGGAGTCCCGCACGCGGTAAAAAAGCCGGACCGCGCGCTCGGTGGGATCCTTTGCTCCCCGGGTAGTTTCCTCAGCGAATTCCAGCACCGAAGGGCTGTCGAAGTCGAGAAATTCGGTCGGTCTCAGGTACTCAGCCGAAGGCTCGGGCACGGGCTCGGAAACGGTCGTTGCATTTCCCATTAGGAGAAAAGTAGCTGATGTAAGCTTGTTGTGTCAACTCGGCCGGTAAGAGCCACCATCCCTTTTGGCTTTCGCGAAGACCCGGAAGCTTCTAGAGCCCGGCCTTCATTTTTCCCGGACGCCAAGCCCTTCTCCCATATATGGTCGCCGGCTTTTTTCGTCTTGACTTTCCCGCGGATGCGTGGAAAGTCTTCACCCAGTCTTAGAGTCCGGGGGGTAAGAAGTTATGGAATACGCGGGACGAACTCTCGAGGGCGTGAAAGCGGAGATGTTGGATCGGGCCGGCCGGATCAACCCCTTCGAGTGGGTGAAGAAGGAAGATGTCGCGGAAGTGGCTGAGCGGCTCACTAGCCTCGATCCGGATCACTGGGGGAGCGAATGGGCGAGGATCGCCGGCAGATATGAAGCTCAAGGCGATACGGAGGAGTCGCGGGACCAGACAGAGGTATGCGGAAAGTCCTTTTATCTGGCCTACGAGTATTACCGCATCGGCCGCTATCCCGTTCCCAACACTCCGGAAAAAATGAACTGCTACAAAGGGGCTCTCAGATGTTTCCAAAAGGCGGCGCGATACCTCGATCCCGCCGCCGAACGGGTAGAAATCCCATTCGAAGGCAAACAGGTGGTAGGTTATTTACAGATTCCGCGCGGCGCCGTCCGCCCTGCGGTCGTGATGCATTGGGGAGGGGTTGACGGTTGGAAAGAGGATCGACGGCAAACCAGTGAGGCCTTTCACCGCCAGGGTCTGGCGACGTTTGCGATCGACATGCCTGGGGCGGGGGAGAACCCTCTCCTGGGCAGCGATCCACGCGCGGAGCGCACTTTTTCCGCTGCGATTGATCACCTCGTGGGAAGGAAAGACATCGACGGATCGAGAATCGCGGTTTTAGGCGCAAGCTTCGGCGGCTACTGGGCGACCAAGATGGCCTACGTGGAGTCTAACCGGCTTCGGGGAGCGGTCAACTGGGGGGCAGGGGTCCATCGCACCTTCCAGGAGGAATGGCTGAGACCTGCTCTCACGAAAACGGCATCCCAGTATCTTTTGGGCCCGGCTAGCCTGTTCGAGGCTCGAGCCTACATGTTCCGCGCGAAAACGCTCGAAGAGGTGCTCCGTTTGGCCGCCAAGCTGTCGCTCAAGGACCAGGGCTGGTTGGAGAAGCCGAATGCTCCGCTGCTGCTGGTGAACGGCAAGAAGGATGATCAGCATCCGATCGAAGATTTCTATCTGCTCTTGGAATGCGGCGATCCCAAAGACGTCCGCATTTACCCTGAAGCGGGTCACATGGGCCGCCAGCCCGGCAAGCCTAACAATGAGGTCTTGGACATGATCACCCGGTGGGTGAGACAGAAGCTGAGCTAAACGGCTCTGAGTGGATCCGGTTACCTTTTATGCTTCTTTGGGGACCTTAAGATAAAGCGACAAAGCGACACCTGTCAGTATAAGCCCTCCCACCAATGTGAAGCCTAAGGCGAACGAACCCGAGTCTCCCATAATGCCGATGAACACCGGGATGGCTCCGGCGCCTAAGAGAAAGCCGAAAGGGACCGTGAAGGAGACGGCCACGTTGCGCGAGCTGGCCGGACCGATCGCGGCGAGGGCAGCGAAGCCGGCCGGGAAGAAACAAACGGCAAGCGCAGGCTGAAGAAGAACGGAGACGACGAGCCACGACCCCGACGTTATCCCGAAAAGCAGAGTTGTGATGCCGGTAACCAGAAGGCTGCCGGCTATCGTGAGCCGCGGGCTCAGCCGGTCCGAAGCCCACCCCGCCAGGAACGCCGTCACCGGCGCGGGGATCCGGGAAAGAGCGATAAGCGTATTGGCCCAATTCCGATCCATCTCCCGCTCCGTCACAAGGTAGAGGGGAAGCATGGAAAAGACTCCCAGGGTCGCGGCGATCCCCAGGCCGAATAGAAACACCAGGATCCAGAAGGCCGGCTTGCCTACCAGGGATCTAAAGACAGCCACCGCGGGAATCTCACCGGGAAACTCGCCCCCCTTGCCATAGCGGGCAAAGGCTATGCCGATGATGAGCGCTGTGCCGCCCAGAAAAGCTAAAGCCGCGCGCCAGGTAGACCACCTGAGAAAGATCTCAGCCAGGAGAGGCGCGGCTATGAAAGCCAAATTTGGCGCTAGCTCGTGGATGGCGATGGCTTTGCCCCAGTGGCGGGAGCTGACTAAAGAGGTGATGGCCGCGAACGCCGAAGGCATGTAGATGCCCCCTCCCATCCCCAGAAGGAGCAGACCCAGACGGATGCCCCACAAGCTATTGATGAGCGAGATGCTGAGAAGGATTATGCCGACGAATGCGGCGGAGAAAACGATGGTCCCGCGGTGGGTAAGCCTGGCCGAGACGAAACCGGATCCCAGAAGGGCGGTGAAGTAGCCGACGGAGATCAAGAGAAAAAACGATCCGGCCTGGCTATGGCTTACGCCGAGGTCCCTCTCAATCGTGGGCAGAAGGGGGGCCAGGATAATCCTGGAGGCAAAGTTGGTGAAGAAAATCAGTGCCAGAAAGAGCATCGGCCCCACGTGGGGCCAAAAAAGCGCTTCCCCCCCGTTCTGTATGTCTTTGACGGCGTGGTGACTTGTCAGCTTCTCACGCAAAACGAAATCCTCTCTGTCCTTACTGCGCGGCTTTTATACCAGGGGGAGTCGGGAGGAAACAAGAAGGCCCGGACATGCCGGGCCTTCTAAAAAAGCTCAGACGGAGCCGAGGGCTAGGCGGCCTTGTGGAAAATGGTCTCCGAGACGGTTCGTCCCATTTCCCACATCTCGTCGGCGAGCAGAACGATCAGATCATCGAGGGTCGCAAAGCCAACGGCCTTACCACCGCCGTCGACGATCGGCATCCGGCGGACATGGAGCGCGTGCATGAGGGTAGTAAGGTCATGCAGGCTCTTATCCACCGAGATGCGCGCCGGATTGGGCGTCATGATCTCGCCCACCTTGGTTTGACGCGGGTCTTTTCCCTCGCCGCTCACCTTGATGGCGATGTCCCGATCGGTCAGGATGCCGCTGAGCTGTCCGTCTTCCTGCGCCACCAGACAGCCAAGATTCTCTTCCTTGAGAAGTTGACAGGCTTCATAGACGGTGCTGCGCGGGGAGACGCTAACCACAGGACGCTTGCAAAACATTTCCAGTGACATGGTACTACACCTCCTTTCATATTATTGTATGGCAACTTTCGTGCCACTTTTTTTCTCTGAAAAGTCTTGATGGAAGAGCGGGAATCTTCGCAAAAATGACCCGGATCCGGGGTATTTCTTTCCTATCCCTGCAATTTTGCGTTTCCCAGGGGTCGCTTCCATCCTTCCTTTTCCGACTTGGATTATGATAGTTTCCCTGCAGAAAGGGGAATACGATGCTCACAAAGGATGATATCAGAGGCCTGGCCGTGATGGTTCCCACGCCCTGCAAGGAGGACGGAGAGGGATGGGATGCCAGTGAATCCGTTGATCTCGATGAGACCGCCCGGATGACCGAGAACTACATTAGAGCGGGTATCGGCGTTATCGCGGCGTGTGGAACCACCGGAGAATGCGCTGCCCTGCTATGGGAAGAAAAAAGGGCCTTCATCGATACCATTGTTCGGGTTACTCGAAAGAGGGTTCCTGTTTTCGCCGGAGCTACATCGTTGGGCACGAAGGAAACGGTCCGGCAAATGCGTGGTCTAAAGGATGTCGGCGCTGACGGGGCGTTCGTCGGCCTTCCCTTGTGGCAGACGCCCACGCTCGACAACGCCGCCCAGTTCTACGCCGATCTGGGTGAGGCCGTGCCGGATATGCCCATACTCATTTACGCCAACTCCAGGTTCTTCAAATCGCTTTTCCCTACCGGTTTTTGGGCAAGAGTGGCGAAAATGGCGCGGACCGTGGTCCTGACCAAGATGTCTTACAGCCACGCCAATTTGCTCGATGATCTCCGGGTCGCGGGGCATCAGATCAACTTCATGCCCGGCGAAACCTCGATCTACCCAGCTTATCGGATGGCTAGGCCCAGGGTCACCACCATCTGGTCTTCGGGAATGGCCTGCATGGGGCCCGAGCCAGTGGTTGCTTTGGCCGACGCCATTCTCAAGGATGACGAAAAGCGCGTCGATCAGATCTGGCAAGACCTTCGTTCCATTCCGCCGGTTACGTCGCCGGAGGATTTCGCAGCGGGGTTTCCCCATTACAACGCTCAAATCAACAAATACCTGACCAATGTCGCTGGCTATGTCAAAGGAGGCCCGTGCAGGGCGCCATACCGCATCAGCGACCTGCCGGAAAATTGGAAGACTGGGGCGGACCTTCGCGCCAAAGCCTGGAACGAGCTGAGGAAGAAATACATGAAAGCGCCAGGCCTGTAGTCTTTTGCTTCATCGGCCGAATATTCAACAGGAGGTGACCGCTATGGGGCCGCAATGTAGAAGTGCCCTCCTAGTCCTTTTGTTTCTCCTGTCGCTCTCTCCGGCGACGTTCGCTCAGGGAAAGCCCGAGAAAGAGCGCATCCGCATCGGTTACTCCGTCCAATCCGCCGTCTTCTCGATTCCGATTGTCGCCAGCGAAGCAGGTCTTTTCCGAGAGGAGGGGATACAGATCGAGTTTATCCGAACGCCAGGTTCTCTGTCCCCCATGGTTCTGATCTCGGAGGACGTTGATTTTTCGATCATGTCAGCTTTTCTTCTTATTCCGGCTTCCATCCGGCGCGGTGGTGATCTGGTCATGCTGGGGGGCTTTTCCACCCGCTTTGCCGGGAGGATGCTGGTCTCCCGCCCTGAGGTTCGCACGGCCAAAGAGCTGCGCGGGAAGATCGTCGGCATCCAGCGTCCCGGTGATGCGGTGGAGAAAATGGCCCGATTTGCCCTGCAGCACTTGGGACTCGATCCCGACAAGGACGTAACGCTCAACTACCTTGGGAGCGACGATGTGTTGTGGCCGGCGCTGGAGACGAATCGAGTCTCTGCGGCCATGATTTCCCCGCCCAGAACCGTCGCGGCTCGAAAAGCGGGAATGAATTTTCTCGTCAACATCGCGGACCTCAATATCGACTATCAGGGGGCCGCGCTGACCAGCCGCAGGTCTTTCATGAGCGCCCATCCCAACCTGACGTTCCGCACGGTTCGCGCTCTTGTCCGCGGCGTCCATTTCTTCAGGACACGGCGGGAGGAAACCGTCAAGATTCTCGGCAAGTTCTTCCGCACTAACGATCGGGAGGCTCTTGAAGAGACGTGGGAATTTTACTCCCCTGTCATGCTTCCTAAGCCATATGTTTCGGAATCCGCCGTGCAGGCGGTTTTGAATCACCTGGCAGAAACCGATCCGCGCTATGCTCAACGCAAGCCGGCGGAATTCATCGACCTAAGAGTGCTCTCGGAGCTCGATCGCAGCGGCTATATCGACCGGCTTTACTCAGGCGTGGGACTACGAGGGAAGTGAGCCATTAGTTGGAGCGACTGCATTGGATGCGTCCAATGCTCTTGCTCTCGTTTTTTCCTGTTGACAGACATTCCGTCCTTTACTAGGTTCAAGCTGATAGTTAAACAAGAATTTTCCCCCGCATCGTTGAGGCTTCAGCGGTGATTTAGCGGGATCGGTTTGAGCAAAATGAAAGGAGTTAACACATGGTAAAGTTTGCACCCAAGCTTACGTTTGGCCCCGAGATCGCAGACTGGCAGGCGCGCATCAATACGGAGCGCATGCGCCGATACCGAGCGGAGCGGGCAAAAACAATGATGCGCAAGCACGGCATCCCCGCCTTGCTGGAGGCCGTTCCGGCTAATATCCGCTACCTCACAGCACTGCGGGGTTACGAATACCCCATGGTTCGGTATGTCCTCTTTTTCGCTGAAGGGGAGCCGGTTATGTACGAGCATGACGGCTGGTACCATCAGATGCCCGACCAGGCCCCCTGGATTAAAGAGTGGCGTCCCGCCCGTGCCTGGCTTACCGGCGCTCCAGGGATAGAGGCGTCGCAAGACGAGGCGAAGCAGTTTGCCGCTGATATCCGCAGTGTGCTCCAGGCCCGCGGCCTTCTTGGCGAGAAGGTTGGCTTGTGGCCGCCGGGATCAAGAACATTGTGGATAGCCGGGCGATGATGCTCGAAGCCAGGAGCATCAAGAACGAGGACGAGATCAACTGCTTGAAGATCGCAGCCGCCATCGTTGAAGGTGTTTGGCACCGTGTCTGGGAGGCCTGCCGCCCTGGAATCAAGGATACCGTATTGGGGACCACGGCGGCGACTGCTGGAAACGAGTATGGCGCCGAGATTGCCGTTCCCGGGGGCTGGCGCACCGGGCCCACTACTTTCGACCGGGGGTTCCACCAAGCCGCGCGTATCATGCAAGTTGGCGACCTCGTGTACGGCTCTCTTTGCGGCCTGACCTACATGGGTTACCGGACTTGCACCTACCGCACCTTCATCGTCGCGAGGAAACCCAACGATAAGGAGAAAGGTTGGTATAAGAAGGTGCTTGATCGGGTCAGCGCCATCATCGAAGAGATCAAACCGGGAAAGACGACGGCGGACGCTGCCAAGCATTTCCCTCCTGCTTCCACCTGGGGTTACAAGGAGGAGTGTGAGGTTCTGGCCAGCGAGGTGGGCCACGGCATTGGAATGGGCGGGCCGGGCGGCAACTACGATATACCCATCATCAACCGGCAGTGGTCTTTGAAGTATCCGCAGACGTTCGAAGAAGGGATGGCCATCGCTGTCGAGTGCAGGGAAGGCGAGCACCGTGTGGGAGGTGTCAGGCTGGAGAATATGGTGGTGGTCACTAAAGACGGCGCCGAGATCATAGACCATTTTCCCAGGGACGAAATCTTGGTGGCACCCCGCTGAGACCGGCTTTCGCCAAAGCATCATTTCTCGAACGATTCTTCAGGGGTCTCTTATTGAGACCACCTCGTCGGCTAAAAGTGCCCGCGGTTTGGTAGACACAATAAGATTCGGGCATGGCTTATACCGACAAGGCTTACTTATTATGCGCCCGGGACTAAATCCCAGTTTTGAGAACAGCCGCACCCCCATAATCTTAAACATAAGAAAATAACCCGGCTCCGACCGTTATTATGCGGGCTTTCGGTTGGCACATTTTATGCTGTCCTGACCATCCGCACCAGTGTCTAAAGACCATCCATTTTTAAGAGACAGAACCGGGTAACGTAACGTTCTAGCACGGGAGGGACTCTATGTCGGATTTCTACATGGTGGGGAAATCTGTCGCGCGTGTAGATGCCTTCGCCAAAGTGACAGGTGAGGCCGTCTACAGCGCAGACGTAATGTTGCCTGGGATGCTTTATGGCATGGCCAGGCGCTCCCTCTATCCTCATGCTCGGATCGTTCGGATTGACACCCGCCGAGCCGAAGCTTTGCCCGGAGTTAAAGCCGTGATCACGGCAAGGGACGTCTCCGACATCCTGCTTGGACTGAGGCTTCGGGACGTGCCGATCCTCCCCAGGGAGCAGGTGCGGTTTGTGGGGGAGAAAGTAGCGGCAGTGGCGGCGGTGGACGAGGAAACAGCGCGGGAGGCGGTCGACCTGATCGATGTTGAGTATGCAGAGCTGCCAGCGCTAACCGACGTGGAAGAGGCTATGAAGGAAGGCTCGATTCTCGTCCACGAGAACCTTCACACCTATTCAGGGCTTCCAGCCCCGGCGAAAGGAACAAACATTTTTTATCACGACACATTCTCCAAAGGGGACACAGCGCGGGGATTTGCCGAGGCCGATCTGATTTTCGAGCACACTTTCACGACCCCTTTGGTCCACCAGGGTTATATGGAGACCCACGCCGCCTTGGTCGACGTCTCTCCGGACGGAAGCGTGACGGTGTGGAGCTCCAACAAGGTGCCTTTTCGAGTGCGCAGCCTGATGGCGGAGATTATCGGCGCGCCGATCACCCGGGTGAGGGTTATCCCGAGCTTCGTTGGCGGAGATTTCGGTGGCAAAGGGATGGTCTTTGACGAACCTCTCTGCTACTACCTGGCGCTCAAATCCCGCCGCCCTGTCAAGATGGTGATGTCCCGGCAGGAGGAGTTTCTGGCTGCCAGCCCGCGTCACCCAAGTATCATCCGGCTCAAAGCAGGCGTCGCGCAATCCGGAGAACTCCTGGCCTGGGAGGCGAACGCGATCTTCGACTCCGGGGCCTACGCTGCATATAAACCGCAGGTGGGACTCGGGGGCACGAAGAAGCTCGCCGGCACATACCGCATTCCTCACGTGCGCATCGACGGTTACTACGTGTACACCCATACGGTCCCATGCGGCCATTGCCGTGCCCCCGGGGATCCTCAGGCCTCATTTGCCGTGGAATCCTTCATGGACATGATCGCCTCCCACCTGAAAATCGATCCCTTCCGCTTTCGCTGGATCAACGCTCTTGATGAAGGAGACCTCTCACCCACAGGGGAACCCTGGAAGGGAATTAACCTCAAAGACACTATGACGGCCGCCGTCAAGGCGAGCAGTTGGGGGAAGCCCAAGCCCGACAAACACTACGGCATCGGCATTGCCTGTGCGGAGAGACCCACAGGGACAGGGGAATCGAGCGCTGTGGTCATCGTGAATGGAGACGGCAGCGTCAATATCATTTCGGGCTCCTCCGATCCGGGGACAGGCGCGCGCACGATCCTCTGCCAGATCGTCGCCGAGGCGCTCAAAGTTCCAATGGACCGGATCACCATCAACCTGGTGGACACCGATTCTGCGCCGTTCGATCAGGGCGCTGGAGCGGGAAGGACCACTTTCGTCGCCGGGCTCTCCGCATACAACGCCGCTCTGGAGGTAAGAAAGGAACTCGTTCAGAACTCCGCCAAGCTGCTGAATTGCCCGCAGGAAAAGGCCCAGGAGCTAATCGAAACCAGGGACGGATTTCTCTTCATGAAATCGGATCCGGATAAGAAAATCTCCTACGCTCAGGCCGTGAAGGCGTCCAAAAAGTCCCAGATCATGGCCGAGGAGACTTTTTCCTCCAACGACATGGATGATACCTGCTTTGCGACTCACATCGCCGAGGTGCAGGTGGACCCTGGAAGAGGAGTCGTGGATGTCCTGCGCATCACGGCTGCACATGACATCGGTTTCGCCATTAACCCGGCAGCGGCCGAAGGACAAATCGAAGGGGGAATCCTTTCAGGGGTGGGTTTTGCCCTGCTGGAAGAGATGCGGCGTAGCGAGGGGAAAATAGTCAATCCAACCCTGGCCGACTACAAGCTCTGCACACCCCGCGACGCGCCCGAGATCGTCACCTTGCTAGTCGAGGGAGCGCCCGGCGCGGGACCGTTCAACGCCAAGGCCATAGGCGAGATCCCCACGTGCCCGATCGCCGCAGCCGTGGCCAACGCGGTCTACGATGCGGTGGGGGTGAGGATCACGGATCTACCCATCACGGGGGAAAAGATCGTAAAGGCTCTCAAGGAATCGGGAGCGGTTCGCCAGATGGCCGTGACACGGAGAAAGGAGCGCAAACATGAGATTTGAGCTCTTGCAGCCTCGTAGTCTCCCTGAAGCCCTTGAGATGAAGAAGAGCCATGGTGAGAAAGCCAGGGTCCTGGCTGGCGGGACCGATCTTTTGGTTCTCCTGAAGGATTGGAAGCTGAAAGCAGAAGTGGTGATAAGTCGCAGTGGAATCCGTGACCTAAATTTCATTCGCGCTGAGAAGGGTCGAGGAGTTACCCTGGGTGCGCTGGCCACGCATAGCTCTGTCGCCGCTTCCCCGGTCATCCGGCGGCAATTCCCCGACCTGGCAGAGGCGTGTTTCCAGGTAAGCTGTGTCCAGATTCAAAACCTCGGGACCGTGGGAGGGAACTTATGCAATGCCTCGCCCGCAGCCGATGCCGCCCCGCCTCTACTGCTCGCCGATGCGATCCTGAACCTTGCGAGCACGCGAGGAGAGAGACGAGTCTCGATCCACGACTTTTTCCTGGCACCGCGCCAGACCGTTCTTAAGCCCGATGAGATCCTCAAGGAGATTTTCATACCGGAAGTCTCCGGTCGGCGAGGCGCTACCTATCTTAAACTGGGGCGGCGCAGGGCGATGGAGATCGCCATCGTTGGAGTCGGCGTCGCCGTTCATTTGAACGGCTCGGATCAAGTTGCCTCCAAATGCCGAATCGCGCTGGCCTCGGTTGCTCCCACTCCGCTTCGCGCCCGGAAAGCGGAAGGGATACTCACAGGCCAAGAGATCACGGATCAACTTATCGAAGAAGCGGCCGAAGTGGCTGCCAAAGAGGCCAGCCCGATCTCGGACATCCGCGGCGGCGCGGAGTACCGTCTGGACATGATTCGGGTACTCTGCCGGCGGGCAGCTCGCGCAGCGCTAGCTAGAGCCCAAGGAAAACAGGTGGAGGTTTGACATGAAGATTCCGGTGAGGCTCAAAGTCAACGGGGAAATCTACGACGTTGTGATTGCTCCCTATCGGACGCTTGTCGACGTGCTGCGAGAAGAGATCCAGCTCATAGGCACGAAGAAGGGATGCGATGTGGGTGACTGCGGCGCGTGCACGGTCTTGCTCGACGGCAAGCCGGTAAATGCCTGCCTTATCCTGGCTGCTACGGTCCAAGATGCGGAGATCTTGACGATCGAAGGGTTGGCTGCAAACGGCAAGCTTCATCCCCTTCAAGAAGCTTTCATCAAGGAAGGCGCTGTTCAGTGCGGATTTTGCGTCCCCGGAATTCTGATGTCGCTCAAAGCCCTGCTGGACACTAACCCGACACCGACGCTGGAGGAGACGAAGTGGGCGATGGCCGGGAACCTCTGCCGCTGCACCGGCTACACGAAAATGTTCAAGGCCGTAGAGAGCGCCACGCACCGCCCATAGCGTCATCGGCTCAACCAGCGGAGCAGTCTTAGAGTCGGATTCCGTCTGACGCTGGGAGTTTCGGAGGACTATACTCCCGCCGTTTCCAGGCCTTCCAGAACAGGCCCCTGCGCTGCGACGCAGTGGAGCGAACACTCTAAACAATCTGACGGGCGGCTCCTTGTATGCCACTGCCTGTTCTTTCCCCTTGATGCCCGTCCTCAATCTGCCCTATTTTTCGCGAAAATAACCTCGGCTGGGTCTCCCGATCCGGTCACATCTTTGCTTCTGCATCATAGCCCGGATTGGTTCTCCCCAGCCGGGCTTTCTGCTTTGTGGAGTAGTGCCGGAAGTAGACGAAGGAATATAAGGGCCGATGCGGGAAAGGACAACAGTATTAAAGATGAGCCAAGGGCGGATTTGACCCCTTTATGACCCCTTTACTGGCGGTGCCAATTTCCAATTGGCCCCGCCGGTGTCTTCGGCTCTCTTCCTGCTTTTTCTTAGGCAGTATGAAGTCGGTCGCTATTAGCTATTAATAGAAGCTGAGCGACAAACGAACGAGGTCGCCCCGGCACTGCCCGAAGGGCTGACGCAGCCTCACAGATGAGACGGCGCAAGCAAACCGAGGTGCTTTGTGTCGATGCACAGGAATTCCGCCTTAGAGAGTTTGCCCCCGAGCCGCAAGGTACGCATCAAGTCCCTGAGCCGCTCCAGGATGGACCGTTCCCACTTGTCGTGCGGCTCCAGGTTTTCGAGCAGATCCATAATGGCTACCTCGAGGGAATCGACTGCGGTGCCCGAGGGAATGGTCAGGAGGAAGCGCGTCGGAGCCACTTCCACCAATCGCAGCCATTTGATCTTTTGAAGATACCTGCTAGGTCCGACGAGAATAATGCCCAGCCCTGGCATGACTTCCACTAGTTCCACCTGCTTGTGCCGCTTCGCGTCAAGCGGCATCGCCGCGTCAGTTGCCTTTGCGATCGCCTTGGCGCGATCAGGATCGATCGCCGTGAGCCGGGCGAGGGTGCTTTCAGGAAGAGTCACTGTGACGGGACGGCGCGGTTCTTGAAATTTCGGGGGGCGTCCCTTCTTTTTTTTTACGCTGGACATATATTCTACGTTATAATAAGATTATTAGCATAATTTTAACGTTAAAATCAATGTTACTTGTACCCTACACCGGCGAGGGTCGAGACGTCAATATCGAAATCGAAAGCGGACTCCGATCAGCCTGCATCGGCACCGCAGGACAGCGCAGCGAGAGCGGTCTGAAGGCTTTCTGCTCTGCTACAGCTGACTGTAGCGGGGACACTGACTTGGCGCGACGATAATGGTGATAAAATAATGACAACTGTCACTTTTGCCGACCTTACGTATACCGGGGTTCTGGTAGACGCCAACGATATCCCCCTGGCGGTCGGGTACATCGCTACCGGCACCACTGATGGTAGGAGTTGGAACCCACCAAGGAGAGTACGAGGCGGGGTGCTCACAGACGTAGCCGGGATAGCCGCGGTTCTTGATCAACGAGTGCGGCCACGCCTGCGGAAAAGGGTGGGGTTAGCTGGCAACCTGATGACTGTCTAATCGATGGGGGTCACTCCAATGGCAGAATACAATCCAGAAGTCTATTGGTCTAGAGTTGCTCAGGAGATTGAAAAGAGAGGAGAGAATTATATCGCAGGTGATGATAACCCGTACTACAGATATAAACGACTTAAGTTCTTACAAAAATTTCTAGACACCATTGACTTTCAATCTAAAGTTGTTTTGGAAGTCGGTTGCGGCCCAGGTGGCAATCTCAAACATATAGCGACACACCACACCCCGAGAAAACTTTTCGGTGTTGATGTTTCACAAAATATGTTTGAAATCGCCACGAAGAACCTCAGTTTGTGTGATACTGTCGAAGTCAAGAAAATCGATGGTGTGAACATATCTTATCCAGATCAGTTTGTCGATATCAGTTTCACGGTTACGGTTTTACAACACAATACGGACGAGATAATGTTTAGGAGTTTAGTGCAAGAACTTTGTAGAGTCACTAAGACAACGATTATCATAATGGAAGACATTGGATGGAGCACAACTCTAGGTGGTGAAGGGAGCTGGATTGGGCGCCAAGTCGATGTTTACAAATCTGTATTTGCTGAATATGGTTTTCAATTGACCCAATTCCAATTCTTAGATACGAAAATCAGCAGATTGTGGTACAAACGGATATCTGCTTTTTACAGCCATTTCAGTACTAAACGACATCAGGAAGGTGATCCAATAGGGGTTCCTCTGAAGTTCCTTATAGGCTTACCTATGCCACTTACTCGCATTTTAGACAAAATATATGTTGAGGAACAGGATCTGGCTAAAATGATTTTTCATCGTGTGTAATTGGCCCTTTATGGAAAAGGGGTCAAGTCCGCTCTTGGGTGTGTCCAGATGAATCGCTGTCGTGATCCATAGGGTGACTCTCACTTAGTGGGAGAAGTCCCGCGGCGGTAAAAGCCAGAAGCCGCCTAGCTTGGGTAGGTGTCAAGCTTGACAGATTGACAGATGTGCGAGTAAAGGGGGACAGGTCTTGCAATCACACATTGTCGTAATGCAAGACCCGGTCCCCAAAACGACCCCCAAAACTGAAAACCGCGTTCATGGTTCGACTTGGCTCACCACGAACGGAAGTGAAGCACGTCGACCTCAACTATTCAGCCGTTCGCCCTGAGCCCTTCGGCTACGCTCAGGACATGCTTTGTCGAAGGGCTCCTATCGAGTTTTCAGGCAGTCTCCGGCGCAAGACGAAATTACCGCCATCCCGCTGCTAATGTTCGTAGCTGTACTTTTCCCGGCAATCGGTTTTCAGCAGTCCGCAGAAAAAATCCCGCACCTCCGGCGTCTTCATGAATCTGTCATAGTCATAGTTCGGACCGTAACTGGACCAGATCTCCTCACCCGGTTTGATATCCTTCAAAGCGACGAATTCGAAATAAGGATGTTTGCACCGCCGCTTGACGCCGGCATTTTGAAAATGGGTCTCGATACCGTTGATCTTGCTCGGTGCGAAATTGATCCGGCTGACATGCGCGCCATAATCTTTACTATCGAGATATTTGTACGGCCGGGCTTCCTTTTGGGCGCAATCCAAAAGCGCCCCGACATAATGGTTGCCCTCGGGATACTCTGCAAGCAGTCGCCCGCCCAACTCGCCGATCACTTCGCCTTTCTTGATCTTCACCACGGCAAACAAACCATTGCCCGCACCCGGGATCAACGATTTCTTGATCACCGTCCGCTTGTCCAATTCCTTGTTGATCTTAAGTATCGGTCCCGGTTTCGCGGGCGCGTCAGCCGACAAAACCGCTAGGCTGGTCCAGGCAAATATGAGCGTGGCCAACGTAATGGCAATAGCGAATGATTTCTTCATGCCCGACTTTCGCGAACGCGCCCGCATCAACCGATCACCTCGATCCAGAATCCGCCCTCGATGGAGATTCTGGCACACGAGGAGAGCCCCGCGCTGCTGAGGAATCTTTCGCCCTCCTTCTCAGTAATTCTTGTTTTGCCGAGATCCTCGTTCATTTGTCGGGAGAGATCGGCGATGGGCGAGATCACTTCGTTCGGGGTCAAAGGTCCGTAGCCTCCGCCCACCCATCCGAACCCACCAGGGCGAAGCACCCGCTTGACCTCGCGCAGAAGTGAAGCGGTGAGATAGAAAAAAGCGCCTCTCAATGTCACGAGGTCGAATGAACTGTCAGGCTCCGGGATCGCTTCGATGGGTGCCCTGTGAACGGCCAGCCGTGAGGCGCAGCCTTTCTCGCGAGCCCACTGCGCGGCCGATCGCAGCACGCGCTCCGATTCATCCACCACCTTGGCATGGAGGCTTAAATTTTTTGCGAGCAGGCTCACGGCTATCCCGCCGGCGAACGGGCCGAAATCGAGGACATTGCCGGAGCGCACGCCTGAAGCTGCCACCACATGGTCGGCCATAAAGGGATAGACGGGTAGCCACAGTGCGTTGATTTCCTCGATGAGATCCTCGTCGCGCCTCATGCCTTCAACCACCTCTCTCAGTTAAGGGACTGCTCTTTTTTCACCCAGGTCCTAATACGAGCGGTAGCGCCAGAGTTGAGGAATGGCCCGGTTAATGCCGATGATCATGATCAGGCAGAGGCCGCTGCCCAGCAGGAGGGCGTTCGGCGCCCCGAACAGCTGAGCGGCGGCTCCGGCGAGCAATGCCCCCAGGGCGTTGGTCGTTTGAGAGAAAACCGTTATGAGGCTCGAAGCCCTTCCGAGCATCCCATCTGGAGCGAGAAGCTGCACCACCGTCCGGCGCATGGTCACACTGATGGCGTCAGTAAAGCCCAGAACGATCACCGCCGCCGCCGCCATCCAGAACCACTTTGAGATTCCCAAAAGGGCGAGGCTCGCCGCGAAGAAGAGGGCGGCGACCACCACCGAGACGCCTTTCCGCCTGATATCCCCGGCCATAAGCAGCGCTGTCGAGCCCAGCAGGGAGCCCACCGCAGGCGCCGCATAAAGGGTCCCCAGGCCCGTCGCCCCCATCTTAAAAACGTCGCTTGCAAATATGGGTAAAATGGGACGATAGAATCCAACCAGGACGACGCCGAAGTCGAGCAGGAATAGAGACAGGATGATGCGCTGGGCCCAGATAAACTCTACTCCCTCGACGATGCTCCCAAGGCTTATGCGCCGTCGCTTGCCTTCCGGCTTGCCCGAGCTGCGCACCGCCAGAACGGAGAGAATGGCCGGACCGATCAAGACTGCGCACGAGAAATAGGTGACAGCCAGGCCGATGCGATCGATTAGCACTCCCCCGATGGCCGGGCCGACGAGGAAGCTGCTCTGAGTGACCATAGCGTTCAAGGTTACCGCGTTCATCAGATGAGACGGGGGCACCAGGCGCGGGATCAGGGCGGAGCGGGCGGGCCAGCTAAAGACATCCACGAGCGAGCTTACCAGGGCAAAGAGATAGATATGCCAGACCTGGATTGCGCCTGTGATGGTCAGGAAACCCAAGGCCAAGCCGGGCACCAGGTGAAGGCAGTGCGTAGCCAGGATGAGCTTCTTTCGGTCCAAAGCATCCGCCACCGCGCCGGCGAAGAGACCGAAGAGCACGAAGGGGAGGGCCTGGAAAAAGCCCGTGAGACCCAACTGGAAAGGCGAGCCCGAAAGCTCGTAGACCTGATAGAGGCTGGAGACGTTACGGATCTGCACCGCTATCGCGGTCAGGACGCTCGACCCCCAGATCAGACTGAAATCCCGGAAGAGCAACGACGACCAGGGCCGGATCGCATCTTCGCCGGGCCGGGTTCGGTTCATTTCCACGCGATTACGCACTTATTCCGATAACCGTTTTTAAGCTTGAGAGTGATTGAAATTTGCGTCGTTGAGATTGCGTCAGTAGCCTGTCTGGGAAGGGTTACCTGGCAGCAAGAAGATTTACAAACGATCGATCATGGATCCGTACGTCCGTTAGCTCTATACTTTTCGATGGATTCCCTTAAGCGTATATTACGAGTTGCTCGATCTTGCAAGGATGCGTACCGGTCTTCCCGTAGCGCTCCAGCTCGTAGGCAAGCCGTTTGACGAACCTACGGTGTTGCAAGCGGCTTATACCTACCAGCAGCACGCGAGATGGTATGAGAGGCGGCCTCCCATTTGAAGGCGTAGGGTGATTACCGCCATAACATCGAGAACTATTTTCTAATGCAGCCAACCGCCATAACATCGTGTACTTGCATCACGTTAAGACCTTGCCGTCCCAAAGGAAAACAGTGGAGAAATCCTGGATTCGTGAATCGGAAAGGTGAAAGACGCCTGCGGATGAAGTAGGTCTTGCCATTCACGTCTATATGTCCCCTTCCATCCACCTTGCGAATCCAGGCGACCTTCCCTTTGGCCACTGGGAAATGAATCTGCGCCTTGGCATCGAGATAGGCGGCCAGCTGGAATTGCTGAGGCAGATGCGCCAGCTGCTTCCAGCGTCGATCCCGAAGGATCCCGGGAAAACGGGTACCCTGGTCTTTGTGTCTGAGAGCGCGATGAGGTTTTTGGTAGTGATAGTAACGGGAAAAGCGCCGATCCACCCGTCGAAGGTGAGCAAGCGTGGGACAGCTATGGCGGTGCAGGACGCGCTCTTGCCACAGCCCATTGAAACTCTCCACCGTGGCGTTTCTTCCAGGCTCCCCCGGTGGAATAAAGAGCAGGTGAACCCCCAGCAACAGGTGCAGCCGGATAACCTGCGAGAGGCTGTGGGGATAGCGGCCTCCTCCAGTCGCTGCCATTTCATTGTCCATCTGGGAGATCACGGGGACTCCCAAAGACCGCCATGCCTGCACAAGATGCCTGCAGAGCGTGATGGCTTGCTTGTCTGGAGCTTGGCTGGTTGCCGCCGTGTGTCCGGCCACATCCACGGTGTGAAAGGAATAAAACCGGGTGACCCCGTGCGGACCTCGCAGGTGTCGAGGACCCACCAGATCGGTCTGATGCAGATCTCCGATCTGCTTCGCAACAGGACCTGGGTAGGGAGGTCCTCCCCCGTGGCTTCTGTGGTGGGGACCCCGCTGGGTACGCCCGTGGCGCGCCAGGATCCGCTCGATGGTGCGCAGAGAGGGAATTTTTCGGATCCTCTGACGTCCCAGTTCCCACTGGATGGCCTCCGCACTGATGCCCGAGAAAGCCGTTCGGCGGGTCCGATGGGCTTCCAATGCGTCTCGGAGCAAAAGCACCTTCTCGACCAGGGCCGCTGGGGTCTTTCGCCAGATACCGTGAGGAACACGGCTTTGGTCTTTGAGCCCCGCTTTGCCTTCCTTCCGAAAACGTCGTAACCATTTCGCAAGCCAAGAACGGCATCGCCCCACCTGCCGAATAACCGTTTCAAAGCCCTTTCCTCGCTGATACAACTCAATGGCATAGACCCGGCGCTCAAGCTCCGTTATCTTCTTCATCAGCCCCTGACTCCTTCCAAATTATTTGGAAGGAGTTTAAGGGACCCATCACACAATAGTTCTCGATGTTATGGCGGAAGTTGAGTACACGATGTTATGGCGGTAACCCCGTAGGCAATAGGCGGGAGGCAACAGGCAACAGTTTCTCTTCTCGCGCCTCGCGGCTCAAGCCTCACGCCTGACTTTCTCCTCCAGGTATCCGCCCGCCTCGGCCTGGGCCAATATCTCATGAATGGTCTGCACCAACTTCCGTGCCGCCTCCGGAGTCAACTCCACTGCCACTCGGGCTCCCGGACCCTTAGCTTCGTTCACAAAGTCGATGTTCAGCGAATGTTCCAAAGGCATGTTGTAGGGATGGTCGTACGACACGTTAAGCTGGCGCACGTCGAACCATCCGTCCTTGCCTTTACCGCTGCCGTCAATCGCCACCTGCTTCGCAATCATCGTACACATATCTGGTTCCTTTCCGTACGGAATTAAAGGCTAGGCCTTGAGATGTTTATCAAGGAAGGCGAGCACCTTCTTCCAGCCGTCCACCGCCTGCTCCTGCCGATACGCCGGCCGGTCATAGTAGAAGAAGCCATGGCCCGCCCCGTCATACCTGTGAAACTCATAGTTCTTGCGGTGCTTCTTGAGTTCCTCCTCGTGCCGATTCACCAGTTCCGGCGAAGGGCTCTTATCATCGTTGCCGAAGAGCCCTAGGAGCGGGCACGAGAGATCTTTGGTGTAGTCAATCGGGGCCACGGGTTGCTTCGGGGTGAGATCCTCCTTTGACATTACGACACGCCCGCCCCAGCACTCCACGGCCGCGTCGAAGCCCTTTACGAGACACGCCACGAAGAATGCGTTCCGGCCCCCGGAGCAGGTTCCAAAGACGCCCACCTTGCTGTTGACAAAGAGAAGCGAGCGCAGGTAGCGCATCGCCCCTTCGACGTCGCCCACAACCTGATCGTCCGGGACGCCTCCCGCCGCCCGCACTTTGGCCCCTACATCCTCAGGCGTGCCATGGCCCTCGCGGAAATAGAGATCGGGAGAAATCGCCGCGTAGCCATGGTGGGCGAACTTGCGCGTGCACTCCCGGTACCACTCATCCCAGCCGGGCGCGTGGTGGATCACGACCATCCCAGGGAGCGGCCCGGCGCCCAGAGGCCGGGCAAAGTAAGCATTGATGACGTCCCCATTGGCCCCGCGATGCGTGACGGTTTCCGCCAGCATACCTTCATACATATTCGTTTGGTACATAGAATCCCTCCGTGTTTCGGATGAACCTTGTTTCTTAATCGTTATACAGCCTCTTTATAAAGCCCTCTTTTTCCAGCTCGTCGATCAGACTCATATCCGTGAACCGTCTCGGGTCCGCCGTCTTGGCAGCGGGGATCTTTTCCATCCCCTCAAGAATCGTCTTGACGCCTTCCAGGGGCGTGCGCGGGACCTTTAGCATATTCCGTGCCTGCACAGTGTAGGCCTCTCTCACCTCATCCCGATTTTTCATCCTCGTCCACTTCTGAATCACCCTGACGCTGAACTCCTCATCATCCAGGTATTTCTTGATCCCTTCCAAGTAGGCTTTCGTGAAGCGTCTAGCGACGTCCCTGCGCTTTTCCATAAATCGTTTTGTTGTCACCACGCTCCCTGTGATGTACGTCTTATTGATCTTGCTCAGGTCAAAAAGCTCGACGAAACCGAGGTTCTTTGCGCGGATGTTGTTCGGAATCGAGATCGAGGCCGCATCGATCACCTCGTTAACCAAACCTGTAACCAGCAGCCCCATTTCGTTGAGCTGCACCAACGTAACATCCGTCATCGGGTCCAAGCCCCACATCTTCAACACCGCCCTTGTGAGGGCGTCCGGCGTGCTTCCAAGCCTGGTGATGCCGATTCTCTTTCCCTTGAGCTCCTGCGGTGTCTTGATCTTCGGATTGGCGATGAAGCTGTAGAGAGGTTTGTCGAGAATTGAGGCCATGAATACCGTGTCCGCGCCGTTCAGGTTGGCGCTCACGCACGCATCCGTGACCGACTGCGCGACCGACACCTCGCCCGCCAACAGGGCCTGCATGGCTGTAATGCTGCTGGCGTGGATGAGTTCAACCTCCAGGCCATTTTTTCTGAATAGACCGGCATCATAAGCGATCCAGGGCACAGCCTGGTTCACGGTGATCGCGCTATAGGCGACCCTCAGAGGAACCAAGGGCTCTCTGGACGCGGGAGTTGTAGGTGGCTCGGCTCGCTGTAAAGTCGCCCCGTTGCCTACACCCTGCAGCCCTGAAATAAGCACGGCCACAAAAAGAGTGATGGCCAAAACGTGGGAGATCCTTCCATATTTTCTATCCATTTTTGCGCCTCCGATTTTCTAGCGCTCCGGGCTGCCATCCTCAAAGCGAAAAGATGTAGTCTAGTCCCGCCGCGCGGGAGCTGTCAATCTCGACGCGGAAAGTGCGAGCATGTGTGACGACAACAGGTTTCAGAGCGTTTTCCCAAGAGAGTTCATGGAGCGAGAGAACGAGTGGAAGGAAAGGGTACAGAAGATCTACCAGTGACTTGCGATTTTGTAAAATCGACGCAGGTTGAGAATTTCCGAATGGGGGAATGGTGCCGGAGAAGGGACTTGAACCCCCACGGAGTTGCCTCCATCGGATTTTGAGTCCGACGCGTCTGCCGTTCCGCCACTCCGGCACAATAGAGATAGCTTTGAGTTCTGAGCGATGAGTTTAGAGTTTAGAACTCATCATATTAATAGCGAACCCGGCCGCCTGATACAAGACCGCCAACTGAAGACTGGAAACTCAAAACTAAAATAATAGCTGCCAGCACTCGGCGAGAGAGCTCACTCCGGTGAGCTCGACATCGTGGAGGTGGGCCAGTTGCGAGCTGTTCGTGCGTGGTAGGATGCACCGCTCAAAGCCCAGCTTGGTTGCTTCCTTAACGCGCGCCTCGGCTTGAGCGATGCCCCGAATTTCTCCCGCCAGACCGACCTCACCGAGGAGAACAGTTTTCGGATCGATGGCCTTTTCCCGGTAACTCGAGGCGACTACCGCGACGATTCCCAGGTCGACCGCAGGCTCGTCGACGTAGACGCCGCCCGCCACGTTGACGAAAATGTCCTGATTGAAGAGATTGATCCCCATCTTCTTTTCCAGCACGGCGGTCAAAAGCGCGACCCGGTTGTGGTCCACGCCGATAGTGGTGCGCCGGGGGACGGCGAGAAACGAGGAGCTGACGAGCGCCTGAAGCTCAACCAGGATGGGACGCGTACCTTCCATGCTACACGCGACCACGGAGCCGGGAACTCCAAGCGGCCTTTCCATCAGAAAGATCTCGGAAGGATTGCTGACCTCCCTGAGCCCGGCTTCTTTCATCTCGAAAACACCGATCTCATTGGTCGAGCCGAAGCGGTTTTTTACCGCTCTCAGAATGCGGAAACTGTGACCCCTCTCTCCTTCAAAGTACAGGACGGTGTCGGCCATATGCTCGAGGACTCGAGGGCCGGCGATCGACCCGTCTTTGGTCACGTGGCCGATCAGAAAGGCACAGAGGCCCTTTTTCTTCGCCAAAACGATAATGGCGCCGGAGCACTCTCTGACCTGGCCGATGCTTCCCGGAGCCGACGGCAGGGCTGAGGTGAAAATCGTTTGTATCGAGTCGATCACCAGGACCGAGGGGTTAACCTTTTTAATCTGGTCCAGGATCCCTTCGAGGGAGGTTTCGCTTAGTAGTAGAAGCTTGGGCGAAGTCACGCCGATTCTCTCCGCACGCATCTTGATCTGTTGGCGAGATTCTTCGCCGGATACATACAAGCAGGCATGTCCGTTCTGGCTCAGGGCAGCGAAGGCCTGGAGCAGAAGGGTAGATTTTCCAATTCCGGGATCACCGCCGATCAGGATCACCGACCCCGCAACAAGCCCGCCGCCCAGGACTCGATCGAACTCTTTGATTCCGGAAAGAAGCCTGGTGTCGCCGGCCGCCGAGATTTCCGAGATCGGAGACGCGACTTCGGCAGACCCCAAGGCCAACTCGCCGCGGGGATGAAAAGCACGCTCGACCCTTTCTTCCACCAGGGTATTCCACTGATTGCAGTCCGGGCATTTCCCGAGCCACTTCGGCGATTGAAAGCCGCAACTCTGGCAGGCGTAGATAACCTTGGCTTTGGCCACGGGGGCAATATATCAGCTTTAGAGGTTTTTTTGAGTTCTTTTCTCGTGACCTAGGGGGGCAACGAATTTTGGCATCACTTCTCTTGCCATGATCTCCATGGACTTCAAGACCCGTTCCTGACCCATAGCGGCAAAGTGCATCAAGAACATGATGTAGTTGGTCCCGGTTTCTCTGATCTCTTCAATCTGCTCGATACATCGCCCGGGGTCGCCCACCATGATCATTCTTTCCTTGTAGAGATCGTCGTAAGTGCGGGGTCTGATTTGCAGGCGGTGGCTGTAGTAGAGGCTCATCGGTTCGCGGGCGTTTTTCTCCGCTTCTTTGTCGCTTTCGGCCACGTGGGCGTGAAAGCACTGGACCACTTCGTAGCGCTCCGGCTTGTGACCCGAGGCGGCCAGCGTTTCCTTATAGCCGGTGATTTTCTCTTTCATCTCGGCGATGGTTTTACAACTGGCGTAGGGGATGCCAAGGATGGGAAGACCTCTTTCGCCCGCGACGTTGTAAGAGCCCTGGCTGAGCGCGGCCAGAAAGATCGGGGGCGTCGGTTTTTGCACCGGGAGAACATTCATACCAACGCCATCGAACCGATGGTACTTTCCTTTATAGGTAATTTTGCCTTCCCGCCAGGCTTGCTCCACCACCTCCAGGCATTCAATCAGCAGGTCGCGGTTGTCTTCCTTGACACCGAAGCCGACCAGCTCCGGAGGTGTCCCCCTGCCGATGCCGAAATCAAGCCGCCCATCGCTCAGCACGTCCACCATGGCGTACTCTTCGGCAACGAGA
The DNA here is from genome assembly GCA_016193385.1 of Deltaproteobacteria bacterium. The sequence continues at coordinate 40,048 of JACPSF010000071.1, forward strand.
AGCGGGTTGCGGTAGGGGAGAAGGCACACCGCGACCCCGAGGCGGATCTTCTTGGTATATCTCGCGGCGAGGGAGAGGATCACCGGAGGGGCGGGAATCACGCCGAAAAAGTCGAAGTGGTGCTCGCCGAACCAAAAGCACTCGTAGCCGAGCGTCTCGGCCCATCTCACCTGTTCCAGCATTTCGTCGTAATAAGCGTGCAGCTTCTTATTCAATGAAGGGTCGTTGTCACCGATGATGAACATGCCGAATTTCATCGCTTGCCTCGCTGAAGAAATTTGCTTAGAGACGTTGGGCTTCCGGTGAAGCTACGCCATCGTATTCCGCTTTGTCAATGCTCTCGGCTGTGGTGGTGTCCCCGTGTTGCCATGCACCCGACCTTATATTAAGAGAGTTAGTTTGAAGATGGCTCTGGATTTCATCGACAAGGAACTGGAGACCCTAAAGCACGACGGGCTTTATCGGAAGCTGCGCCGCGTTGAGGGAGAGCAAGGCCCTACGCTAAACCTTGACGGCCAAGAGGTACTGAATTTTTCCTCCAATAACTACCTCGGCCTTGCCAATCATCCGGCCCTGCGTGCGGCTGCCAAGGAAGCGATCGAGCGCTATGGCTGCGGCTCCGGGGCCTCCCGTCTCATATCGGGCAACATGACGCTGCACGAAGAGCTGGAGGCGAAGATTGCGGCGCTCAAGGGTACCGAGGCTGCGCTGGTTTTCAACTCGGGCTATCAGGCCAATATCGGCGTCCTTTCTGCCCTCGCCGGCGAAGGGGATGTGATCCTCAGTGATGTCCTTAACCACGCCAGCGTCATCGACGGCTGTCGTCTCTCACGGGCGAAGGTTGTGATCTATCCTCACTGTGATCTGGCGGTATTGGAGGAGGAGTTAAAAAAGGCGCCGGTAGCTGCTCGCAGGCTGATTGTTACAGAGACCCTCTTTAGTATGGACGGGGACGAGGCGCCGCTCGCGGAGATCGTGGAGCTGGCGGAACGATACGGGGCAATGGTCATGGTGGACGAGGCACATGCCACGGGCGTCTTCGGGCCTAACGGGGCGGGAGTGGTCGCCAAGTTGGGATTGGGAAACCGCGTCCCGGTTCAGATGGGGACCCTGGGAAAGGCGCTCGGGGCGTTTGGCGCCTATGTGGCAGGCTCCCGTGAGTTGCGCGAGTTTCTGATCAACCGCTCTCGGAGTTTTATCTTCACCACCTCTCTTCCGCCGGCCGTGATGGCCATGGCGATTGCCGCGATTGACGTTGTGTACAAGGAGCCGCAGAGGAGGCTTGCGCTGTGGCATAACTGCCGGGCTTTGAGGGACGGACTTAAGAAATTGGGTTTTTCCCTGGGCGAGAGCCAGAGCCAGATCCAGCCGCTGGTCATCGGGGATGCTGAAAAATGCATGGATTTTTCGGAGCGACTGCTCCAAAAGGGAGTTTTTGCCCAGGGAATCCGTCCGCCGACCGTCTCTCCAGGCACGTCCCGGCTCAGAATAACACTCATGGCCACGCACACCCATGAACATCTCCATCGGGCACTCAAAGCCTTCGAAGAAGTCCAGAGTCAATTTTAAATTTTGAATTGATTGAAACTAAAAATTAAAAATTCAGAATTAAGTGAATTAGAGATGGTGGATTACAAAAGGCTCAAACGGTTGGATCATGAATATATCTGGCATCCTTTTACCCAGATGCGGGAGTGGATGGGTGAAGATCCGCTTGTCATCGAAAAAGGAGAGGGGCACTACCTCATCGATGTTCAAGGGAGAAGGTATCTCGATGGCGTCTCTTCTCTTTGGTGTAATGTCCACGGACATGGGAAAAAAGAGCTTGATGAGGCATTAAAAAGCCAGATCGACCGCCTTGCCCACTCGACTTTTCTCGGTTTAACCCATTCTCCCGGCATCGAGCTTGCCGAAAAGCTTATCGGGATCGGCCCCAAAGGTCTGAAGCGGGTTTTTTATTCCGACAGCGGCGCTACGGCTGTTGAGATTGCGCTCAAAATGACCTTCCAGTACTGGCAGCTTAAAGGGGAGACAAAGCGAACACGCTTCGCTTCTCTAGTCGAGGCCTATCATGGCGATACTATTGGGGCCATGAGCGTTGGTTACACGGAGACCTTTCACCGCTATCACCAGCCGCTGCTTTTTCCTGTTTTGCGTCTAAGCCCACCGCATGTCTATCGCTATTATCAGCGGATGAGCCAGGCCGAGGCGCTCAAGTGCGCTATTGGAGAAGCCGAGACCAAGATCTCGGAGGCGAGGGAGTCTCTGGCAGCCTTCATCATGGAGCCTTTGATGCAAGGGGCGGCTGGAATGTGGTTCCAACCGTTGGGATATGTGAAGGCATTGAGCAAGATCTGTAGGAAAAACGGAATCCTCCTCATCCTCGATGAGGTGGCTACTGGCTTCGGCCGGACTGGAAAGATGTTCGCCTGCGAGCACGATGGGGTGAGCCCTGATATCCTCTGTCTCGCCAAAGGGATCACCGGCGGCTATCTCCCCCTGGCGGCGACTTTGACGACCGAGGAGATTTTTTCCGCGTTTCTCGGTGAGTATGGAGAGTATAAGAGTTTTTTTCACGGTCATACGTATACGGCGAATCCCCTTGGATGCGCCGTGGCGCTCGCCAGCCTCGATCTTTTTAAGACGGAGAAAATTTTAGATCGGATGCAGCCGAAGATCGCCTATCTTAAGCGCAGCCTGGAGGAGGATTTCCTCCCGCTCGCCCACGTAGGCGACATTCGCCAGTGGGGCTTCATGGCCGGGATTGAGTTAGTCGAAGATAAGGCGACTCTCAAGGCGTACCCGTCTGCCAGACGTGTTGGTCACCAGGTTATCCGTGAAGCACGCAAGAGAGGAGTCATCGTTCGCCCCCTCGGAGACGTGATTGTCCTGATGCCGCCGCTGACGATTAGCGACGAGGAGATCAAAGCGCTCGTCGATGTCGTCTATGATTGCATCCGCCAAGTCACCGAAAGTTGAGATGATGATTCAGGACTGCCTATTGCCTGTTGCCTCATGCCTCTCGCCTTGGGGGGCGGGTTTATAGGTATGGGCGGCGGTATTTTCATTACTGGCACGGATACCGGGGTGGGGAAGACCCTCATTGCCTGCGGCCTGGCAGCGCTCCTTAAGAAGCGTGGCTACAAGGTCGGCGTGATGAAGCCTGCCGAGACCGGCTGCAAGGAAAAAAATGGGAAGCTCTTTCCCGAGGACGCCTTTCATCTTCAGCAAGCCTCGGGTTGTGACGATCCTCTGGAAAGAATTTGTCCTTACCGCCTCTGGCTGCCGCTCACGCCCAGCGTGGCTGCAGCGAAGGAAAGGCTTAAGATTGACACCTCTTTGATCGTAAATCTCTACAAAGAGATCAGCTCGGTACACGATATTACTTTGGTCGAGGGTGCCGGCGGCCTGCTAGCTCCTCTTTTGCCGCGTTATACTTACGCTGACTTGGCTCGGGCCATGGAGCTCCCGCTCTTGGTGGTGGCCGCCAATCGCCTCGGCGTGATCAATCATCTGCTCCTCACCTTAGAGCACGCCTCCTGCCGCGGCCTACCTGTGCTTGGATATATTTTCAATCGCTTGGACAACCAGCCCTCCCTCGCCGCTGACACTAACCGCGACGCCCTTCTGTCGCTTACGGCAGTCCCCTGCTTGGGCGAGATTCCCTACATCGAGAACTTGGAAGCTAAACGGCCTTCTCTGGCGGATCTATTTGAGGAACGGCTTGACATCCGGCTGCTGGAGGCGGTCTTGCCGCGCGGATAAATTTAGATTTGAGTTTTTACCTTGTTGAATAGCCGGGTTTATTGTATATTCAAGTCATTACGCTGTGCGGATCACCTTCGCTTATGACAAAGGGGCAAAAAAGGCGCATTACAAGGTGCGCCACGGAGACATCAAGGAGAGCGAGTTTTCGGAGGTGTTTTCAAGGCCGGTGGTGGTTATCGGCCAGCAAGGACGGGTACTGAAAGCCGTGGGCAGAACTCTGGCAGGCCGCTTCCTTACTGTCGTCTTTATCCGTGTAAGTAACGACCATTGCCATGTCATCACGGGTTGGCCGTCGAACCGAACGCAGATTTTATTATGGCACAGGGAGGTCGGTAAGAGATGAGAAAGACAAAAAAGTGTAAGAAATGCGGCACTGAGATGTACATGGATGATCAGGGAGGGTGGTTCTGCCCAGACTGCGTCATCGAAGAGATCCAACCTGACTTCCTGGACGAAGGAAAAGTCGGCCGCGGAGAATTGAAGCGGCCCTACGTTCTGGAGCCTCCGACCAAGCAGGTCAGCTTAAGGCTGCCTGTAAGTGATCTGGATCTTGCCCGGAAGATTGCCCGCCGTAAGGGAATACCGAAGTACCAGACCTACATCAAAACTCTGCTTCACAAGATGCTCGTCAAGGAAGCCGAGAACGAGGGGTAACAGTCGTATGGTCAATCTCGATCTTCGACCCCTAGGTCCGGTCTTGCCCCGCCGATTATTTTAGCTACCCTAAACGAAGTTTTTTGGTATATTGGCAGGTGGGTAGAGGCGGGGAGTCTCTAGGGTGGGCCTCCAATTTTCCAATCTTGATAAACGGGTAGTACAAGCTGTTGCGTACAAAGGACACGAGCAACAATGAAGGGCTTTGTTCCCACACCTCGCGAAACTGTCGATACAATGGTGCAGCTGTTGTTTCGCGGGCGGACGCCCACCGCGGACAACGCCGTCCTTGACCCAGGTTGCGGGACGGGAGAGTTCATTGACGGAGTCATCCGGTGGTGCCAGCGGCGACGGCTCCCGCTTCCGCGCATCACTGGCATCGAGTCAGATCCGCGCCACCTAGCAGCCCTGGGGGTGAAGTACGACGGCCTGCGCGCTGTATCCATCGACCACGCCGACTTCCTCGAGGACAACTGCATGGCGTACGACTACATCATTGGTAACCCGCCCTACGTGCCGATTACGGGACTGTCGGAAGCCGAGAAGGCTCAATACCGCGCGCGGTACGCCACGGCGCGGGGTCGCTTCGATCTTTATTTGCTCTTCTTCGAGGAAGCTCTGCGGCGACTTGCTCCGGCTGGCCGACTCGTTTTTATCACGCCGGAGAAGTATCTGTACGTTGAGACCGGTAGACCACTGCGTGAGTTGCTCGCGCGCCGTCATGTTGAAGAGATCCTCCTCGTAAGGGAGGACACATTCGGCGAACTAGTAACATATCCGACGATCACGGTGGTAGGCCACGCATCCCCCGGCAGGACGCAGGTCATGCGGCGTGACGGTACCACGGTGACCGTGGACTTGCCTACGGGCGGCGATCCGTGGTTGCCCGTTATCGAAGGAGTCGCGTCGCAGTGCGCCGCCGTAAGGCTCGCGGATCTGTGCCTACGGGTGAGTTGCGGTGTTGCGACAGGTGCTGACAGCGTATTCGTCCGGCCGGCGGAAGGTCTCGACCCGGCACTCCGGGCCTTTGCCCACCCGACGATTGCCGGGCGGGAGCTCGCGCCCGCCACCACCCATCTCACGACACGTTTCGTTATGTTGGTTCCTTACGGACCGGAGGGCCGCTTGATGCCGCTGGAGCGACTCGGGGCGCTACGGAGCTATTTGCTGCGTCACGACGTTCGGCGGCGGCTGGTCGCACGGACCTGTGTCAAGCGCAAGCCCTGGTATGCGTTTCACGAGACGCCGGTGCTTCGGGACATTTTGCGCCCAAAGATCCTTTGCAAAGATATCGCCGAGACGCCGCACTTCTGGATCGATCGGTCCGGTGAGATCGTGCCACGGCATTCCGTTTACTACATTTTGCCCCGGGAGTCCGCAGCGATCGACGTGATTGTCGACTACCTGCGATCATCGTCCGCCCATGAGTGGCTCAGGCGGAACTGCCAACGCGCAGCCAAAGGGTTCCTGCGCCTCCAGAGTCATGTCCTGCAAGGGCTGCCCGTGCCCGATGATGTGGCCCGCGCGGCTGGCGCTGGGCGTCAGGTCGTGGGGTCGGCTGGTCAGTCCTTGCAAGCAAACCTGCCCTTCCGGTAGTATCCGACGGCCCCGAATGAGCACTCCATTTGACGAGGTCGTCGACGAGATCAGGGTCCGAGACTTCCACAACCAGCGGCTCGAGGACCACTCCGGCACGGTGAGCCGCGGGATAGTGCGCGACCTGAGCGCGATGTGTGAGCCGTTCTAGCGGGATTTGGCGGCCGGTCGTATCCGCGAATGGTTCGACCTCCCATCGTCTGGTGGGCGCGCCCGCAAGCTGGACCTTGTTGTGGCCGAACCCGGCGGTGAGGCTGGCAGGCCAGACCTCAGCCACCTTCGCCTATGCGTAGAAAACAAGTCCGTCGTCACCGCGCACCGCAACCGGACGAACCGTTACGACGACTTAAGCGATGTCCTCGGCGTGCTTCATCAGAAGAAGCCCGACGCGATCCTGGTCGCGACGGTACTCGTTGGACTCGCCGAAAAAGTCCTCAACGTGCCCGATCGTGTGAAGCCGTTCGTGTCGCCCGAAGACTTCGCCAAGCGCGTCCTACCACGCCTATCTAGCGGCGATGAAACACTGTGGGACGAGTTCCCGCATGCCGTGAGCCGCAACCGGCCACTGGACGCAGAGCGTACGGTGAAGAAGTTCCGGGAGCTGCCAACTCGTCCGCCCGGAAGAACCGACCTAGTGGCGTATGATTATGTCCTTCTCGTGCCTGTCTTTATCGACAACGTACACTCGCCCCGCCTCGCCCGTGAGAACACTCTCGGCATTGACGTAGACACCGAGTACCACGCGATGCTTGACCGCATCTGCAAAGCTTACACCGCGAGGTGGCACTTGTAGACAACCCAGACAGAGAGTCGGTGCCAGGCATGCGTTCTTGCGTTTTCGGCTCAACTCGGGGTTTCAGGTCTATCGCCTAACGACCACGGCTGAGGTCAACGTTTGCCTGCTTCCCCCAGATTGACATCCCGGTTTCATCGTCGTAATCTCTAGGGCGTGAACTACAAAGACAGAATCACAATTGAGCCTGGTAAGCGGGGCGGCAAACCGTGCATTCGAGGGCTCCGCATCACGGTGTACGATGTTCTCGAATACCTAGCCTCAGGTATGACTGAAGAACAGATTCTTAAGGACTTTCCTGACCTTACGAAGGAAGACATTCGTGCCTGCCTGGCCTTTGCCGCCGACCGTGAGCGTAAGCTAACTACCATTCCGCCGGAGTGAAACTTCTCTTCGATCAAAATTTGTCCCCCCATTTAGTTGGTTCGCTCAACGATCTTTACCCTGGCTCGATACACGTTCGTGACGTTGGGCTAGAGAGGGCAGACGATCAAGTTGTTTGGAACTACGCAATCGACCATGGGCTGACAATCGTCACAAAGGATGCCGATCTACACCAAATGAGTTTTCTTTACGGCCATCCTCCAAAGGTTATATGGATTCAGAGAGGAAATTGCTCAACCGGTGAGATCGAAAGGATACTGCGGAGCCGCTATAACGATGTCATTGCATTTGAAGGTGATCCAGCGAGCTCGTTCCTCGCGTTGAACTAGGCTTAAGCTACGTGATAATTCAGGAAAGTGAAATGAGGCCGAGGAAACAATGAAATCTCCCTCTCATCCCATTCCCAAGCCGGCTACGGGACCGGTGGCCGTGCTGATCGGTACCCGCAAGGGTGCCTTCATCCTTCGCGGCGACAAGACGCGCCGTGCGTGGAATCTCTCCAATCCTATCTTCCTGGGCCACATCGTGCACCATATGGTGCTCGATCCGCGCGATGGGCGGACCTTGCTCATCGCCGCACGCACCGGCCATTTGGGCCCGACCGTTTTTCGCTCAACGGATCTCGGTAAAACCTGGAGGGAGGCTGAGCGGCCGCCGGCGTTCCCAAAGGTGCCCGAGGGGCAGAAAGGACTCGTTCTCGATCATGTCTTCTGGCTGACTCCTGGCCATGGCAGCCAGCCGGACGTCTGGTACGCGGGCTCCTCACCGCAGGGTCTTTTCCGGTCTGAGGATGGCGGTCGCACGTGGGATGGCGTTTCTGGATTCAACGACCATCCGATGCTCAGCGACTGGGTCGGCGGCAGCGGCGGCACTCCCGACGGGCCAAAGCTCCATTCGATCAACATCGACCCGCGCGATCCGAATCACATTTACATCGGAATGTCCGGGGGTGGCGTCTTCGAGTCGGTGGATGGCGGCAAAGACTGGAAGCCCTTAAACAAAGGATGCGCGGCGGACTTTCTCCCCACGCCCGACCCCGAGTACGGCCACGATCCGCACCGCGTCCTGCTCCATCCGCTCATGCCCGACCGGCTTTACCAGCAAAACCATTGCGGGATTTACCTGATGGAGCGTCCCGAAGGCCAGTGGCTTCGTATCGGCCGCAACATGCCGAAGAGGGTGGGGGATATCGGATTCCCGATCGTACTCCATCCCCGCGATCCTAACACTATCTGGGTCTTTCCGATGGATGGCACGGAGGTATGGCCGCGAACCAGCCCCGACGGAAAGCCGGCCTGCTACGTCACGCGCAACGCCGGAAAGACATGGAAGCGCCTCGACAAAGGTTTCCCCAGGCGCGCCTGGTTTACGGTGAAGCGCCAGGCGATGGCGAACGACGCGCACGAACCGGTCGGTCTGTATTTGGGCACAACCAGTGGGGAGGTTTGGGTGAGCCGCAATGAAAGTGCAAGCTGGACTTGCCCGGCTAGCCATCTGCCGGAGGTTTACTCCGTGGAGGTTGCGGAACTCTCAAAATGAAGGTCCGTATTCCGACGCCGCTGCGCTCCTACACAGCCACGCAGAGCGTGATTGAGGCGGATGGCGCGACGGTCGGAAAGATGCTGGCCGAGATCGACCGGCGCTATCCCGGCTTTCGCTTCCGCATCATCGATGAGCAAGACGGCATCCGCGAACACATCAAAATATTTATCAACGAGAAGCCGGCGCGCAGTCTGAGTGCGCCGCTCCAGCCGGGCGATACGATTCACATTATCTGCGCATTGAGCGGCGGGGTGTAGTGCGATCAAGGCAGTAGCTGTTTTAGTCCTCAATGCTCCTCAGCACTTCGTCGTAAAGAACCTTGAGCGGTATCCTTTCAGCCACGGCAATTCGCCTTAGGTCATCGTATTCTGGCGTCGCCCTTTTTGTGCCGTAAGGTGTTGTCGGCCTACGTTTCCGCTCGAAGCGCCTCAAGAGCCGGGCGGCGAAAAATTCCCCAGCAGCCCAGCACTCCCGCTAGAACCGTTGCCCCTGTGACCAGAGCCAGGATCGATAGGACGGGCGCAGGCGAAATCGAAGCCACGGTCCCAAGGAAATAAAAGCTTAGCCCCCAACTGGCCGCGGTTGCGAGAAGGGCGCCGGTCATACACGAGATCACTCCCAAGAACAGATACTCCGCGACGACCGTGTTCACGATCTGAGAGCGCGGAGCTCCGAGAGTTCGCATCAGGATGCTTTCCTTGAGGCGCTGCGACCGGCTGCCCAGAACGGCGCCGGCAAGCACGGCAAGGCCGGTTAGGATGGTGAAAAGGGCGATGAAGCGAATCGCGGCCGAAACTCTGCCGAGTATGGAATCCAGCGTGTTGAGGACAAGTGTCAAATCAATGATGGAAACGTTGGGGAAGTTTTGCACCACAGTACGTTGGAGAGCGGCTGACAGCTGAATCGAATCGGTCCGGGTAACCAGTGCGTAGAACTGCGGCGCATTCTCCAGCACGCCTTCGGGGAAAACCACGAAGAAGTTGGGCTGGACACGCTGCCAGTCGACCTCTCGGATGCTGGCAACTTTTGTCAGCAGGGGAACTCCCTGCAACTCGAACTGCAATGAATCGCCGACATCAACCTTCAGCGATTCAGCAATTCCCTTCTCAAGAGAGATTGGAATTGAATGTTCATCAGCTTTCACTTTTCCCTGCCACCTTCCCTTTATGATCTGCTCGGTGCCGGTCAGGCTGCTCCGGTAGGTGGATCGGTATTCTCTCCGGAGCACCCAAGGGGAAATCGTTGACCTGGGGTCCGCGCGGATCTCTTCAACCGATTTGTCCTTGACGGCGGCAAGTCGCATGGTCACGATGGGGACCTCTTTATACAGGCGAACGTTAAACTTTCGGAAGAGGGCTCTGATGCCTTCCCTTTGATCTTTTTGCACGTCGAAGAGCACCAGGTTCGGTTCGCCCTTGCCGCTCCTTTCTTCGACCTGCTTCAACAGCATGCCCTGGACGCTGTAGAGGGTCACAAGCAGGAAAGTTCCCAGGCCTATCGAGAGCATGACGGCTGTGGTCTGGTTGTTTGGGTGGTGGAGATTCGCCAAACCTTGACGCCATGGATAGGGAAGGAAATCGGGAGTGAGCTTCCTCATCAGAGTTGAAGTCCCCTTGGCAATGAATGCGAGAAGTCCGAAGGTTGCCAAAACCGCCGCTGCAAACCACAGCGCATGAAACCAGCGCTCGGTGGCCGCCCAGGCAAATCCTGAGATGGCGGCCGCGATGAGGAAGAAAATCAACCAGAGCAGAGGATCCTTCGCGCGTTGGCTTCTTTCGTAAGAGGATCGAAGCGCGAGCAGCGGAGAGATGTTCCTGAGCGACACCAAAGGAAGGAGAGAAAATAGGAGGGTAACGCCGAGGCCTATTCCCACCCCTACCAGGACGCCTTTTGGGGCAAATGAAAAAACGGAATTCACGGGAAGGAAATCCTTGAGCGCGATGGGAAGTATCGATTGCAATGCGACACCAAGAACCGCTCCCAAACAGGAGCCCGCCAGCGCGATGAGCATGGCTTGAATCACGTAGACGATCACGGTTTCTCCGGGCCTGGCACCGACGCACCGGAGCACCGCCACAGAGGGAGTCTTTTCTTTTGTGTAGACGTGGATGCCGCTGGCAACGCCGACACCCGCGAGCAAGACGGCGACGAAGACCGCCAGATGCAGGTAGCGGGAGAGATTCTCCATCGAGCGGGACAGGGCAGCCGTTCGGCGGTTTACGGTGTCAGCCTCCAGATGCAGGCGCAGAAGCTGGGGCGAGATTCTTTGGACGATTTGATCGACGTCCGCACCTGAGTCCAGTCTGAAGTAGACCCGGTATCTAACAATGCTCCCCTTTTGGAGAAGTCGGGTTTGATTCAGATGAGCGAGAGGCACATAGACGCGCGGGCTGATCAAAGAGAAGGCCAGCGTCTCTCCAGGGATCTTGCGGAGCTTTCCAGCGATGCAAAAATCCTGATCGCCGATTCTTAGACGATCTCCCAGGCGGGCGTCGAATTGCAGCATGAGAGTCTCATCGACCAGGGCATTGGGACCGTCTTGAAAGTTTCTGCTGGCCGACGAGGGCTCGGTTTCCAACGTGCCGTAATAGGGGAAATTGCCGTTCAATGCCCTCACCTGGACGAGCCGCGACGTCGCGCTTTCGGGGAAATAGACCATCGAAGAGAAGCTGATCTGCCGGGATTGCTTGCCGCCGAGCGAAGCAATGAAGGCTTCAGCCTCCCTGGAGAATGGCTGCCGGCTGTCGATCGCCAGATCAGCACCAAGCAGGGTCTTTGATTGCTCGCGGATGCTGGATGCCAAATTGTCGCGAAACGAGGCCACCGCGACCACGGAGGCAACTCCCAGGATGACGCAGGACGTCGAGAGGAGCAGCGTCCTGAGGCCGCGCCGCGCATCTCGAAACGCCATCAGCCAAACCCATCTTCTGAAAACCGTATTCATGGGCACTTGCTTTTGATCACCTAGCGGGAAGCTTCGCATCCGCTTGAGTGTCGGAGAGCATCGTTCCTCCTTTC
>JACPSF010000212.1 GCA_016193385.1 Deltaproteobacteria bacterium
ATGAGTCTGCTCCCGCCGGAAACGGTAAGCCAAACGCCTTTGACATCCGGCACGCCGGCTTTTTCCATTTCGTCCCAGATCAGAGCGGAGCGGAGATAGGAGCGATACCAGCCGAGCTCGGCCGGTGGTCTGCCTGGGGGTGAGCCCAACAGGATTGGGTTATTGCGATGATAGAGCCTCTTGATCTTGACGATCGGCTCAGACCTCTCGGCGCTGCCATAGTAGCCGGTCCATTCCCCAAAAGGCCCTTCGGTCCTCGGTTGATCGAAGATGGCGTCTCCTTCCACGACAATCTCGGCGTGGGCCGGTATCGGAAGGCCCGTGTACTCACCCTCAATCACCTCCAGAGGCTCACCTCTCACCCCGCCGATAAACTCGGACTCGGGAATGCCATAAGGGACTTCAATACTGGAGGCAAGAAAGATCAGCGGATCATGACCGAACGACATCGCCACCTTGCAGGGCTTTCCCGAGCTGATATATTTCTCCCGCTGGATGCGGCCGTGCTTTCCGGGCGAGATGTAAAAGCCGACCGTGTCCTTATCGTGGATCATAACCCGGTAGGTTCCCCAGTTCACCCATCCCTCATCAGGATCCCGGGTGATGTCGAGACTGCCCGTCCCGATGTAGCGACCGCCGTCGTGCTCATGCCACTTCGGGGTAGGAAATTTAAGCAGATCCACCTCCTCATCCCTGTAGACGTTCTCAAAAAGCGGGCTGTCCTTGACGACCTTCGGCGGGATCGGCTTGATCTGTTTGTATCGATTCTTCCATGTCCGCACAAAATCCATCTTGGTATCGCCCGGAGGAAGGCCTAAGGTGAGACCCAAGCGTTGGCGCGAACTTAAGGAGTTGGACAGGATGCGATAGCCTTTCGGATAACCTTTGATCTCGTCAAACAGAACGGCTGGCCCATCTTCCTTATGATGGACGAGCTCCGTCACCGCGCCGATCTCCAGGTTCCAGTCACAACCGTTGAGCATCTTGACCTCGCCCATCTCGCCAGCGAGTTGAATCCACTCTCTCAGATCACGGTATTGCATAGCTTCCTCCTGTATTTGACTGATATATGTACTGAAACCTGTGACGCAATCGACCTTAGCGAAAATTTGAGATCAGGTCAAGGACGGCCGGACTCACCTGCGAAAAGTGTGGTTACAAGCAAAAGCGGAGGGGGCCTACCCTGAAGCAGTGAGCCGTCCGACACTGAACTGACTCAGAGGGAACGTGCGGATCAGGTTGAGCAGTTGGGAGCAGAAAAGCAGAGGCCTATCGGCTCCCGCTGAGGGGTAGGCTCCCGCCGCAGCTCTAAGGGCAGTTTGGTTGCAATCCCTCCGGGGACATGCTAGCCATCGGTCGTGCGGCAAAAGATCCGCGAGCTTGGCGCGCTCAAAGCTATCGTCGCCAAAGCCAAGACCGAAGGCAAAAAGGTAGTTTTCACGAACGGTTGTTTTGACCTGCTGCACCGGGGCCACGTCCATCTGCTGAGGGAGGCAAAAAAACTCGGGGATCTTTTGATCGTCGGCTTGAATCGCGATCACTCGGTCAAGGCGATCAAAGGCCCCAACCGCCCGATTTCCCCTGAAACCGACCGGGCCGAGTTGATTGCCGCGTTGGAAATGGTAGACTATGTGATCTTGTTCGGCGAGCCTGACCCCCACCAGCTCATCCAGGAATTAAAGCCGGATGTCCTGGTCAAAGGCGGCGATTGGCGTAAAGACGCCATCGTGGGAGCGGATATCGTGGAAGCGGCGGGAGGGACGGTGGCTGTGATCCCGTATCTCCGGGGCTATTCGACCACTGAAATCATGGAAAGGATGCGCAAGGGATAATTATGGCAAGAGTCTGTTCCATCTGCGGAAAAGGACGGTCTGTAGGTCACAACGTCAGCCACGCCAACAACCGGACAAAGCGGGTGTGGAGACCCAATCTCCAGAGAGTACGGGCACGCGTCAACGGGCAAGCGCGCCGCGTTCTGGTCTGCACCCAGTGCGTCCACTCGGGCCGGGTCGAAAAGGTTGCCTAACGCTTTAACCCTTAAGCCTTGCGTTTAACCCCGCGCCCGCACCGCGCGGTAAACCCCTTTCACCTTGGAAATATTTTGCAGGACTCGCCGGAGCTGGTCCGAATGGGTGATCATCACCTCAAACGTGTTTAGGGCTTTCTGATCAGGAAAGGTGCGCACTTGCGCGCGAGCGATATTCACATCGGCGCTCGTGATGGCGGCGCTGATCGCCGCCAAAAGGCCAGGCCGATCGACGCAATTGACCTCGATCTTGATCGGCTGCGGTGTCTGTCCGTCGCCCTGCCAACTCACCTCGATCTTCCTGTGAGGGTCGCTCTCCAAAACCGTGGGACAGTTGGCCATGTGGATCGTCACACCTCTCCCCCGGGTGATGAAACCTACGATTTGCTCCCCCGGCAACGGGTGACAGCAGCGGGCCAAGCGCACTAGGATATCCTCCTCCCCCTTCACCCTCACGCCGAAATCCCGTCTCTGGCTAGTCGCCAAGCGGACGAGCCGCTCCAGGGTGCCCTCTGCCTGTTTCTTACCGGTATCGAGCTTGTCTGCGGGAACCAGCTTGACCAGAACCTGGTGTGGGGTGATTTTGCCGTAGCCGACGCTCGCGAGCAGGCTCTCTTCATCCTTCATGCCCAGTTCCTTGACGATGGCCTCAATCTTCCCCTCGCGCCGGAGCAGCGCATAGTCCAGCTTATGGCGATTGAAATCCCCTTCCAGTATCTCCCGGCCTAAGGCGACGCTCCTTTCCCTCTGCTGCTTCTTGATCCAGTTGCGAATTTGCGACTTGGCTCTCGGCGTCTTGACCAGCTTGAGCCAATCGCGGCTCGGGGTCTGCTGGTGGGTCGTGATGATCTCCACCGTATCGCCGCTACGCAAAATATATTTGAGCGAGACAAGCTGGCCGTTGACCCGCGCCCCGGAACAGTGGTGACCTACCTCGGTATGGATGCGATAGGCAAAATCAATCGCGGTGGAGCCCTTGGAGAAATTCAGTAGATCCCCTTTGGGTGTAAAGACATAAACCTCCTCGGAAAACAGGTCCTCTTTAATGCTGTAAAGAAATTCCTGCGGGTCCTTCAGGTTCTGCTGCCACTCGAGCAGCTGGCGCAACCAGGTAAACCTTTGGATATCGGTGAATTCAAAATCCTTACCCTCTTTGTAGCGCCAGTGCGCGGCGATGCCCTCCTCGGCAATCCGATGCATTTCATGGGTCCGGATCTGGATCTCTACGCGCTCTCCGTAGGGGCCGATCACGCTCGTGTGCAGCGACTGATACATATTGGGCTTGGGCAGCGCGATGTAGTCCTTGAAGCGGCCCGGGACGGGCTTCCAATGGGCGTGGATCACCCCCAACGCCTCGTAACACTCGCGCGCGGCGTCAACGAGGATACGGAAAGCAACCAGATCGTAGATCTGGTCGTAGAGAAGATTCTGGCTCTCCATCTTCTGGTAGATGCTGTAGAAGTGCTTGGGCCTGCCGGTGACCTCGGCGTCAATGCCCTCCCCTTCGAGCACCTTGCTGATGATCGAGATGACCTCATTGGTGTATTTCTCGCGATCGACCTTTCTCTTGGCAACATTGCGCTTCAATTGGTAATAAATCTCCGGGTGGAGATATTTGAGCGTCAGATCCTCCAACTCGCACTTGACCCAGGCGATACCCAGGCGGTGGGCCAACGGCGCATAAATATCCAGTGTCTCCTGGGCTACGAGGATCTGCTTTTCCGCGGGAAGGTGGTTCAACGTCCTCATGTTGTGGGTGCGGTCAGCCAGCTTGATCAGGATCACCCGAATGTCCTTGGCCATGGCCAGGACCATCTTACGAAAGTTCTCCGCCTGTTTTTCCTCCCGGCTGGTAAAGTTGACTTGGCTCAGCTTCGTCACGCCATCCACCAGCGCGGCGATTTCCGCCCCAAAGACAGTGCGCACCTCCTCCAGGCTGGTCAGGGTGTCCTCCACGGTGTCGTGGAGGAGCCCTCCCACGATGCTCGGGACATCGAGCTTCAGATCAGCGATAATCCCCGCAACGGCCATTGGATGGACTAGGTAGGGCTCGCCGGAAAGGCGTTTCTGCCCCTCGTGCACTCTAGCGGAGAAATCGTACGCCTGGCGGATCACCTCCACATTGGCCGTGGGGTGATAGGCCAAGACCTGCTCCATTAAATCATTGAGCCGGGGTTCTTTACTCATAACATCTCTTCGGGCAGGGAAAGCCCTCGGTCTCTGACGGAACCAGCTACCCCCGAGTCCGCGAAACCCGGTGTCGCTCGGCGACCACGATGGCGCCGAGAGATTTCAAGGCCTCCTGGACCTCTCGGTTGATCACTATATAATCATACCTCATAAGCTGCCGAATTTCACGCCGAGCGTTGTCCAGGCGCCGACGGATGCTCGCTTGCCGGTCCGTTCCCCTGAGGGCTAATCGGCGGGCGAGTTCTCGCCAAGAAGGAGGGAGGATGAAGATGGAAACTGCGCGCGGGTATTGCTTTTTGATCTTTTTGGCGCCCTGTACGTCGATATCCAACAGGACATCTCGACCCCGGCGAACGCCTTGCTCAAGGGGCAGGCGCGGCGTCCCATAAAAAGAGCCGTGCACCTGGGCCCATTCGGCGAATCCCCCTCGCGACCGAATCGACGCGAATTCCTGTTCCGTCACGAAGTGGTAATCCCGACCGGAACTCTCGCCCGCCCTGCGGCCCCGGGTCGTGTAGGAGACGATGAGCCTTATCTCGGGAAAGATCGCCAAAAGCTTCTTGATCAAGGTCGTCTTTCCCGCTCCCGAAGGAGCCGACAGGATATAAATAATGCCTTCGCGCTTGGTGGAGACTTCGCTCAGCCGCATCATTCCACGTTTTGCGCCTGCTCGCGGATTTTTTCGACCGTCTCTTTTCCCGCCAGGACCAACCGCACCACCGTCAGCTCCGGCGCCTTGGAACTCACGGTATTCAGCTCGCGCTGGATCTCCTGCAGAAGGAAATCAAGTTTTTTCCCCATCGGCTCGCGCGCGGCAATCAGTCCGGCCAGCGCCGCTACATGGCTCTTGAGCCGCACGACCTCTTCGTGGATGTCTCCTTTGAAGGTCGCGCTTCGGGCATCCGCCGGTGGGCCCACGGACTCAGGGGCCATCACCTCTTCCCGGGAAGGGCGGGTATCCTCGCGCTTGAGAGCCATCTCTCTTGCCTCACCCACCAGGTCGGAAACGACCCCCTTCAAAAAACGCACCTGGGACTGGACATCTAATTTGAGCTGGTGTCCTTCCCGGCGCCGCGACCGCTCGAGATTCTTCAGAGCCACCGCCAAACTCCTTAGGACAAGGCTTCGCTCGTCCCCTTCGCTCACCTCCGCATCTCGGACACGGAAGAGCTCAGGCAGGCAAGAGAAAAGCGAGAGATTGACCTCCCCCTGCAGCGCAAATTTTCTCTGCGCGTGCTGGAGCGCCTTTACGTACTGGGCCATCAGCTCCTCGTCCAGTTCCAGCGCACGCGTCTGCCCCTTTAAGAGAGAGCGCGTAACGAAGACTTCGATACGCCCGCGGGAAATTTTCTGGCGGATGACCTTGCGCAGGTCCTCCTCGAATGAGAGATACTCTCTGGGGACGCGGAGCTGGACATCGAGGTGACGGTGGTTCAACGTACGTACCTGGATCAGCACCTTGACCCATCTGCCTTGAGCGGCCCCCTCGCCATACCCGGTCATGCTCTTCATGTCTGCTCCCGGATGGCCCTCTCCAGCTTCTGGAACGGCACCGCCACCGGACCCACCTCCTCTCCGACCAATCCGGCTGCGAGATTGGCCAGGACCGCCGCCTCCTCAAAAGTGGATCCGCTGGCCAAGGCCAGAGAGCACGCCGCCACCACCGTATCCCCGGCGCCGGTGACGTCGAATATTTCCCGTGGCTCGGTGGTGAAGTGCCTCGCCTCCCTCCCGGGCCGAAACAGACTGATCCCCTCCCGCCCTCGTGTGATCAGCACCGCCTTGGCCTGCCATAACTGGAGCAGCCTCCTCCCCGCCTCGCGCAGCGAGCCTTCATCTCGGATCTCGATTCCCGAGGCCTGGCTCGCCTCCTCCCGGTTGGGTGTCACCAGCGTCGGATACCGGTAGCGCGCAAAATTCTCCTTTTTCGGATCCACCACGTAGAGAAGACTCTTTTCGTGAGCCAGCTTGGCGATGACCTCCAAGAGCTCGGGATGAATGGTCCCCTTGCCGTAGTCCGAGATGACAATCCCGTCGCAGCGCGCTGCCTGTCGAACCACATATTGACGGATTTTGTCGAGCACGCGCCGGCGGATCTCCCCGTGATTCTCACGGTCCAAACGCACGATCTGCTGGTGCCGCGGAAGAGCAATGATCCGGCTCTTCTGCGTCGTCTGGAAATGATCCTCCCAGAAGACTCCGGTGGTCGAACAGCCGATTTCCTCGAGCTGCCGGTAGAGCCTCTTTCCGGTCTCGTCCCGACCCGCGACGCCGCACGCCGTGACCCGCCCTCCGAGGGTTCGGATGTTGTGAATCACGTTTGCCGCCCCGCCGAGACGGAAGCTTTCCGAGGTCACTCTGAGCACCGGGACCGGCGCCTCGGGGGAAATTCGATCCACTTCCCCCCAGATGAAGCGATCCAAAATCAGGTCTCCCACCACCAGCAGGCGAACGCCCCGAAATTTCCTTAACAATGTCAAAAATCTATTGCCTCGAGCCACCAACGCTCAACCTCCCGCGCGATGCGAGTCCCCACCGGGGGCAGCATGGCGCAGCTCATAGTAGTAGTCTTCATTCTTTTTCGCCATTTGCTCCATAGTAAAATGGTCAAGCACCTCCGCTCTGCCCTTATCTCCCATGAGCCGTAGAAGACCGTTTTGCGAAAGCATCTGCGCAATGGCCCGTGCCAGGGCGAGGGGGTCCTTTGGCGGCACTAGCAAACCGGTGACCTGATCGGTCACGAGTTCGGGGATGCCTCCTGTGCGCGAAGCTACCACCGGTTTTCCCGCTGCCATCGCTTCGAGAATCGATATCCCCAACCCTTCATAAAGCGAAGGCAGCACGAAAATATCGACGGAAGACAGGAACCGTGGAATATCAGAAACAAAACCAAAAAAAACCACTTCCTCCTGCAAGCCCAACTCCCGAACAATCGTTTGCAGCGCCTCCCGCTGCGACCCCTCTCCGGCAATGCGGTACGTGACCCGTTGGCCCTGCGCTTTCAGCAGCGCCGCTGCCTCAAGCAGAAAACGATGACCTTTCCTCTCCTCCAGGACGGCAACGGTCCCGATTACTTTCTCCTCCGAGCCGGCCCGGGCCTCGACTCTTCTCCGGAAAGGCGTGGGATCAATCCCGC
>JACPSF010000213.1:0-11964 GCA_016193385.1 Deltaproteobacteria bacterium
CTGGGACTCAACCCCGCTTTGCCCGAAGTCCCGCACAGATCCACTCAGGACCTCCTGCTAGAGTTTACCGGCATCGATCTGACCCGCTGTCCTTCCTGCAAGCGGGGGACCATGGTCATTGTGGCCGAACTGCCAAAGCTACGCTCATGCGACTCCTCGTGAAAAACTGCCTTGACTCTCCGAGATCACATCAATCAACGCGGCCACTGCGCAGAGCTGTGCTTTTTCCTGCCTCCGTGCCTGGCTTTAGTGCTTCAGCGCTATCCCTGAACTCGTGCGCCACGACCCTGCTACGATCTCATGGCTCCCACGGCTCAGCTGTACTGACTCGCCCCGCTTCTCCTACCCCTTTACAATATCCATAGCCAAGGGGTAAAGTCGGCTCAGCGGTTTAGTCCAACACGTTTTATCCCTACTGCCACGTAGGGGATTTTGTCGAGCCTCCATCTCTCAAAAGCATCAGGGATAAAACGCTATACGTTCGGCGGACAAGATGTAAAGGGGAAGGCCATGGAAGTAATTGTTTCTTGGGGCGCTGTGCTGATCGGCCTGATCGTGTGTACGTTCGTCGGGCGGCTGCTTATCCGGGAGGTTCGCGCAGGAAAGCGAGGCCGTTTCAGCGCGACAGTTATCTATGGGTTGGCCGTTCCGGTCATGGGTGCCGTACCTCTCATCATTGCTGCGGGCGTAAGGTGGTTGGGATCTCTCGCAGGCTTTGCCGTCTTTTCTGGAAATGGAGGCAATGACGGCAATCTAGTGGGCGTGGGGATCATGGGATTCGTCATCGCCTTTGGAGCGACAGTCCTTTTTGCCGCTGTCATGCTTTTTCAGGCGTTCACTGGTTCAGGGAATTCGTCCGTCGGCGACCAACGGTAGACTTCGGAAACATCAATAAGCTCGGCGCCAAGGAACAATTCGAGAACAAGAATCAATACACAAAGCAAGCGGCTGGATCAGGCCGTGTTTGAAGACAATCTGGCCTCAAATACGACATACCGCCGAACATCGGCTTGGAGCCGTCGCGCCTGATGTCCCGTGCGATTATGTCACCGCGGCGCGCGGCTCAAGCCGCGCGTTGAGCCTGTAGAAAAAGGTAGAGCAAAACATTTACAAAAAAACGGCCTTCGTGTTTGACGTTCAAGTGACGATCTCGGACGAGAGACCATTTAATTTGGACGCTTTTTTAGTGGTTGGGATTTTTCGACAGTCTCGTTGGGCGGCCTGAAGACGGAGTCGCTATGCACCATCCGAGGAGCGAGGCCTTCCTTTAAAGAAGCCGCATCCCGAAACTAGAAAACCACTAGGAGTCCTCTTTATTCACAAGGCGGAGGAAATGTCCAGCCGAGCCTGGAACCCGCCGTCAAACCAAATTGACATCATAGTCCCTTTTCGGATAGTCTCTGCGCCACAGTAGCGACCCGGGCCCAGCCAGCTCTCCTCGGCAGCCGGCTGGGGCTCTTAAAGGCAGGCGGGAGGGGTTACTTTCAAATAAGCCCTTTCGGGGAGCGAAAAAAAGGAGGAGCCACGCAGATGCTTAGAAAACTTTTCCTTCTCACCGCGGCTGTCTGGGTTCTTTGGTCCGCTAGCCCTGTCTATGCATCAAGTCACGACTTTTATGCGGGCAAGACAATCCGTTTGATCGTGGCCTTCAGTCCTGGCGGTGCATTCGACGCCTACACTCGGACTATCGCGCGCCACTTCGGTAAGCACGTCCCGGGCAATCCGACGGTGATCGTCGAAAACATGACGGGAGCCGGGGGCTTCATTCATGCCAACTACATGTATCAGAGGGCAAAACCCGATGGCCTGACGATCGGCAACAATATTGGCGGGCTGTTCCTACAGCAGATCATGGGCGCCAAAGGGATCGAGTTTGACGGGAGAAAGTTCGCATACCTCGGGGTCCCCCAGGTGCCCCAGTCAGTTTGTGTTTTGAGCAAGGCCAGCGGCATCAGCAGCGTGCAGCAATGGTTTGCCGCTAAAGAGCCAATGAAACTGGGCGGCGTCGGGCCGGGAGGCAACATGTCTGATATTGCGAGAACCCTCAAGACCGCCCTGGGGCTACCCATCCGAGTGGTCGACGGATACAAGGGGGCCTCAGACGTTCGCCTGGCCGCGGACAGTGGCGAGTTGGGTGGCTTCTGTCTGACCTGGGACGCAACCAAAATCATGTTGCGCCAGCCGCTACAGACAGGCGACTATTCGGTCGTGCTTCAGGCGGCGCCAAAAAAACACCCGGATCTTCCCAATGTGCCGCTGGCTGCAGAATTCGCCAAGACCGACGAAGCGCGCCAGTTACTGAAGTATGCTGTTCATGACGTAACGATCATCCAGTACCTCTATTTTTTGCCTCCCGGATCCCCGAAGGAGCGCCTGCAAACCCTGCGCAAGGCTTTCCTAGAAACACTGAACGATCCAGAACTCCTGGCGGATGCGGCTAAAGCGAATATGGGCATCAGCACCGTACCCGGCGAAGAGATAGAGAATATTGTCGCTGGACTGTTTAAAATTGACGCTAAGATGATCCCTAAGCTCAAGAGCATGCTCGTTCCGTAGCGGAAAAGGAGTCGACTTCAGGAGCCGTATGCTGAAATCATCAGGCCCGCCAGGTGCAGACCACAGCGGACCCCAAAACGGCGGGGAAGCACAAAACGGATGAGCTAGGTCTTATCTGTCGCCCCCTTGGCCCTAGCCGCATCTTGCTTGGAAGCAGAACGCCTTCTCTTCTTTTTTTCGCCCGCGGAGGCAGCGGCCTTCTCCGCGCCATCACGGGACACGAGCTCAATCATGGAGAGCGCTGCATGGTCTCCGCGCCGCCATCCGAGCTTGACAATTCGGGTGTAGCCCCCGTTTCGCTCCTTAAACCGGGGAGCCAGGGTATCAAAAACCTTACGCACCACCGCTTTGTCGCGGATGAACGCGAGAGCCCGCCGTCGGGCATGAAGGCTACCCTCCTTCCCCAATCCGATCATGCGATCTACCCAGCGCCTCATTTCCTTGGCCTTGGGATCCGTGGTTTTGACCCGCTCATGGTGCAACAGCAAGGTCACCAGGTTACGCATCAACGCCAAGCGATGACTCGGGCTTCGGTTGAGCTTTCGGCCTGCTTTGAGATGGCGCATCGCCTACGCCGTCTCCTTCTCTTTGACGAGCTTGCGCCGTTCGATGTCCTCGCGCAGGGGGAAATGTTCTAACTTCATGCCGAGTTCGAGCCCCATCTCGCGTAGCACCTCTTTGATCTCGTTGAGCGACTTGTGCCCGAAATTTTTCGTCTTCAGCATTTCCTGCTCCGTCTTCTGGACCAGCTCCCCGATATATTTGATATCGGCATTCTGCAGGCAATTCTGGGAGCGGACGGAAAATTCGAGCTCGTCCACGCTGCGGAAGAGATTCTCGTTCAGCGCCACCGGAGAGCTCTCCTCCAGCGTCTGCGGCTTCGGTTCCTCGGTAAAATTGATAAAGATCTGCACCTGATCTTGGATAATCTTCGCCGCGTAGGCGACGGCGTCAGCGGGCTTCACACCGCCGTCCGTCCAGACTTCAAAGACCAAACGGTCGTAATCGGTCCTCTGGCCCACCCGCGCATTGGTGACCGTAAAGTTCACCTTCCGGAGGGGAGAAAAAACGGCGTCCATGAAAATGGTATCCACCGGGACGCCTTCTTCTTTGTTCCTTTCCGCTGGCACGTAGCCACGGCCGAGCTTCGCCACCATCTCCATCTCCAGCTTTCCCTCGCGGGCCAGGGTGGCGATGTGCTGCTCCGGATTGAGGATCTCCACGTTGGGACCGGCGCTGATGTCCTTGGCCTGAACCGTCTTCGGCCCCTTGGCCTCGATCCTGAGAGTCTGGACTTCCCCGTCGTGCAGCTTGAGTCGAACTTCCTTCAAATTGAGGATGATATCAGTGACATCCTCCGTGACTCCCGGGATGGTGGAGAACTCATGGAGCATGCCTTTGATCCGGACCGACACGACGGCGGCCCCCATCAGTGACGAAAGCAGGATGCGCCTGAGAGAATTCCCAACCGTTTGACCAAACCCTCTCTCAAAGGGTTCGGCATAAAACTTGCCGTAGGTCGAGGTGAGAGTTTTTTCGTCCACCTCGAGTTTCTTGGGTTTGATTAGCTCGGTCCAATGCCTATGCATAGCCTCTCCCTAACCTTAAGGGTTACTTTGAATACAACTCCACAATGAGCTTCTCGTTGATCGGCGCGGTGATGTCGCCGCGCGTCGGCAGAAGCTTGATCCGCCCGCTGAAACTCTCGCGGTCCACATCGGCCCATTCGGGCACACCTCGTCTCTGGGAACCTTCCAAAGCCGAGAGGACACGAACGCCCTGACGGCTCCGCTCCTTGACCGAAACCACATCGCCCATGCGGACCAGATACGAAGGAATGGTGACTCGCTTGCCGTTGACCAGAAGATGGCCCTGCCGCACCATCATACGCGCCTCGCCGCGGGAGCTGGCAAAACCAAGCCGATAGCTAACGTTATCCAGACGGCGTTCCAACAGGACCAAGAGCGACTCTCCGGTATTCCCTTTGACCCTAGCGGCCCTGTCAAAGGTGCGGCGGAATTGATTTTCCAAAAGGCCGTACATTCGCTTGACCTTCTGTTTCTCGCGCAACTGAACGCTGTACTCGGAAAACTTCGGCCTCCCCTGGCCGTGCTGCCCGGGCGGATAGCTCCTTCGCTCGATGGCGCACTTGTCGGTGTAACACCGCTCACCCTTGAGGAAGAGCTTCAAGTTTTCTCGCCGGCAGAGCCGGCATACTGAACCCGTATATCTCGCCAATCTGTCCTCCCTGAAAGCAGGCACTCGACAATAGGCGGCAGGGTAGTTACTACTGCCTAATGCCTTTTGCCTGTTCCCTTTCTATTTACACCCTCCGTCTTTTAGGCGGCCGACAGCCGTTATGCGGTATCGGGGTGACGTCCTTAATCAGGCTGATATTGAATCCCGCGGCCTGGAGGGATCTCAGCGCCGATTCTCTGCCCGCCCCCGGCCCCCGGACAAACACCTGAACGCTACGCATTCCGTGATCCATGGCTTTCTTGGCGGCGCTGTCCGCCGCCTGCTGAGCCGCAAACGGAGTTCCTTTGCGCGACCCTTTGAAGCCCATGGTCCCGGCGCTCGCCCATGAGATCACATTGCCCTGATAGTCGGTGATCGTCACAATCGTGTTGTTAAACGTCGAATGGACATGGGCGATCCCTTCAGAGATATTCTTCCTGCCCCGTTTCTTGCGCGCTCCCTTTTCGGCGGGTTTCTCTTCTTTCTGCGCCTCGGCCTTCTTTTCCTGGACCTTCTCTTCTGCCTTCGCCATCGTTTTTCTCTCCTGCCTGTTGGCTATCGCCTACCGCCTGCTTATCCCTTCGACGGTGGCGCTTTCCTTCCCGCCACTGTCTTGCGCGGCCCTTTCCGCGTTCTTGCGTTGGTATGGGTTCTCTGTCCCCGCACCGGCAGCCCCTTGCGGTGCCTGAGCCCGCGATACGACCCCATATCGACGTGTCGGCGGATGTTCAGCGCCGTGTCGCGCCTGAGATCTCCCTCTACCTTATAGCCCTGGTCGATGAGTTGACGAATCTTGACCACATCGTCATCGGTCAGCTCATCGCTATTGATGTCCAACGGCACTCCCGCCGCTTGCAAAATCGTTCTGGCGGAGTTTCTCCCAATCCCGTAGATGTACGTTAGGGCAACCTCTATCCTTTTGTTTTTGGGCAAGTCCACCCCGGCTATCCGCGCCATTTTTCCCCCTCTATTCTTTGTCCCTTGATCTCTTTAACCCTCAAACCCTTCATCCTTGCCTTTGCTTGTGCCGGACGTTGACGCAAATCACCCGGACCACTCCCTTGCGCCGTATCACCTTGCATTTGCTGCAGATCCTCTTAACCGATGCTCGCACCTTCATGGTAGCCAATCGTGAATAGCCAATAGCAAATAGTAGAGCGGCCCGTCCCCTCCATTCGCTATTTGCTATTTGCCCTCCTTACTTCTCCCGGTAGACGATCCGCCCGCGACTCAGATCATAAGGCGAAAGCTCAATCTTTACCTTATCCCCCGGGAGAATC
Source organism: Deltaproteobacteria bacterium (assembly GCA_016193385.1). The sequence goes on from JACPSF010000213.1 coordinate 6,075, forward strand.
TTGATATAGTGCATGCGCATTTTGCCCGAAATATGCGCCAGCACCTTATGCTTGTTGTCGAGTTCGACTCGGAACATGGCATTCGGGAGCGTCTCCAGTACCGTCCCGGTTACTTCAATGGCATCCCCTTTTGGCATAGGAAAAATTCAGACCCTGCTCAAAATATCCGGGCCATTCTTGGTAATTGCCACCGAGTGCTCAAAATGAGCCGAGAGGCTCCCATCCCTCGTGACTGCTGTCCAGCCGTCCTCCTTAATTGCGACCTCGTAGCCGCCGGCATTGACCATAGGCTCAATGGCCAATACTATTCCCTCGCGGAGCCGAAGCCCCCGGTCGGGCTCCCCGTAGTTGGGGACTGGCGGCTCCTCGTGCAGCTTCCTACCAATTCCGTGCCCGACAAAGGCTCTGACCACCGAAAAGCCTGCGCCCTCCGCTGTGCTTTGGACGGCCCACGCGAGATCGCCGAGCCGCTTCCCTTCGTGAAGCTGCTCGATCCCTTTGTACAGAGCCTCTTCGGTCACCCGCATCAGGCGCAACGCCTCCGCGCTCACCTTCCCGACCCCGACCGTAACCGCAGAATCCCCGTAGTAACCTTCATAGATCACGCCGAAGTCGAGCCCCACGATATCGCCCTCACGCAGCACCCGATCCGAGGGAATTCCGTGCACGATCTCATCATTGATGGAGACGCAGAGAGTGCGCGGATAGACCCTGCCCGCCATGGTATAGCCTTTGAATGCCGGCTGGGCCTTTTTTTTATAGGTCAACTCCTCGGCCAACTCATCCAGTTCCAGCGTAGTTACCCCCGGGGCTACCCTGCTCTTCAGTTCTTGCAGGATCTCGGCCACGACGACGTTTGCACGCCTCAGAATCTCAATTTCCCGCGCCGACTTTAGGGCGATCACGCTCCCACTTCCCCCAACGCTTGGAGCATGCGGCAGCGGATTTCTTCGACGCTCCCAACGCCGTCAATCTCTTTCAGCAGACCCTTCTTGCGATAGTAGTCGATCAGCGGCGCGGTTTGGGCCTCGTAGACGCGCAGGCGCGCCCAGATGGTCTCGACCCGATCGTCCTCCCGCTGATAGAGTTCTCCCCCGCAGCGATCACAAACCCCGATTCTCCGGGGCGGTTGAGAAACCAGATGATACAGCGCCCCGCACGTCTTACAGCTCCTCCGCCCCTCCAGCCGCTGGATGATCACGTCGTGGGGGACCCGGATCGAAAAAACACAATCGAGCCCGGAACCCATCGCTTCGAGAATCGCCTCCAGACCCTCGGCTTGATCCAGAGTGCGCGGAAACCCATCCAAGATAAATCCAGCCAGGCAATCGTCCCCACGCAGCCGCTCAGCCACAAGATCAATCATCAGTCCGTCGGGAACCAGCTTGCCTTTCGCCATAAGGGCTGCGGCCTTTTCTCCCAGAGGGCTCCTCTCCGCCGCCGCCCGGCGCAGGATATCTCCGGTCGAAACCTGGCAGGCCCCGAATTGCTCCCTCAGCAACTTCGCCTGAGTCCCTTTACCCGCCCCCGGCGGACCCAACAGGAGCACACGCACAGCAACCTCATCGGTCAAAACTAAGCCCTTCTCCCACGCAGGCGCCCCCGTTTCATAAACCCTTCGTAGTTGCGGGTAATCATATGGGTTTCGGCCTGGGCCACCGTGTCCAGCGCGACACCCACCACGATCAGGAGCGCAGTCCCGCCGAAGAAAAAAGGCACGTTAAATTGGCTGATCAAGATAGTCGGCAGAAGGGCAACCGCGGAAAGATAGATGGCCCCGCCTAGGGTGACCCTTGAGAGCACGCGGTCGATGAATTCCGCCGTCTTCTGCCCCGGTCTGATCCCCGGGATATAGCCGCCAAATTTCTTCATGTTCTCCGCCACATCCACCGGATTAAAAACCACCGCCGTGTAAAAATAACAAAAGAATATGATAAAGCCGACATACAGAACGTCATGGAGCCACCGGCCAGGGGCGAGGTAGGCTGCCGCCGCCTGCGCCCAAGGATTATGGACGAACTGCGCCACTGTGGCCGGGAAGATCAGGATGGAAGAGGCGAAGATGGGCGGGATCACGCCTGAGGTGTTGATCTTAAGCGGCAAGTGCGAACTCTGTCCTCCGTACATCCGGCGGCCAACCACCCGTTTGGCATACTGAACCGGAATCCTCCGTTGGCCCCGCTCCATGAAAATGATCACCCCCACCACCACGACCACAACCGCCAAGACAAAGAGCACGACCAGAATGCCGAGCTCCCCCTCCCGAACGAACTGGAGCGTCGACGTGAGAGCCGACGGCAGCCGGGCCACGATCCCGGCGAAAATGATCAGGGAAATGCCATTGCCAATACCCCGTTCCGTGATCTGCTCGCCTAACCACATGATAAAGGCGGTCCCCGAGGTCAACGTGATCATGGTCATCAGCCGAAACCGCCAACCGGGATCCAACACGATCGCTTCCCCCCCAGGCCCACGCGTCCCTTCTAACCCGGCGGCGATCATGAGCCCTTGGACAATGGAGAGCAGCACCGTCCCGTAGCGGGTATACTGAGTGATCTTCCTGCGACCTACCTCCCCTTCCTTCGAGAGGCGCTCCAGATAAGGAAAAACCACAGTGAGGAGCTGAAGGATGATCGAGGCGCTGATATAGGGCATGATGCCCAGGGAAAAAACCGAGAACTGCTCCAGGGCCCCACCCGAAAACAGGTTGAACAGTCCGAAGATCGTGCCTTCAACTTGCGCGAAAAAAGCGGCCAGGGCTTGCCGATCAATCCCAGGGGTCGGAATGTGGACACCCAGGCGGTAGACGGCCAGCATGATCAGAGAAAAAAAGAGCCTGCGTCTAAGCTCGGGAATCCTGGTTACGTTCTGAAACCCTTCAAGCATGAGAAACGATTAACTCGACCTTCCCGCCCATCGCCTCGATCTTCTCCTTGGCCTTGGACGAGAAACCGTGAGCCTTTACGATCAGGGCTTTACTCAAAGAGCCATCACCCAAAATTTTTATCCGAGTCTCCCTCGCGCGGACCACGCCCCGCTGCTGCAACAGCTGGGGTGTTACTTCGCTTCCGGGATCGAAGATCTCAAGCTGGCTGACATTGACGATGGCCGGGATGTCCCTAAAGGGGTTGTGAAAGCCGCGCTTGGGCACGCGCCGCTTAAGCGGCATCTGACCCCCTTCAAATCCCGGCCGCGTCCCTCCGCCCGAACGAGCCCTTTGTCCCTTATGTCCGCGGCAGGAGGTCTTTCCGTGTCCCGAGCCCTCTCCGCGGCCCACGCGCTTGCGTTTCTTCTGCGATCCAGGGGCAGGTTTTAAGCGACTTAAGTCCATAGGTTTCAACGAATATCTGCTAAAGCCTTTCCTCTCCGGGCCGCCATATCATCGGGAAATTTGAGATCCTTGAGGGCCTCGAACGTGGCTTTGACCATGTTATGGGGATTGGAAGAGCCGATGCACTTGGTTAGGACAGGATCACATAGCCGGCCCCAAAACGGCCCGTGATTTCAAAGGGGATCGTCCCTTCCAGGATCGGCACGCGGATCAAGCTTTTCTTGGCGTGCTCCAGGCCCTTGCGGATCGCTTCGGGCACCTCTTTGGCTTTGCCCATGCCATAGCCTACCGTCGACTTTGAGTCCCCAACCACCACCAAAGCGTTAAAGCTGAAGCGACGGCCCCCCTTGACCACTTTGGCCACGCGGCTGATATGAACGACTTTCTCTTTGAGTTCCAAACCCGTCGGATCGATGCGTTCCATACAAGCTCTTAACTCTCAGCCATCAGTTGTCGGCTAGAAAGTCAGTCCTCCTTCGCGAGCGGCTTCGGCTAGGGCCTTCACCCGACCGTGGTAGAGAAACCCGTTGCGGTCAAAGACCACACGCGTGATGTTCTTATCCTTGCACGCTTGGGCCAATAGGAGCCCCACTTGCTTCGCCGCGGCCACTCCCTTGGTTTTCTTGAGGCTGTCGCGCAGCCCCTTGGAAACCGTCGAAACCGAAAGCAGGGTGACACGGCTTTCATCCGAAATAACCTGCACGTACGTATGCTGGAGACTACGGAAGACGCACATACGGGGCCGGGCATCGGTGCCCCAGACCTTTTTCCGCACCCGTTTCTGACGCCGCTTTCTTCCGCTTTCTCGCTGGTTACTAAGCATGGCTTCGCCCTCGATTGCTAAGCCGCTCCCGCTGCGCCCACGGCCTTTCCGGCCTTGCGCCGAACTACTTCCCCTTGATACTTGATCCCCTTACCCTTATAGGGCTCCGGCGGCTTAAGGCCGCGAATCTTAGCAGCGATTTCCCCAAGAATCTGCTTGTCAGCGCCGTTGAGCGTAACGATGGTCTGCCGTTCAACCGTTGCCGTCACCCCCGGAGGCAACGAGAGCACCACGGGATGAGAAAAGCCCAGGGCCAGGTGTAATTCGGCCCCTTTGACCTCGGCACGGTAACCCACTCCGTTGATCTCGAGGACCCGGCTGAACCCTCGACTGACGCCATGTACCATGTTCGCAACGAGCTTGCGGGCCAACCCGTGCAGGGCCTTGACTCTCCTGTCATCGCTGCCCCGCAGGATCTTGAGCGCCTCTCCCTCGATCCGCGCTTCAATCCCTTGCGGCAGTTCGGCCCGGAGGTTTCCCTTCGGCCCCTCCACCCGGATGGCGCGATCCTCCACAGCAACCTTGACCCCTTCGGGGAGCGATATGGGCAGCCTTCCGATGCGCGACACGTTACACTTTCCTCCAGTTTACCAAACCGAGCAGATCAACTCGCCGCCGACGTTGGCCTTCCTCGCCTCCCGATCCGCCAAGATGCCCTTCGGCGTCGACAGGACATTGAGCCCCAGCCCTCCGCGGATGGGAGGAATCTCTGTGGCGCCCACGTAGACTCTACGGCCGGGCCGGCTGATCCGTTTGAGCCCGGAGATGATCGGCTGCTTCTCCCGATCAAACTTCAGCTGGATCAGGAGCTCGTCTCCGACCCGCTCCTTGGACTTGAGCTTCCTGACCTCCTGCAAAAAACCTTCCGCCACCAGTAGCCTCGCGATCTCCTCTTTGGTGCGCGACCAAGGCACTCCCACACTCTCGTGCCGCGCACGGGCGGCATTGCGAATGCGAGTCAGCATGTCCGCGATTGGATCCGTCATTCCCATCTTAGCCCCTGCAGCCTCACCAGCTCGCCTTGATCAGCCCGGGGATCTGGCCTCGACGAGCATTCTCCCTGAGACAAATTCGACACATCCGAAAACGCCGGTAAAACGCCCGTGACCGCCCGCAAAGCGGGCAGCGGTTGTACTGGCGCACCTTGAATTTATTCGGTCTCTCCGCCTTAACCCGAAGACACGTTTTAGCCACTCAATTCTCCCTACGAACTCGCGAAGGGCATGCCCATATGCCTAAGCAAGGCCCTCCCTTCCTCATCCGTCCTCGCCGTAGTGACGATGGAAATGGTCAGCCCATGGATTTTGTCTACCTTATCAGCCTGGATTTCGGGGAAAATGATCTGTTCGCGGATTCCCAGCGAATAATTGCCGTGGCCGTCAAAAGCGCGATCCGACACCCCTTTGAAGTCTCGGACGCGGGGGAGCGCCACATGGATCAATCGTTCCAGGAACTCGTACATCCGCTCGCGTCTAAGCGTCACCATACAGCCAATGGACATCCCCTGGCGCAGTTTAAAATTCGCAATCGCTTTTTTGGCCCGCGTGACCACCGGCTTCTGCCCGGTGATGGCCATGACCTCAGCCACGCCCCCGTCTAGAGCCTTGACATTCTGGATCGCCTCACCCAGGCCTACATTCACGGTAATCTTTTCCAACCGCGGCACCTGAAGAGGGTTCTGATAACCAAACTCCTTCATCATAGTTGGAACCACCTCTTCCCGGTATTTTGTTTTC
>JACPSF010000213.1:12046-26302 GCA_016193385.1 Deltaproteobacteria bacterium
CGCAGCATCTTCTTTCCAGTTCAAAACTAATCTATAGGCTCACCGCAGTGCCGACACACGCGGAGCTTCTCGCCGTCAGCCAAAATCTTTCTTCCTACCCGAACCGGCGCGTTGCACTTGTCACACATCACCATCAAATTAGAGATGTGGATGGGCGCCTCCTTCTCGACGATGCCGCTTGGCTGCTGCGGACCACGCGCACGCGCATGCCGCTTGACCAGATTCACGCGCTCGATCACAGCCGTCTGCTTACCGGGAATCACCCTCAGCACCTTGCCGGTCTTGCCTCGCTCTCTGCCAGCGATCACCATCACACTGTCATTCTTGCGAATCTGCATGTTGTGATTTCCGATTTTAGATTTTCGATTTTTGATTCAATCCAAAATCCACAATCCACAATTTAAAGTCCTAGAGTACCTCCGGTGCGAGCGAGATAATCTTCATAAACTTCTTCGCCCGAAGCTCCCGTGCCACCGGCCCGCAGATACGCGTCCCGACCGGCTCCCTCTGGTTATCGATGAGAACCGCCGAGTTGTTATCGAACCGGATGTAGCTCCCATCGGGTCGGCCTAACTCCTTGGCTGTGCGCACCACGACCGCTTTCATGACATCGCCCTTCTTCACTTTGGCGTTGGGGATCGCCTCCTTGACCGAGACCACAATAATATCGCCGATCGAAGCGTACTTCCGCTTTGTTCCCCCCAGGACTTTGATACACTGGACCCTGCGCGCGCCCGAGTTGTCCGCCACCTCCAGCACCGTTCTCGCCTGAATCATCGCTTCCCCTCTCCCATGAGATTTAGACCCCGGCAGCAGAATCACTGGGCTCCTCGGCCTGTGCGGCCACAGCCCGCTCCAGGATGCGGCTGACCCGCCAACGTTTATCCCGGCTGAGAGGCCGAGTCTCCTCGATGAGCACGCGATCTCCGATCTGGCACTGCTTGCCTTCGTCGTGGGCCTTCATCTTGTTCCGAACCCGAATATACTTTTTATACTTCGGATGCATGACCATCCGTTCCACCGCGACGACGACGGTCTTTTGCATCCGGTTACTGATCACTACCCCTTGGCGCTCCTTCCGCATCCTTTCCCGGCTCATATCACCCTTCCTTAGGTCAGCGCGACCGCTCCCTCAAAATGGTCTCTACCCGCGCAAGATCACGCCTCGTTTCCCTGAGCTTCATCGGGTTTTCCAGCCGCGCCGTGGCCCGCCTAAGCCGCAAATGAAAGATTTCTTCTTTCAGCTCGCGGCGCTTTTGCGAAAGCTCATCCGGGCTCATCTCCCTAAGTTGCTTAGGTTCCATGCGCCTCTACCCTTCGCTCGACAAATCGGGTCGCGATGGAAAGCTTATGAGACGCCAAGCGAAACGCCTCTTGAGCCAACCCGGTCTCCACCCCCTCCATCTCGAACAGGATTCTGCCGGGTTGGATCACTGCCACCCATCCCTCAAGGGCGCCCTTTCCTTTGCCCATGCGCGTCTCAGCCGGCTTCTTGGTTATCGGTTTGTCCGGGAAGATGCGAATCCAGACCTTCCCGCCCCGCTTAAGATAGCGAGTGAGAGCCACACGAGCGGCCTCAATCTCGCGTGCGGTTAACCACCCTCTTGCCACCGCCTTCAAGCCGTAGTCCCCGAAAGCCAGCGTCGATCCCCTCGATGCCGTTCCGCGCATCCTCCCCTTCACATCCCCAGGGCTGCCTTCTGCTGCTCTTCCTCTTCCGTCAAGACCTCACCGCGAAAGATCCAGGCCTTGACGCCGATCACTCCATAAGTCGTGCGCGACTCGGCAAATCCGTAACTGATATCCGCCCTGAGGGTATGGAGCGGCACCCGGCCTTCGCGGTACCATTCGGTCCGCGCGATTTCCGTTCCCCCAAGCCTCCCCGCGCACTGAATCTTGATCCCCTGGGCCCCCATGCGCATCGCCCGCGAGACGCTTTCCTTCATGGCCCGGCGGAAGGCTACTCGACGCTCTAGCTGGAGAGCCACGTTTTCAGAAACGAGCTGCGCGTCGAGGTCAGGCCGGCGCACCTCGATGATGTTGAGATAGATCTCCCGATCCGTGAGGCGGGCCAGTTCCTCCTTAAGCTTTTCGATTTCCGCCCCTTTCTTGCCGATGACGATCCCGGGGCGCGCGGTATGAATATTGATCTTCGCTTTGCTCGCCGCCCGTTCTATATCGATCCGGGAGATGCCCGCGTGATAGAGGCGCTGCTTTAAAAACTTCTTGATTCTAAAATCCTCGTGGAGCAGCTTGGCATAGTCGTGACACGCGTACCACTTGGAGTCCCAAGATTCGATAACGCCGACGCGGAAGAGTTTTGGATGCGTCTTCTGCCCCATAAAGATCTCCCCCCTCTACTCCTTCTCGTCCACGACTACCGTGATATGGCTTAGCCGCTTTCGGACGCGGGTCGCCCGGCCCATGGCGCGGGGCATGAAGCGCTTCCACATCCCGCCTTCATCCACCGTGATTCGCTTTACATAAAGCCGGTCTACATCCACGCTCTGCGTGGCCTCCGCATTGGCCACCGCCGACCTCAGCGTCTTGGCCAGAATGGAAGCCGAGCGCTTGGGCACGAATTTAAGGATGTTCAGGGCATCCTCAACCCTTTTCCCCCTGACCTGATCCGCCACAAGTCTTGCCTTTCGGGGAGAGAGTCGAACAAACCGGGTTATGGCTCGTGCCTCCATAAGCAAAAACCCCTAGCTCGTCTGCGCCGGCGGCGGCTGGGGAGCCCCCGGAGCCGGACCCCGGCTCGGCCCCGTCGGCACCGTCACTTTGGCCTCTCCCTTGCGATCGCCGGAGTGAACGTGAAACGTACGGGTCGGCGCAAACTCCCCCAGCTTGTGGCCCACCATATTTTCCGTGATGAAAACCGGGATGAATTTTCTCCCGTTGTGGACCGCGATGGTGTGGCCCACCATCTCCGGCGTGACCATAGAGCGCCGCGACCAGGTTTTCAGCACGCGCTTCTCCCGCGTCTCGTTCATGGCCTCGATCTTTCGCCTCAGGTGATCATCCACAAAGGGCCCTTTTTTTATCGAACGTGCCATCGCTACCTGACCTCTCTCCGTTTCACGATATACTTATCCGACGCGTGGTTTTTCCTTGTCTTGTACCCCTTGGTCGGCTTTCCCCACGGCGTCTGGGGATGGTTTCCCTTGGACCGACCTTCCCCTCCACCGTGTGGATGATCCACAGGGTTCATCGCCATCCCCCGTGTCACAGGTCTTCTTCCCAGCCACCGCCTTCTTCCCGCCTTCCCAAAGGAGATATTTCCCTGGTCGAGATTTCCGACTTGTCCCACCGTTGCTCGGCACTCGGCGCGGACGTACCGGAGCTCTCCGGAGGGAAGCTTCAGAAGCGCGTAATCACCCTCCTTCGCCATCAACTGCGCGCCGCCGCCGGCGCTGCGAACGAGCTGGCCCCCCTTGCCCGTTTTGAGCTCGATATTGTGAATCACCGTCCCGACCGGGATGTACCTCATGGGAAGCGCATTACCCGGCCTGATATCGATACGATCGCCGCCCGAGATCACTGCATCTCCCACACGAATCTGGTCTGGGGCCAAAATATATCGGCGCTCCCCGTCGGCATAACAGAGCAGCGCGATGCGAGCGGAGCGGTTTGGATCGTACTCGATCGCCTCCACCCTGGCGGGAATGCCCGGCTTATCGCGCTTAAAATCGATGATGCGGTAAAGACGCTTGTGGCCTCCGCCTCGGTGGTCGCTCGTGATCCGGCCAGCGTTGTTTCGCCCGCCGCTGCGCTTGAGCGCAACCGCCAAACCCTTTTCCGGTTCGGTCTTGGTGATCTCCTCAAAGCCGAGCCCGGTCCGAAACCGGATTCCCGCAGAGGTGGGTCGGTAAGTTTTAATCGCCATCTTTCAATTCCGTTCAATCCAGAGGTTCAAGCCGTTTAAATCGTTCAAACCGTTAACCGATTGAACAACTTGAACGTTTCGAACGCTTCCACCTCGGGCCACCTCGATTTACGCGCCACCGAAAAAGTCGATTTTATCGCCCTCTTTGAGCGTCACATAGGCTTTTTTCCACTCGGGCAAACGCCCTGCGTTCCTGCCCACGCGACGGACCTTCCCAAGACAGCGCATCACCCTGACCTTGAGGACCTTCACCTTAAAGAGCGCTTCCACCGCCTTTTTCACCTCGATCTTGTTTGCGTCGGGCCGAACCTTAAAAAGCACCTGATTGGCCTTCTCTCCGAGCAGGGAGCCCTTTTCGGTGATCATCGGCGCCGGGATGATGTCGTGGGGGTCGCTCATGTCGGCAGCCTCTCTTCGAGAGCCCGCAGGGACGCCTCGGTCAAAATGAGGTGCTCGTAGCGCAACAAATCGTAGACGTTAAGGCCCTCGACCCGGAGCACCTTTACCCCGGGAAGATTCCGCGTCGACCGCTCAATCTTTTCATCCGGCTGGGGGATCACGAGCAGGGCACTCTTGACCTGAAGACCCTCAAGCAGCTTGCGCATGAGCTTGGTCTTGGACTCCTCGATCTCCAGCTTCTCTAGGACGATGATCTTTCCATCCTGCTTCTTGAGACTCAAGGCCGAGAACAACGCTTCCCGCCGCGCCCGTTTGGGCAGCCGGTAGGAATAGTCTTTCGGCAGCGGTCCAAAGATCGTCCCGCCTCCAACCCAGACCGGCGACCGGATGCTCCCGGCGCGCGCCCTCCCCGTCCCCTTCTGCCGCCAGGGCTTTTTCCCTCCGCCCCGAACGAGGCCGCGGGTTTTGGTCGAGGCGGTGCCCGCACGGCGACTGCTCATCTGCATGTTGACCACTTGCTGGAGCAGATAAGGGCGAGTCTTTACCCCGAAGATTTCCTCCTTCAACTCAGGATGGATCACCCGAGCTTCCATCTACTTTCTCCCCTTCGCCGCGCGCCGGACCAAAACGATACCCCGTTTGGGACCGGGGACGGATCCTTTGACCAGCAGCAAATGAGTCTCGGGTCGAACATCGACGACCTCAAGGTTCTGGACCGAAACCTTCTCGTTCCCCCAATGGCCCGCCATCCTCTTTCCCTTGAATACGCGTCCGGGGAAGGAGCGGTTGCCAATCGATCCACCGTGGCGAAAATATTCATGCGTGCCGTGAGAAGCGGGAAAACCGCTAAACCCCCATCGCTTGATCACGCCAGTAAAACCTCTTCCCTTCGATGTCCCGGCGACATCGATCCGGTCTCCGGCCTTGAAAATGTCGGAGACCTTAATCTCTTGGCCGACTGCTAACTGCGAGATGTCTTCCGACCGAAACTCGCGTAAAACCTGAAACGCCCCCTTACCCGCCTTCCGCATGTGTCCCTGCTGGGCCTTATTGACCCTGTGGCCCTTCTGGCTCCCAAAACCCATCTGAACGGCATCATAACCATCCCGCGCGGCTTCCTTTTTCTGCACCACGACACAGGGTCCGGCTTGAATCACGGTAACCGGCACCACGCTCCCGTCGGGCGCGAAGACCTGCGTCGTCCCGATTTTTTTTCCTATGAGTCCGTTCATAAGAATGAATCTCAAATTTCAAAACTCATATCTCAAATCAAATCTGCCATGTGAGATCTGAAATCTGAGATCGCTACTGGAGCTTGATCTCCACATCCACGCCGGCCGCAAGATCCAGCTTGCCCAAGGCGTCGATCGTCTGCTGGGTCGGTTCCAGGATATCCAGCAAACGCTTATGGGTCCGAATTTCAAATTGCTCTCTGGACTTCTTGTCGACATGCGGGGAACGGTTCACGGTAAAGCGCTCAATCCGAGTGGGCAGAGGGATGGGTCCCGCCACCCTTCCCCCGGTCCGCTTAACCGTCTCCACGATCTCCCCGACCGACTGGTCCAAGACCCGGTGATCATACGCCTTTAAGCGAATACGAATCTTCTCGTTCATACGGCACTCAAGATTCTATAACCCAACAGCCTTGGCGCTGATCTCCTCGGAGATGGGCGCCGGCACGGGCTCGTAATGCGAGAACTGCATGGTGTAGGTAGCCCTTCCCTGGGTCATCGAACGCAGGTCGGTGGCATACCCGAACATCTCGGCCAGGGGTACACGCGCCTCGATGACCTGCGCAGCGGGCCGTGAATTCATGCCGAGGACCTTGCCGCGCCGCGAGCTGATGTCTCCGATCACCTCGCCCATGAATTCCTCCGGCACCACCACTTCGACGGCCATGATCGGCTCCAGAAGTACAGGGCGCGCCTTGCCCACCGCCTCCTTATAAGCCAACGAGCCGGCAATCTTGAAAGCGATCTCGGAGGAGTCGACCTCGTGGTAGCTTCCATCGAGCAGCGTTACCTTGACATCCACCATGGGATAACCGGCCAACGGGCCGTTCTCCAGCGCCTCCTCGACCCCGTCTTCGACCGCCGGGATATATTCCCGCGGGATCGCGCCCCCCCTGACGGCGTCGACGAACTCAAAACCAGCACCCGCTGGCTGCGGCTCCACCTTGAGATAGACATGACCGTATTGTCCGCGGCCTCCGGTTTGGCGGATGAACTTCCCCTCATGCTCCACCGCGCGGCGGATGGTCTCCTTATAGGCGACCTGAGGCTTACCAACGTTAGCCCCTACATTGAATTCCCTCAAGAGGCGATCCACGATTATTTCCAGGTGCAGCTCCCCCATCCCCGAGATGATCGTTTGAGCCGTTTCCTCGTCGGTGCGCACCCGGAAGGAAGGATCTTCGACGGTCAGCTTTTGCAGGGAAAGCCCGAGCTTTTCCTGATCCGCCTTGCTCTTCGGCTCGATGGCGATCGAAATCACGGGCTCGGGAAACTCGATAGACTCGAGCAGCACTGGGTGGGTCTCCTCGCACAAGGTGTCTCCCGTCGAGGCGTTCCTTAACCCCACGGCTGCCGCGATGTCACCGGCATAGACCTCCTTTATCTCCTCCCGTTTGTTGGCGTGCATTTTCAGCAGCCGACCGATGCGCTCCCTTTTCCCTTTGCTCGAGTTATAAATACTGGAGCCCGAGAACAGGGCCCCGGAGTAAACCCGGAAAAAGGTGAGCGTTCCCACGAAAGGATCAGTCATGATCTTAAAGGCCAAGGCGGAAAAGGGGGCGTCATCTCGTGGCGGCCGCTCCTCGTCCTTCTGCGAAACCGGATGCTTGCCCTTAACCGGAGGAACATCGAGGGGCGAGGGAAGATAGTCGAGGACAGCATCCAGCAGAAGTTGGACTCCCTTGTTCCTGAAGGCGGCACCACACAATACCGGGACCAATTTGAGATCGAGGCCGGCTTTACGAATGGCCCTGCGGAGCTCCTCCGCGGGAATCTCTCGCCCTTCCAGATACTGCTCCATGATCGACTCGTCGCAATCCGCCAGTTTCTCCAGTAGCTTCTCCCGGTACTCCTGTGCCAAACCCCTCAGATCCTCGGGGATCGGCTCGATGCGGTACTTCGCCCCGGGGCTCTCCTCGTCCCACAAAACCGCCTCCATCTGCACGAGATCGACGATTCCCTTGAAGTGATCCTCGGCACCGATGGGGAGTTGGATGGGAAGCGGGTGAGCACCCAGGCGATCCTGGATCATCCGCACGACCCGGAAAAAATCGGCGCCGACACGATCCATCTTGTTGACGAACGCGATGCGGGGAACGCGGTACTTGTCCGCCTGGCGCCACACCGTCTCAGTCTGCGGCTCCACGCCGCCGACAGAGCAGAAGACCGCGATCGCCCCGTCAAGAACCCTCAGGGAACGCTCGACTTCGACCGTGAAGTCCACATGCCCGGGCGTGTCGATGATGTTGATCCGGTGATCGCGCCAAAAGCAGGTCGTCGCCGCTGAGGTGATCGTGATTCCCCGCTCCTGCTCCTGCACCATCCAGTCCATGGTCGCAGTGCCCTCATCGACCTCACCGATCTTGTAGGTAATGCCCGTGTAGTAGAGGATCCGCTCGGTCGTCGTGGTTTTGCCCGCATCAATGTGGGCCATGATGCCAATGTTGCGGGTCTTATCTAATGTGACAATCCTTGCCATTTTCCCTCGTAACCGGGAAAAAAAGGAGGCGGTCATACCGCCTCCTTCAATCAGCTGTGAACTCCTTGAGCCGAACTACCAACGGTAGTGGGCAAAGGCCCGGTTGGCTTCGGCCATCCGATGCGTATCTTCCTTCTTCTTGATCGCGCCCCCCCGATTGTTAGCGGCATCGATCAGTTCTGCAGCCAGTTTCTCCTCCATCGACTTGCCCTCGCGCAGCCGCGCCGCCTGGACCAGCCAGCGCATCCCAAGTGACAAGCGTCGCTGCGGCCGGACCTCGATCGGGACCTGATAGGTTGCGCCCCCAACGCGCCGGGACCGCACCTCGAGCACGGGCTTGGCGTTGTCCACGGCCCGCTTGAAAAGCACCAAAGAATCCTCCTTGGTCTTCTCCCCCATAAAAGCGAGAGAGCGGTAAAAGATCGATTCGGCCACGCTCTTTTTGCCGCCATTCATGACGGTATTGATAAACTTCGCCACGAGCTTATCCCCGTATTTGGGATCCGGCAAAACCTCTCTCTTCTTTACTTCTCCTTTGCGTGGCATATCGCCCTACTTTGGTTTTTTAGCCCCGTACTTGGAGCGGCTCTGCCGTCGCTCCTGCACCCCGATCGAATCCAGGGTGCCGCGGATGATGTGATAGCGGACCCCAGGCAGATCCTTCACGCGACCGCCCCGGATCAACACTACCGAGTGCTCCTGCAAGTTATGGCCCACGCCGGGAATGTAGGACGTCACCTCGATCCCATTGGTCAGGCGGACTCGGGCTACCTTGCGCAGCGCCGAGTTAGGCTTTTTCGGCGTCGTCGTATACACGCGGGTACAAACCCCTCGCTTCTGAGGGCATCCCTCCAGCGCCGGAGCGGTAAACTTTCGCCGCTGCTTTTCCCGACTGTGGCGAACCAGTTGATTAATCGTCGGCATATAGTCTACCGGGTGCTTGAAAAAACGGATTTCCTCGTCACAAGTAAAATTCCTACAAAAGTTTGTAATTTAACAAACAAAACACACCTTGTCAAAGCCCTACCCCTCCGCCGCTTGGGGAACCTCCACTTCCTCCGCTCCAGGCTCCTCCACCTCCAGCTCCACCTTGGAATATCGGGCCAGTCCCGTGCCGGCAGGGATCAGCCGGCCCATGATGATGTTTTCTTTGAGACCCCTCAGGACGTCGACCTTGCCCTGAATGCTCGCCTCGGTCAAAACCTTGGTCGTCTCCTGGAAGGAGGCCGCCGATATAAAGCTCTCGGTGGAGAGCGAAGCCTTGGTGATGCCCAAGAGGAGGGGTTCGGCCACGGCCGGCTTGACGCCCTGGGCGATCACCCTCTGGTTCTCTTCTTCGAAGCGCCACTTTTCGATCTGGTCGCCAACCAGAAAATCGCTACCGCCGACCTCTTTGATTCTCACTCGGCGCAGCATCTGGCGCACGATTACTTCGATGTGCTTGTCGTTGATCCGCACCCCCTGAAGCCGATAAATCTCCTGCACCTCGTCGACGAGGTACTTTGCCAAAGCCTTCTCTCCCAAGATGTTCAGGATGTCATGCGGATTAGATGAACCATCCATCAAGGCTTCCCCAGCTTTGACGCGATCGCCCTCGTGGACGCTGATATGCTTGCCCTTGGGAATCAGGTACTCACGCGGCTCACCCACTTCCGGGGTGATCATCACCTTTCGCTTGCCCTTCGTATCCTTGCCAAACGAAACCACGCCATCGATCTCGCTGATGACCGCAAACTCCTTTGGCTTGCGGGCCTCGAACAGCTCCGCCACCCTGGGCAGCCCACCTGTGATGTCCTTGGTCTTGGTTGTCTCGCGGGGAATTTTTGCCAGAGCATCACCCGGATAGACCGATTGCCCCTCCTGCACGTTGATATGGGCGCCGACCGGCAGGAGATACCGCGCCTCGGCGGTCGGAGAGAAACGGGCGGTCTGCCCCTTCTCATCCTTGATCGAGATGCGGGGACGCTTCTCCAGGTCCTTAAAGTCGATGATGACTTTCGTCGAAAGGCCGGTGCGCTCGTCCACCCGCTCCTCCATCGTAATCCCTTCGACCATATCGCCGAACTTGACCCCTCCGCCGACCTCGGTGAGGATGGGGATGGTATAGGGATCCCATTCCGCCAAAAGCTCGCCGCCTTTGATCCTCGCGCCGGCTTTCTTCTTCAGCTTGGCACCGTAGACCACGGGGTAGCGCTCTCTTTCCCTCTCTCTGCCCTTGTCCCCGCCCTCCGGGTAATCCACAATGGCGACCTCGCCGTTGCGGTTCATCACCACTAGGTCGCCAGCCTTATTGATGACCGTACTCACATTAACGAACTTGAGAAAGCCATCGTTACGGGCCTCCAGAGTGGTTTGCTCCGCCCGTCGACTGGCCGTACCGCCGATGTGGAAGGTCCGCATCGTGAGCTGGGTCCCCGGCTCGCCGATCGATTGGGCCGCGATTACACCGATCGCCTCACCGTGGTTGACCATATGACCTCGCGCCAAGTCGCGTCCGTAACACATAACGCAAACACCGCGCTTAGACTGGCAGGTGAGCACGGAGCGAATCTTGATCCTCTCCAAGCCCGCATCCTCGATGCGCTGGACCAGCTCCTCGTCGATCTCCCGATTGGCCCGCGCGATCACCTCGCCGCTGAACGGGTCTTTGACGTCTTCCAGGGCCACCCGGCCAAGCACGCGGTCTCCCAACGGCTCGATGATCTCGCCTCCTTCCATGAGTGGCGCCATCTCGATTCCATCGAGCGTGCCGCAGTTATCCTCCGAAATCACGGAATCCTGCGCGACGTCCACGAGCCGGCGAGTGAGGTAGCCCGAGTTCGCTGTCTTGAGGGCCGTATCCGCAAGTCCCTTACGAGCGCCGTGGGTGGAGATGAAGTACTGCAGCACGGTCAGGCCCTCGCGGAAGTTGGCCGTGATCGGCGTTTCGATGATCTCCCCGGAGGGCTTGGCCATAAGGCCGCGCATCCCGGCGAGTTGGCGGATCTGCTGTTCGCTACCCCTAGCGCCGGAATCGGCCATCATGAAGATCGGATTGAAGCTCGGAACCGTGACCTTGTGTCCCTTCTCATCCGTTATTGTCTCGGTCCCCAGATCGCGTAGCATCTCGTCGGCGATCCGGTCGGTCACCTCAGCCCAGATGTCGACGACTTTATTGTAGCGTTCCCCATCCGTGATCAGACCGTTCTTGTACTGCTCTTCGATCTCGCGCACATCCTCGTACGCCTTCTTGAGCAGCTCTTCTTTGCTCGAGGGGATCACCATGTCCTTGATCGCAATGGAAATGCCTGCCTTGGTCGCATACTCGAAACCGATGTCCTTGAGCTTGTCGGCGAGAATGACCGTCGCCTTGTTCCCCGCCAGGCGGTAACAGATATCGATGAGGTTCGCGAGCTCTTTCTTTTTGAGGACTCGGTTGATCTCCCCGAAGGGGATCTCGGGCGGAACCACTTCGTAGACGAGAACTCGGCCCGCCGTTGTCTCCACCCGCTCACCGTCGATGCGAACGGTGATCGCCGCCTGAAGTTCGACCTCGCCTTGATCGTAGGCGACACGCACTTCTTGTGGACTGGCAAACACCTGGCCCGTCCCTTTCGCGCTGGGCCGCTCGCGCGTCATGTAGTAGAGCCCGAGAACGATGTCCTGCGTGGGCACGATGATCGGCTTGCCGTTGGCCGGCGAGAGGATGTTATTGGTCGACATCATCAGGGCGCGCGCCTCGACCTGGGCCTCCAAAGAGAGCGGGATGTGGACGGCCATCTGGTCACCGTCGAAGTCCGCGTTGTAGGCAGCACACACCAGCGGATGGAGCTGGATCGCCTTGCCCTCAATAAGGATCGGTTCGAAGGCTTGGATCCCAAGCCGGTGCAGGGTCGGCGCACGGTTGAGCAATACGGGATGTTCGCGAATCACCTCGTCGAGGATATCCCAAACCTCCGGCCGCTCCTTCTCCACCAGCTTTTTGGCGCTTTTGATCGTGGTGACGTAACCTCTCTCTTCCAGCTTGTTGTAGATAAACGGCTTGAACAGCTCCAAGGCCATTTTTTTCGGCAGCCCGCACTGATGCAAGCGGAGCTCCGGACCGACCACGATCACCGAGCGCCCCGAGTAATCGACTCTCTTTCCGAGCAGGTTCTGGCGAAAGCGTCCGGTCTTGCCCTTCAGCATGTCGCTCAAGGACTTGAGCGGCCGGCGGTTCTGCCCCGTGATCGCTCTTCCTCGGCGCCCGTTGTCAAATAGGGCATCCACTGCTTCCTGCAGCATTCGTTTCTCGTTGCGGATGATCATATCCGGAGCGTTGAGCTCCATAAGCCGTTTGAGCCGATTATTGCGGTTGATTACCCGACGATAGAGATCGTTGAGATCCGAAGTGGCGAACCGACCCCCGTCCAAAGGCACGAGCGGGCGCAGGTCCGGAGGAATCACCGGGATCACCTCGAGGACCATCCACTCGGGACGGTTGCCCGAATTTTTGAACGCGTTAACAACTTTCAGCCGCTTCGCCACCTTCTTGCGCCGCACCTCGGAGTTGGCCTCTCGCATCTCTTGGCGCAGCTCCTCCGAGAGCTTGGCGACGTCGACGGCCTTCAGAAGCTTGCGGATCGCCTCGGCCCCCATCTGAGCGGTAAAGGTGGACCCGTGCTCTTCCAGGGTCTTACGGTAGCGGGCCTCCGTCAGGAGCTCCTTGTAATGGAGCGGTGTCGAACCCGCATCCGTGACGACATAACTCTCAAAATAGAGGATTTTCTCGATGTCCTTGAGCGACATATCGAGCAGGCCGCCGATGCGGCTGGGAAGGCTCTTCAAAAACCAGATGTGAACCACGGGGCTCGCCAGCTCGATATGCCCCATCCGCTCCCGGCGGACTTTCGATTGGATCACCTCCACCCCGCACTTCTCGCACACCACGCCCCGATGGCGCATCCTTTTGTATTTGCCGCAGTTACATTCGTAGTCCTTGGTGGGGCCAAAGATCTTGGCGCAAAACAGCCCGTCACGCTCCGGTTTGAAGGTCCGATAATTGATCGTTTCGGGCTTTTTGACCTCGCCGTGAGACCAGGAACGAATCTTTTCCGGCGACGCGAGCGAAATGCGAATGGCGTTGAAGCTTATTGGATTCTTGGGTTTTTCAAAGAGATTGAATAGATCTTCCATCAGTTCCACCTCTACAATTCAGAATTCAGCCTGCGATCCCGACTCCTCGACTGCGACTGCTCCATTCAGCTTTTCTCCTCCAACAGTTCCACATCCAGCCCGAGGCTCTGTAACTCCTTGATCATCACGTTGAAGGATTCCGGCAACCCCGGCTCCAGCAGGTTTTCGCCCTTCACGATCGCCTCGTACATGCGCGTCCGCCCGATGACGTCGTCCGATTTCACCGTGAGCATCTCCTGGAGCGTAAAAGCCGCCCCGTAGGCCTCCAGCGCCCAGACCTCCATCTCCCCAAGGCGCTGCCCACCGAACTGGGCCTTACCGCCGAGCGGCTGCTGCGTGACGAGCGAATAGGGTCCGGTGGAACGGGCGTGGATCTTATCGTCCACGAGGTGATGCAGCTTCATGATGTACATAACTCCGACGGTCACCTTCTCACCGAAGGGCTCCCCCGATCGGCCATCGTGAAGGGTCACCTGCCCCGTCACGGGAAGCCCAGCCTTTCTCAGCAGGTTGAAGGTCTCCTCCTGCGTCGCGCCGTCAAAGACCGGCGAAGCTAGATGCACCCCGCTGCGATACTTTTCGGCCAGCCTCAACAAGTCCGCATCCTTGACCTCGTCGACGAACTCATTGATGTCACGCGAGGCCAGACACTCCTTGAGCCGGCGGCGAATGGTATCCATATCCGGCCGGCCGTTGTGAAGCTGCTCGCCGATCTGCTGGCCCAGACTGCGCGCCGCCCAGCCCAAATGGGCCTCGAGGATCTGTCCCACGTTCATCCGCGAGGGGACTCCCAAAGGATTGAGCACGATGTCCACGGGGGTCCCATCCTCCAGATAGGGCATGTCCTCTTCCGGCAGAATACGGGAGATGACGCCCTTGTTTCCGTGCCTCCCCGCCATCTTGTCGCCGACCTGGAGTTTACGCTTGATCGCGACAAAGACCTTCACCATCTTGATCACTCCAGGCGGCAATTCGTCTCCGCTCTTGAGCTTGTTCATCTTGTCCTGGAAGACCAGCTTGATCAGATCGATCTGCTCCGTGGTGCTCTCCACGATCCGCTTGAGCTCCGCGTCCACGGCTTCATTATCGACCCGGATCTCTCCACA
>JACPSF010000214.1 GCA_016193385.1 Deltaproteobacteria bacterium
ACTGGAAGACCCAAACCGGCTGATCCCGACAGCTCCCCCCTTTAGCAGCTCGGGGCCCTTAATTTCGGGCCGACTTACAAGCCACCAATCCAGAGCTACCGTTCCCCCCGCCACGAACACGACGTCGGCTCCGCGGAGATGGGCATTCACTACATCCGGCCCAGGATTGATCGCAATAGCCGTCTCTCCTGCCAGCAAAGCCATAAACGCTGTGGGCGACGAGGTAAAAAAGACCATATCCACATCCAGACCATTTCTGAGAAAGATACCTGCCTCCTTGGCGATCCATAGGGGCAAATAGTTCGTGCTGATCGAACCGTAGCCGACAGCCACCCTCTCGAGTTTTTGAGCACGCACATTTATGCCGGGCGCTGCCAGAATCAGAACAACGCTGATCACTGCCATCGAGACTGCCTTCATAGCGCCGACCTCCTTCGGAGTAAAACGCCTAAGACTCTGATACACAATTTCTCCTCACCCCTTCCCCGTGCGGAAGCTGATTGAGGAGAGTTTTGTAAAGTGAAACTGTTTGTTTGTGTCGCGCGGAAGTATGGTCAATTGATGGATTGCGTATTCGTGCTCGTACTTAGAGTGGGCATTCACGCCGTCTAGCGGGAAAATGACCTGGTAGCCGTAAACACGGGCCGCGCTGGAGCTGGTGTAAAGGACCGCTACGTTGGTTAGGGAACCGACAACTACCAGATTCTTTACGCCTCGCTCGGTGAGGAATGTCTGCAGCTCGCCGCCAAAAAATTTGTCAAATGAATCGGGATATATGACGGGCTCAGTGTCCCGACGCTTCAGAGGTAACGCCACCTCCTGCATGGGGGTACCTCTCGTGTGGGCGGAAACCGTGTAGATGATCGGCACGTGACGGCCTCTCGCCCGCTCCAGCAAGTTGCCCACAGGCTTCATCAGCTTCGAGCAAACTTCTTTGGGGTCCTGGCAGCGCGCGCTCATATCGAGTACCACAATAGCCGCAGTATGGGCGTCTAAGCTAACGGGCTTAGGCTTTGGCTTGTTTGGCCGGCCCTTCTTCTCCATATTTCTTTTCCTCCACCAATTCAGTGTTGAGCAGGGCCACGCAGCCCGGGCAATAGAGCTGCTCAAGCAGAAAATGGCCTGCCAGGTCTTTCATCAGCGGTCCGCCCTTGGCAGGTGGTAAAAGTCTTCTCCTGCAGACGCTCCTCCAATTCTCTCCTAGCTGACAGAGGACATGAGAGCACCTGGTGCACCGAATCCATGCGCTTCCCTTGTCCGTATAAACTTCCAGGTTCTCCCGAAGCGGATGATTCATCCCACCTATGCGGACCTCTCTTGCCTAAGGCGTAGTCGAAGAGCTTGAGTCGCGGCTAGGTCTGGCACAATGCTGTACTCATCGAGCATGACCCCGTATATCTCCTCGGCGGTTTCCTTAGAAATCAACCCGTTTCTAAAGTCTTCAGCGACCAACTTGGGATCCCTTTCGAGCGGATCACCGTACCCGCCGCCGCTTGCGGATCTTATATAGAGAACTCCGTCTGGCTTGAGATCGATCTCGCAATACGGCAACAATTTCCGCTGTCCCCCAAGATCCGCTAAATCCTTCGGATACTTCCGCCTTTCGATGAAATCCCGCACTTTGGACTCTTCCAGAAGCACCAGCAAACTGGGCGCGGCCGGGTAGCCGCCAAAAATTCCTTGTCCCGAGTTTCTTAATCCTGCGACGCCGAAGGCGATAACTTTAATCCTACCTTCCGGCGCATCATGAAGGGCAAGGGCCGCCTCCGCTCCAGATCCTCCAACGAACTCCCCCGCCCCGCCGCCATCCTTGATGTGACGCCGAAACAGATAGAACAAGGGAAAGTTCGATTCGATCCACTCAACATTATGAGCGGTCAAATATCCTCCGGTGTACATCCCGTCCCTATAGGAGGTCGCACCAGCCCCGCTGAGGTCCAATAATGTAGAGACATAGTACCTACCATACTGATTAACCCCCGCATGCCTGGCGAGCCGAAAGCCAAGGCTAAGGGCCATAACTTCCCTCTGCCATTTTTCGCTGGTTGCTAGCATCTGCATCAAGACTGAGCTTGATAAATACTGGACGGTCTTCATTCCGGAGGTCGTGTTCAAGGAAACCGGCCCAGGATATTGAACGTTGACCACTGTCCCCTCTGGAGCAATGACCTCTATGGGGCCAAAAGCCCCGTGATTCCTTGGAAGGTCGTAGCCTAGCGTGGTGAGAACAGCTTCAAAGCAGGTGCCGAAGGTAGCATGATAGGGAAGGTTGATACCCCTTTTGGCCTGTTGATCGCTCCCGGTAAAATCGAAAATCAGACGATCGCCTTTTTTTCGGAGCGTCAAAACCACATTCCAGGTTTCGTCGGTCTGGATGGCACCGCTGTCCGTCCAGACGCCGTCCGGAATTTCCTGAATCCTTCTCTTTAAGATGGACTCCGAGTGTCGGATCATTTCGGAGGAGACAGAGGTAATCAATTGTGGCCCATACTGCTCCAACATTTCCTGCATCCTGGCCTTCGCGACATTGTTAGCGGCGATTTCACACTTTAGGTCCAGCCCCACCATCACCGGCTGACGTGTCATATTGATGAGCGTGTCGAATACGTCTTGTCGCAGTTTACCTCCTTCGACCAATTTGAGTCCCGGAATTCTCAGCCCCTCGTGGCAGATCTCCGTGGCCCCAGGAGAGTTTCCACCGGGAGACATGGCTCCGATGTCCATAACGTGAACGAAGGTCGCGCTCCAGCCCATAAGTTGATTTCTGTAATGTATCGGCGACACCATATAAATATCCGACTGGTGTATAGCCGCGAGATAGGGATCATTGAGCAAAAAGACATCGTCAGGGTAAATACCTCCGTTTCTCTCGAATCTCTCGACAATTCTTTTCACAGCGAACCCTGCGCAGGCTGCGTGCCGGGCCATGGATTCCCCGGCCGACAGGACATCCCCATTAGGCAGATAAAGGGCAGCCATGTAGTCGTGCATTTGCGTCGTATTGACCGTGCCTCCCACTCGCTCCAGGGTGGTCCCCATCTCGAGGGTTATCTGATGAAGCCTGTGGGACAGAATTTCAAATGTGACCGGATCAACGCTGCTTGAAACTAACATCCCGATTGCCTCCTACGCCCCGGCGAGAATCCTCACGTTGAGAAATTCGTCGATCATCGCGCGGTCGTTGGGATTCACAACAATGGTGGTCACAGGAGTTTCGATAATCCCCGGACCGGAGAACTCCGTTCCCGGCACGAGTCTTTCAAAATCATATATGTGGGTCGAGACGAAATCCTTCCGCTCCTCGAAATAAACCTCCCTTTTCCCTTTTACGGCGACCTCTGGGTTGGCGCCCTTGTTCATCGAGACCGATTGAATTTTCGGCTTTTTCAATACTCCTACGGCCGTCACTCTAAAGGTCAGAATCTCTTTCCCTGCTTCGCGATACCCGGAGCCTCTCCCGTAAGCTTTTTCATAAAGCTCATCGACACGACTGG
>JACPSF010000072.1 GCA_016193385.1 Deltaproteobacteria bacterium
CTACTGGAATCTCATGAACAATTTCATTGCGCGCGAATCGCGCTTTATCCATCAGGCGGCGGAAATCGTCTTCCGACGGGGCAAACTTGGAGATGTGCTTGTTTAGAGGACGGTCATGAAGTTTTTTAAGAAACTCCTTCATAGGCTCTTCCGACTCGAAGATTTCGCGTTGACCGAACTTAAGATGAAGAATCTCGGCAAGGCTGCGACAACAGCTCTCGAAGTGAGCGGCAAGCGTCAGAGCCCGGCCAAGGGTGGAATAAATGCCGTCGCTCCACTCTGTCCGTTCAAAGTCATCAATGAAGATTCCTGGAGTCATATGGGACGGCTAAAGTATAGCGTTTTATCCCTTGTATGCCTATGAGGAAGGAAATTTCGACAGTATCCCCTCAGCCGCATTGGGGATAAAACGTGCCTGCCTGTGCATTGCCGCACGCAGACAGGTTGGACTAAACCGCGTAGCGCGAATTTACCGCTGGCTATGCGGATTGTAAAGGGCAAAAGCCACCAGAGAGAGTGAGCCAGTGTGCAGGCTGGCGGTGGGCCATGGGACGGTCATGAGCCGATCAGTAGCCACAAAGCCCTGCGGGCAGCCTGTCCGTGCCCGCACGCAGACAGGCCTATACTCGGGCAGCTCGACTGAGCTCGCCGCAGGCAGATCCTTTACCCTCGAAGGAGGGGCAACTCCCCTGTTCCTTTCTGCCCTACCTATCGCTGATATTTTAGACGACAGTAAGGGCGATTCGTTTCAATGTTAAATCCTTCCCCTTTTCCAGTCTTTCAAGATCTCCAGCGCGGCGAGCCTGCCGCAGGCTGCCATCACGCCGCCGCCGGGATGAGTCCCCGCGCCGCAAAGATAAAGGTTCTTGATCGGCGTGCGGTATCGCGCCCAGCCGGGAAGGGGGCGTAGGAAAAAGAGCTGGTCCAAGGTCAATTCCCCGTGAAAAATATTTCCCTCCGTGAGGGAAAACTCCTGTTCCAGATCCCACGGCGTGAGAACCTGACGGTGGAGAATGATATTTTTTAAATTCGGCGCGTATTCGGCCAGCGTGTCGATGACCATATCACCGAAGGCCTCGCGCTGCTCCGGCCACGTTCCGTCCTTGATGTGGTACGGAGCGTACTGGACGAAGATGGACATGACGTGCTTTCCCGGCGGAGCCATGGATGGGTCGAGGGTCGAGGGGATGGCGATGTCGAGGTAGGGCCTGCGGGAGAAGCGGCCATATTTCGCGTCGTCGTAGGCGCGCTCCAGATAATCGATGGACGGACTGATGGAGATCGCTCCGCGCAGGTGCGGGCCCTCACCCGGAAGCGAGGTGAACTGAGGCAGCGCGTCCAGAGCCAGGTTAACTTTGCCTGAGGAACCCCGCATTTTGATCTGTCGCACCTCGGTCACGAAATCGGAGTCGAGATGGCGCGGATCGACCAGCCGTAAGAAAGTCCGCTTAGGATCCGCTCCGGAAACGATGAGCCGGGCGCGAATTTCGTCCCCTTCGCGAAGCACGACTCCCTCGGCGCGTCCGTCCTTGATGACTATCTGAGCCACCTCGGCATGGGTACGGATCTCGGCGCCATGGCGTTGGGCGGAAAGAGCTATGGCTCCGCTCACGCTTCCCATGCCGCCGCGGGGAAGCCCCCAGGAGCGAAAGCTGCCATCAAGCTCACCCATGTAATGGTGCAAAAGGACATAGGCGGTGCCCGGTGAGCGGGGGCCGAGAAACGTGCCGATGATACCGCTCGCGGACATCGTTGCCTTGAGCGCCTCGGTTTCGAACCACTCGCTCAAATAGTCCGCCGAGCTCATCGTCATGAGCTTCACCAGGTCATAAGAAAATTTCCGCCCGAGGCGGCGAAACCCTTTGCCCAAGCTCGCGAGTCGGAAGAGCTCGCCCGGGCTTAACGAGGTCGGATCCGGAGGCACGACTCCCAAAAGAGGTTTGACGGCCCGGGCCATTTGAACCATCAACTGACCGAATTGGTCGTAGGCCTCGGCGTCCACTGGGGAATGGCGCATGATCTCCCTTCGGGTCTTGGCATGATCGCCCCAGCGCGCGAGATAGTTCCCATCAGGCAAGGGTGTGAAAGTGCTGTCCAGAGGAATGATGGAGAGACCGCAGCTCGGGAGATCGAGTTCGCGAATGATCTCCGGCCTCAGGAGGCTCACCACGTAAGAGCACACCGAATATTTGAAACCGGGAAAGATCTCCTCGGTTACGGTAGCCCCGCCCACGAGGTGGCGCCGCTCCAGCACCAAGACCTTTTTGCCGGCTTTGGCCAGGTACGCCGCGGCGGTCAGGCCGTTGTGGCCGGCGCCAATCACGATGGCATCGTAGATCTTATTCATCGCGCGGTTTGCTTCAGGCGGCATTTTTTGTAATTTTCTGGCATAAGTCAACGCTTGAGGAGGTCTGGGATAGTCTATGCCCATTGGCACGCCGTTTCACTCGCGCACTTCGGCGTTGTGCCTGAGTCTCAACTGGCGCAACTGGTCCGGCTATTTTGCGGCGAGCTCCTATCAAGTCCTCCACGAGCATGAATACCACGCTATCCGAAACGCCGCCGGGCTCATCGATATTTCCCCTTTGTATAAGTACGAGATCCAGGGGAGAGACGCGCTGCGGTTGGTCAATCGCGTCATTACCCGGGATGCGGCCAGATGCGCAGTCCAACAGGTTATCTATACCTGTCTTTGCGACGAAGAGGGGAAAGTCATTCAGGACGGGACCGTCTTTCGTCTCGGGGAGAACCACTTTCGCATGCATCTGGCGGACCCGTCTTTGCGATGGTTGCAGATTAACGCAGCCGGCTTGGAGGTCCAGATCGAAGAGGTCTCCGAGCCCATCGCGGCCCTGGCCCTGCAGGGACCGACCTCCCGTGACATCTTAAAGAACGTCGCGGGTGCCGACATCGACCGGTTGAACTTCTTCCGCCTCACATCGGCCAGCCTCGCGGGGGTCCCCGCCATGATCTCCCGCACGGGCTATACGGGCGATTTGGGATACGAAGTTTGGATTCCGGCGACTCGCGCCGAGCAGCTCTGGGATCTGCTCATGCAGGCGGGACGGCCCTACGGCTTGACCCCGGCGGGTATGTTAGCTTTGGACATGGCGCGCCTGGAGGCTGGTTTTGTGCTCATCGAGGTGGACTATATCGGGGCCGAGAAGGCGCTGATCCCGGCGCAGAAATCCTCGCCCTTTGAGATCGGATTGGGTTGGACCGTGAGCTTGGAGAAGGAGTTTTTTGTTGGGCGCGCGGCCCTGGTCCGAGAAAACGAGCAGGGTTCTCCGAGCGCTCTTGTGGGCCTGGAGATCGATTGGGAGGACTTGGAGCGTCTTTATGACGAAGCAGGGCTCCCCGCCCAAGTTCCCGGCGCCGCCTGGAGGGCGAGGATCCCGGTATTTGGAGGCACCAGGCAGGTTGGCAGGGCGACGACCGGCGGCTGGTCCCCCGCGCTGAAAAAGTATATTGCCCTGGCGATCGTGGAGCGGGACTACGCCGTGGCGCGCGCATCGTTGAACATGGAAGTCACCGTGGAAGACGAAAGAAAAAAAGTAAAGGCGGCGGTGGTGAAGCTCCCGTTTTTCGACCCCGAGCGCAAGCGGGCGCGTTTCTATAGACCGCCGAGCACCGCTAAGACCACGCCCTGACAGACGCTTGCCATAAAGTCGAGATCGAGGGTTTGCAGGGTATCGGAGGGCGCGTGGTAATGGGGATTGCGGAAGAAAGCCGTGTCGGTCACCAGCAGCGCCGGATACCCAAGATCCCAAAAGGGTGCATGGTCGCTCAAGCGAACCTGTGGCAGAAGAAAGCCGTTTCCTAAAACTGTCAGGGTCTCCACGGCGAGTTGTGGCACACGGCGCATATGCGAAGAAAAACGCTTGAGAAGAAGGCTGGAGCGCCAGTTGCCTATCACCCCGATAAAATTCCCGTGATCCGGATAAAACCAGCGAAGCCCAAGCGGGTATTTCTGGCCCCCTGGGCGGACGTCGGTGAATCCTACCGTTTCTAAGGAGACCATAGCGCTTATTTTGGCCCGCTGTGCCTTGAGCCTGCGGGCAAAATGGCTGCTACCGACCATGTTCAGCTCTTCCAAGTTGAAGGCGCAAAACAGCACCTGGGATCCGAGATTGTGCCGCGCGAGGATTCGTGCCGCCTCGAGGAGGACCGCAACCCCGCTGGCATTATCGTCGGCTCCCGGGCTTCCTTCCACCGAATCGAAATGGGCCCCCAAGATGACGAGGGAAGGGCTGCGGGCCGGCCCCGTGCGAGCGATGATATTGCGATAGCTCCTTCCCCAATGTGTGAAGGCGTCTCTTTCCACGGTGAGACCGTAGGCTTTGAACTCTCTCTCGATATAGGCTTCCACAGCGGCGAGATGGCGCTGGCCGCTGAAAGGGCTCCTTTCGCCAATGATATGTTGAAGGGTTGTCTTCAGTGCGCCTGGATCGACTCTGGGGAGAGTGGTAATCATGAACGGGTAAGGCGCACCGGTATGCCTCTCTGGTGCAGGTACGTCTTGCACTGCGCGATCGTGAACTCGCCGTAATGAAAGATCGACGCGGCTAAGGCGGCGCTCGCCTTGCCGATGGTGAATCCTTGATAGATGTGTTCGAGAGTTCCGACCCCGCCGGAAGCGATGACGGGGACGGTGACCCGCTCCGCGACGGCACGGGTGAGTTCCAGGTCGTAGCCCATTTTGGTGCCGTCCCGGTCCATGCTCGTCAGCAGGATCTCGCCCGCCCCATAGGTCGCCATCCGTTCCGCCCATTCGCAGGCGTCGATCCCCGTGGGTTGCCGCCCGCCGTGGGTATAAACCTCCCAGCGGCCGTCGTCCCGTTTGGCGTCAATAGCGACGACGATGCACTGGCTCCCGAACTTCTCCGCCGCCTCGCGGACGAATTCGGGCCGCGCCACAGCCCCCGTGTTGATCGAGACCTTATCGGCTCCGGCATTCAGGAGCTTGCGTATGTCTTCCGGTTTGTTGATGCCCCCACCGACCGTGAGCGGCATGAAGACCTGCTCTGCCGTGCGCCCCACGACGTCGAGAATAATCTCGCGGTTTTCATGCGAGGCGGTGATATCCAAGAAGCAAAGCTCGTCGGCGCCCTCGCGATCGTAGAGGCGGGCGATTTCCACCGGATCGCCGGCATCGCGTAGGCCGACAAAGTTAACCCCCTTCACCACGCGGCCCGCTTTGACATCCAGGCAGGGAATGATGCGTTTGGCCAGCATAAAATTAGTAACAGTTTAGCCGAGAGTTGATCCCAGCTCAAGGTAAGAAAAGGCTCGCATTTTTTCCCAAAAGGATTGTTGCGGTTGACATCTCACTCTCTCATCGGATAGTTCCGTTCCATGAACGTTCAGCCCTTTTTCTTCTTCTCTTTGGTCGTTCTAAATGCCTGCGCGCTTGCCAGACCTGTTCAGCATGAAGAGATCCAGGGGTTGGGGAGTTTTGAATTTCGAGAACCTGTCAGTGGTATGGAAGGAATCGTCATTGGCGCTCCGCACGGAAGAACGGACCGTCATTCGGATAAACTCGCCGAAGCGATCAGTGACCTAACAGGGGCGGGGTTGGTGATCGCCTACGGGTTCAAATCTAAGCGACTTGGCGTAAGCCAGCCTGTCGTGAGATCACGCCCCTACCCGATGTCCTGGAGCACCTCGCCGCGCGGGAGTGTTTTCAAGGAATATAGAAAGGTTCTGCGCAAAGCGGCCAAAGGAGAGACAGACCTCTACATAGGAGTCCACAGGTCCAGCGATAAGGAGGTAGCGGATCGGATTGAAGTCGCGACCAGCGGCATGACCTTTGAAGAGGCGGTGGCTCTCAAACAGGCCTACGCTCAAATCCGCGATCAGTTCACTGCAAAAAAGTCAGCCCCCAGGCTCAAGATGATGATAGAGCCGCTGGACAAAATTTCCTGGCGCGTCTCCGGCGTGAAGCACCACGGAGTCCTTTTGGTCGCCGTGAAGGGTATGAATGTCCGATTGCCTCAACCCGGGCCTGCCGAATCCGATGAAGAACTTTACACCGAGATCTTATGCCGGTGGATTAATCAAGCTATCCACCTCTTGCGGGAAAACCCTCTCGGACTGCCGCAAATTCAAGTGAAGCAGACGGACCTGGGAAAGTTCGAGTTGGTGAAGTCGAGAAAGCGGCTTTCGGGAATTGTCATTGGCGCGCCTCACGGGAGTTTTGATGAATACACTGCTGAGATGGTGAAGCGCCTCGCCTATCGAACCGGAATCGCCGCGGTCATTGCCAAGGGGTTCACACCGACGGAGGCTGGGGGATGGCGGATCAATGTCAACCGGCCGACGGAAAAAACGTTCACCTCAGAGGACCTGGAGTTCTATAGCCTGCGGGCCAGACAGGTATACCGCATCTTCAAGGATCTGGTATTCGAGGCCTCTGCTGGAGATTTAAAGCTCTACGTCGATGTCCATCAGTACAATACGGACAGCAAAATCCAGGTGGCCACAGTAGGCGTCTCCCGGAGGGAAGCCAAGATCGTCAAGAAGATCTACCGTGAGATCCGGGACCAAACCCTGAAAAGGCATTTTCTTGTCCCGGCCGTTGAACTCCTCATAGAGCCCCTTGATGAAGTCGAGATTAGCGCATGGGCAGCCAAGACCGAGGGCATTTTGGGCGTGGCCAAGAAGAGTTTGCACTTTGAGCTGCCGAGCGAAAAAGCTCTTATGACGAGTGAGGCCCGCGAAGCTTATACCCGTATCCTGGCTGCCCTTCTTCGAGAGTCGGTGCCCATTCTGCTATCCAGGCAAGGGACCCTAGCACGATAGCAGAGTCGTCAGAGACTGAGGCCATACCTAAATTACGACTTTAGATTGACAGTCTTTGGGGGAAGATGTAAGAAGCATCTTGAATGCGGCATATCATTATAACCCCGTGAAAGGAAAAAAAGATGGCTTATCGGCTAAGTGCGGTGCTCTCCGGGTTAATGTTTTTCTCTTTTCTTGTGTTGAACGGTTGTGCTCCGCCTGCCACGACCAAACCTGAGGTGAGTTCCCCATCTAAGCCTACTCTGGCAAGAGAGTCCGACGGAGGCAAGCCTAGCAAGGTGCCGGCCGGTGAATCAAAAACACCTTCAAGTCTTGAGGCGCTACGCCGGGGTGAGGCTCCAACCGGCGGTCCGCTGAAGGAGATCTATTTTGATTTTGATAAGTACGATCTCCGGCCGGATGCACGGACAACCCTTAGGGCCAATGCCGACTGGCTGAAGGGGAATCCTTCGGCGCAGGTGGAGGTAGAGGGCCATGCAGACGAGCGGGGGACCAACGAATACAACTTGGCGCTTGGCGCGAAGCGGGCTCAGGCAGCCAAGGACTATTTGGTGACGCTGGGGGTTTCGGCGAGACGGTTATCGACCAAAAGCTACGGCGAGGAGGTACCGGTGTGCCGGGAAAAGACGGAAGAATGCTGGAAGAGGAACCGCCGCGACCGCTTTGTCGTCAAGGCTGGAAAGCCGGGTCTCTAACTCTTCCCTACCCTTACCCATTTTCCGCTTGACAAGCAATGAGTATTTAAAGTATAGGCCTTGAGTCGTAGGTCTAGCTAATACCTGAGCCCTAGAGCTGTTTAGATAAACTGGAGGTCGATATGAAAAGCTTAGTTTCGCTTACCGTCATATCTTTTTTCTGTACGCTGTTAGCGCTTTCCTCCTGTGCTCTGGAACAGGAGAAGGCAGCTCCGGCGAAGCCGCCAGCTCCTGCGGCGCCACAGATGGCTGAGGCAAAGAAAGCCGCGCCAGCGGAGAAACCGGCTGAAGTGAAGGCGAAACCCATAAAGGCGAAGGGTGATGTAGGGTTGCTGGACCTGGAAAAGAACTACATAATCCTTGTCACCAAGGAGGGCAAACTCATTACGGTCGATTTTAGCGACAAGACCAACGTAACCAAAATTGTCCCGACACCCTCTAAAATGGAAGATGTTGGATTGGGGTCCGCCGCGAGTGTTGAATATCAAAGTAAGGGAGACAAAAAAATTATATCCAAGATTGAATACAAAGCAGCGAAGGGTGGCGAATGAGCCTGCCCGGGCGCATCCGATTATTCCAACGGTCAGGAGGAACAATGAAAATGAAATCGATCCTATTGGGTATTTTTGCCGTTTTTCTCTCTTTTGTTTTGGTTTCCCCCGTATCTGCTCAGGAGAAAAAGAAAGCAGAGAAGGCATCAGGTGACGTGGGCCTGCTGGATCTGGAAAAGAACTACATGATCTTGGTCACCAAAGAAGGGAAACTAGTCACTCTCGATTTCGACAAGAAAACCAAGGTGACGGTCCTTAAGGGAGAGAAAGCCAAGATGAACGATATTGGCCTTGGTTCTTCCGCGTCGATTGTATACACGGAAAAAGGTGATAAGAAGAGCTTGTCAAGTATTGAATTTCTGCAGGCAAAGGGCGGCGATTAGGCCAAGCTATCTCTGTTCTCATGGGCTCGGGTTCCGACCTGCTCGGGGCCCGAGCCTTAAGATCCTTCCAGATAACGCCGGTAGCGGAACAACAAGTGGCACGATCTAATCGTGTCGGTATTCCGCCGGTGCACTTTCTCCTGGATAGCGAGTCGCCCGCCGAGCTTCTGGATTCGTTCATCCATGGCGACCAACCCGAACCCGTCGCCATTCCTTGCCGCAGACACGTCAAACCCCACGCCATCGTCTTTCAAAGACCCGTGAATTTCTCCTTTCAGCTCTGTCAGCAGGATCTGAGCCATTGACGCGTGGGAGTGCCGGGCAATATTTCTCAGTCCTTCCCTTAGGACATAGTAGATTTCCTCCTCGACTCGGGACGGGAGAGTCAGATTCTCCGGGTCGCTCTCCAGCACGGCGCGCAATCCCAGACCGTCACGCAGGAAGTGCATCTCCTCTCTTAGTTTTTCGGTCAGGGTCCCAGGCGTAAAATCCTGACCGTCTTTTCCCGCAAGAAATCTCCGGATCTCCTCCATCGAGCTTCGACTGGCCCGCTCCATTAACTCAAGCTCGCGGCTGAGCTCCTCAGGGCTCTTGATCAGGTGCCTGCGGCATGTCTCAAGGCGAACGGTCAAGCTTGCCAGAACCTGGAGTAAGCGATCGTGAAGTTCGCGGGCGATCCGCCGTCGCTCCTGATGCGTCGCCACCTCATTGGCGGTTTTGTAAAGGGCCATGAGTTTTTGGTTCTGCTTTCTTTCGAATTCGCTGATAAAGCCGAAGATGTAGGCCAGTACCAGGAGGTAGATGCTACGGATGATAAAGGTATCGATTCCCAAGGGGTTTGCGTGAACAATGGAGAAGCGGATGAAGCCGTACGAGGCGACTCCGAGTAACGCCACGATGAGTCCCCCTTTGATGCCATAGCGCGAGCCCCCCGTGATGACGGGAAAGAGGTAAAAAGCGAAGAAAGGGGTTCGCGAGCCTCCGGTGGACAACACGATCAAGGAGATCCATAAAAGATCGAGGCACGTCGTCAGGAGCCCGATCTTTTGAGAGTCCAGCCTGTCTCTTCGGATAAGAATGACGATGAGCAGGCTGTAGATGAAAAAGGAAAAGAGAGAGATGTGAGAGAGCAGAGGGAAACTTGCCAACCGTTGCGGGTTGAGCTGAATGACGAGCAGGGCCGCAAGGGAAAA
Source organism: Deltaproteobacteria bacterium (assembly GCA_016193385.1). The sequence goes on from JACPSF010000072.1 coordinate 9,624, forward strand.
ACCGAACCTAACCCACGCCAGGACTCGTTCTTTTTGCCAGAGCCACTGCTCTTCCGGGGTCATGGTTTGCCTCTCCAAAGAAGCCAGGGCCTATGTGGCGGCGCGCCAGATCTTCTTCTTATCGTTCTTTTTCGTTTCGCGCCACTAACGGCGCTGCCGCTTCGGGGTGCCGACCCATGATGAGGAGCGCGGCCTTGAAGCGGTTGTTCACTTTAAGCTTGTCAAAGATGTTGGTCAGATGCGTCTTGACGGTCTTTTCGCTGATGAAGATCCTTTTCCCGATCTCCTCGTTGGTCAGACCTTCCGCCACCAGCCTCAAGATTTCTAGCTCCCGCTTAGTTAAACTTTTGACCGCGTCGTTGGCCGGTTCGCTCTCATAGGAGACGGACTGCGTTTGAGCAATCTCTTCGAAGGTGTCAGCGGAAGGTAGCTCCTTGTCGATCCAGAGGCCGCCCCCATGAACGGTTTTGATCGCCTGGAGCAGCGTGAGAGAAGAAACGCCCTTGAGGACGTATCCTTTGGCTCCTCCCTTGGCGGCATTGAGGATGTTTTCGTCCTCGGAAAAAGCGGTGAGCACCAACACTTTGGTCGTGGGGTTTCTATCCCGCACCTCAAGGAGAGTTTGGACCATGTCCCCTTTCGGCATCTTGAGATCGAGCAGCAGGACGTCCGGCTTGGTTCGCTCCACAACTTTGGCGACCTCATCTCCCCGAGAGGCCTCTCCCACCACAAACACATCCTTTTCGAGAGACAGGATCCGCTTCAGTCCTTCGCGGAAAAGGGTGTGGTCGTCCGCAATGACGACTTTGATCGGGACCATATGACTATCCTCCCTGACGGCGGCCCTAAACTCCGGGTAAGTTACCCTAAAATTGAGGCGAAAGCCAACGGGTTTGTGTCGGCTTCGCTTTACTCCGTTCGCTACGACCGGAGTCCTACAAAATGTCTTGCAACGACTGTCGCGAAGCAAAAAACCTACCTTTTTCGTATTGCACAGGTTCTGCTCCAGGGTTATTTTCCCGCTGAAAAGGCGACTAAAGGAGGAGCGACTATGAAGCGCAGGTCGGTGTTCGTGGCTGTAGCTCTTTTACTTTCCTTGAGCTTGGCATCGCCGCTGATGGCTCAGGAGAAGAAAAAAGCCGAGAAGGCAAAGGGGGATGTGGGGCTCTTGGACCTGGAGAAGAATTACATGATCCTGGTTACCAAGGAAGGCAAGCTCATTACTCTGGACTTCAATGAAAAAACTAAGGTGACGGCGTTGGAGCCCAAAGACGTCAAGATGAGTGAAGTGGGCCTGGGCTCGTCCGCGGAGGTGGAGTACCAGGGCAGCGAGGACAAGAAGATCGTTACTAAGATGCAGTTTATTCGAGCCAAGGGCGGCGAATAATCCGTTAACCGCCGTCCAGTTTTTTAAATCGGGGCGTGCCTCTTCTCGCTTGGTGCCCCCATCAGCCAGTAGATCCGCGGGAGGGCGTATGAGCGACTCCGAGTTTACCTTCCAGGGAGGACCCAAGGCCTTTGTCCAGATCTGGCGCAAGGTCATGTTGGATCCTCGCAATTTTTATCGCGAGATGCCGACCTCCGGCGGCTTCGAAAATCCCTTGATCTTCTTGAGTATTTGCGGGCTGGTTTATTTCGTCCTCAAGGTCATTGTGAGCGGATTGGTCGAGGGTGTAGATGCGTTGTTTTTGATCGTTCTCACCTACATCTTTGGGCCTGGCATCTTGATGCTGGCCTGCCAGTTTCTCTTCCAGGGGGAAGGGGACTACGAGGGGACCTTGCGCGTATGCGCCTATGCGGGAGCCTGTCTGGCTCTGGCGTGGATTCCCGTCTTGGGGGTATTCGCGTACTTGTACGGCTTTTACCTCATCTTTCTCGGGACGGAAAAAGGCCACAAGCTGGACACGACTAAAGCCGCCATCGCCACGCTGATCGCCGTCCTGGTAACCGCGGCTATCTTGTTTTTCGTTCTGGGGGAAGAACGGATACGCCGTCCGCTTCTCTAGCAGGCTACGGAAAAAGTGATTTTCATGCTTCGAGAGCCTCAGCAGAACGGAAATTCGTCAATGTTTTCAACACTTGCTCCGTTCGCTCCTTCGTCAAGGTCAGGACAGGCTCTGAGCGTGTCGAAGGGTGAACGGAGGCTTTTTCAGCAATCTGCTAGAGGCGAGGGGTTGGGCGGAACGGTTGTCCGGAAGCAGAGCAACGCGGGGGATACGGTTAGAAGTTTTCCTCCTCGATATCTGTGATGGCAAGCTTGCGGTAGCTTCTCTCGTCTTCGAATTTCTTCTGCATCTTGTTTTCCCGCTCCGTTTCCTCCTGGCACTTCACGCACAAGCGCGTAAAGGGAAGCACCTTGAGGCGTCCGAGCTGAATCTCACCCTCACAATTATCGCAGCCGCACTCACACATCCCGTAGGTTTTGTCTTTAATGCGCTGCAAGGCCTCCTCGATGGCGAGCAGCTTCTCTCTCTCCCGATCGCTGAGGATGAAGTTGATTTCTCGGTCCCTCTCGTCGCTCGCGAGATCGTAGGTATCCCGCCCTTCGTCTTTGCTGCCCTCGGTCTCTTCTTTGACCCGTTCCTGGATCTCTCGCAGCAACTGCTTTTTGGTTTCGAGAAGTGTTTCCTCAGCCTTCTTCAGGAACTCTTTTCTCACTTTGGCATCCTTACGGGGATCAGATTTAGGCATCCAGTATCTCACCAATTAAATCGTAGTCAAGTCCTTGCGTTATTTTTACTTCGACCAGATCCCCGGGCCGGCACGCCGTCCCGGATTTCGCCCGGGCCGGGCTCGGGTCGACGTAGACGACCCCGTCCACTTCCGGAGCATGAGCCTGCGTTCGGCCGATGAACCGGGCCGTCTCAGGATCAAACCCGTCTATGATAACCCGGTGCATCGTGCCAATCAAGGCCTCGTTTTTACGTCGCGAGATGTCCGCCTGCACCTCCATGAGCTCCTGCCAGCGCCGTTCTTTGTACTCCTCCGAAATCTGGCCTTCCATCAGTGCCGCCGCTGTTCCTTCCTCTATGGAGTACTTGAACACTCCCAAGCGATCGAATTGCGCCTCCTGAACGAAATCCAATAGTTCCTGGAAGTCCTCTTTGGTTTCTCCGGGGAAGCCCACAATCAGAGACGTGCGGAGGGTAAGCTCGGGGATAGCCTGTCGTAGCCTAGTCAGCGCTTCGCCCACGGCGCTGCCGCTTTTTCCACGCCGCATCCGCCTCAGAATGCGCGCGCTGACATGTTGGAAGGGAATGTCCAGATACTTGCACATCTTCTCGTTCTCACGGATCAGGCTCAGCAAGGACTCGTCGAGAAAATTCGGATAGGCATAGAGAAGCCGAATCCACTGGATGCCAGTCACCGAAACGAGTTCTCGAAGCAGACCGTAGAGCGTCGTGCCGTCGCGACGCTCCCGCCCGTAGGCGGTGAGGTCCTGAGCGATCAGGTTGATCTCTTTCACCCCGTCTTCGGCCAGCGACCGCACTTCTTCGACGACGGAGACGATCGGACGGCTTCGATGGGGACCGCGGAGCTTGGGAATAATGCAAAAAGCGCACTTGTGGTCACAGCCTTCGGACACCTTCACATAGGCCCAAAACGATGGCGTTGATCTTCGCCGCGGGGTGGCGTGGTCGTAAAGGTAGCTGGGAATCCCGACGTAGTGCCGTCTCTGGTTTTGCTGATGCTCTTGGAGAATTTCTACGATCCGCGGGACCTCCCCGGTGCCAATGAAAAGATCTACTTCCGGGAGCTCGCGCATCAGCTCTTCGGAATACCTCTGGGAAAGACAGCCGGCGACCACTAGGGTTCGCAGCTTGCCGTCCTCTTTCAGGCGCGAGACCTCCAAGATGGCATCGAGCGATTCCTCCTTGGCCGCATCGATAAAACTACAGGTGTTGACCAAGACGATTTGGGCGTGCGACGGCTCCGAGACCACCTCGTAAGGTCCCTGTCGTAGAAGGCCCGCCATCACCTCCGAGTCCACCAGGTTGCGGGCGCAGCCCAGGCTGATAATGCTGATCTTTTCCCTCATCGGTTAAGATCCTAGTTCCACTACGTCCACGCCGTCGGGAACCTGCAGGCGAAAGAGAGAGTCTTTTAAGCCTATCCCCTTTCTCGTGTTGGAAAAGCGGACCGTCGTGACGTTGCCTACGGCGTCGCGGACGCGCGCCCAGAGGACATCAAAAACTTGTCGGTCGACTCCGAGCTCAACCTCACCGAGTCCCGACTGCTCTCCCTTCGGTCTAAGCTGCAAAACGTAATGTCCTTTTTCCTGTCCCTTCAGCGTCACCTTGAAATCCCGTTTCAGCTCGCCCAACCCGAGCAGAAAGGAGAGTGGAATATCCGAGCGGAAAGCGTTTTGAAGCGGGCTCTTGATGATCTGGGACTGCTCAGGCTGATAGAGGTAGAGATTTTTGCCGTCTGCCAAGACCCATTGGCCCTTGGGCTCATCATAACGCCATAGCATCTTTCCTGGTCTTTTGAAATAGTCTTTGCCCCACGCTTTGACTCCTCTGCAAACGTTCGACGACGACCGCCTCGCGTTTCGGCTCATCCTTTTCCGGCGTTGCTCCCGGCACCGTGCCGGTAACACAGAGGAGCCACAGGAGCGGCACCGAGAAAAGCCACACTCGCCTTTTATCCATCCAGCTTCCGCGCATAGACCTCTCTAGGTTTGGCCCCATCCGATGGCCCAACCACCCCATCCCTTTCCATCTGCTCAATCATCCGCGCAGCTCTATTATAGCCCACCCTAAGCCTTCGTTGAATCATGGATATTGATGCCTGCTGCTCCTCCGCTACTATCGCCACGGCCTGGTCATACATTTCGTCGTAATCATCATCTCCGTTGGCAGCTTCGATCTCCTTTTTCGCGTCAAAGACCTCAGGCCGGTATCGGGGCTTTGCTTGCTGCCTAATGAACTCGACAACCTTACGGACCTCCTGATCCGACACATAGGCGCCGTGAATCCGAGTGATCCGAGCGGTCCCGGGAGGCAAAAAGAGCATGTCGCCGTCTCCCAGCAGCCGCTCCGCGCCGATGGAATCCAGGATCGTGCGAGAGTCGACTCGCGAGGTAACTTGGAATGAGATCCGGGCTGGAAAATTGGCTTTGATCAGTCCGGTTATAATATCGACGGATGGACGCTGGGTTGCCAAAATCATGTGTATCCCCGCTGCCCTGGCTTTCTGAGCCAGACGTGTAATGTATTCCTCGATATCTCTGCGAACAGACATCATCAGATCAGCCAACTCATCCACGATTATGACGATACGAGCAAGGTGTTCATGCCGTAAAGGTTTTTGCCCCTCAAGGTTTCCACCTATCTCGCCGTTTTCTTCACCCTGGTCCTGTTCCTTCTGATCGATGACACGCTTCTTCAATATTTGGTTATAGTGATCGATATTTCTTGCTCCTTTATCCCTCATGAGCCGATAACGGTGGTCCATTTCATCCATGGCCCAGAACAAGGCAGATGCAGCCTTTTTTGGATCGGTAACCACGGGAACCAACATATGGGGCAAATCTTCAAAGACGCTGAGTTCAAGCATCTTAGGATCAATCATGATGAATTGCACGTCTTGCGGGGTCGATTTGTATAGAATGCTTAAAATCATCGCGTTGAGCGACACGGATTTTCCGGTTCCGGTGGCGCCGGCAATTAGAAGGTGGGGCATACGGGCTAGATCTGCCAAGTAGGGAAACCCAGATATAGCTTTTCCTAATGCCAGGGTGAGCTTCGACTCGGCATTTTGGTAATCATCGCTCCCAATGACCTGCTTAAGAAAAACTTTCTCGCGTCTGGGATTGGGTATTTCGATACCCACAACAGACTCTCCGGGGATCGGTGCCAGGATCCTCACATTTAGCGCGGGCAACGCCATTGCCAAATCATCTGCAAGGGCAACGATCCGTCTTACTTTAACCCCCGCAGCTGGCTCGAATTTAAACATCGTGATAACAGGTCCAGGGTGCACACTTTTCACCTGTCCCTCGACGCCCAACTCCTCCAGTTTCCTTTTCAGTCTCAGACCAATCGCGTCGAGAGTTTCTTTATCGATCTCCACATGCCCACTATCCGGAAGATCTAACAGTGACGGGGAAGGAAGCATATAGCCTAGGCCAATTTCGGGAAGAGGAAATTCCTGTTGCACGGGCTGCGATTTTTTCTTTGGCTTCGGTGGAGGCTCGTCTTTGACCTCCTCTTTGAGAATAATCGGTGGCGGGACATATTCCTGCTGTTTTTTCTTTCTATTTTCCGTTTTTCTTTTTTCCCTCCATTCTTCTAGTTGCTTCATCATCGTTCTGAGAGAGGCTGTGACCCATTTTCGGCTTTTTCCGATTTTCGGTCGTATCCATTCCCATGAAGCAACAAGGGAGATACGGAACGTGAACATTAACGTGAGGAGCAGCACGGAGAACCCAATGGCGTAGGTACCTACATCACCGATAAAATGAATAAGTTTATCCCTAAGAAGTTCCCCAGCCGCCCCCCCCTTTCTTACTGCCTCGACTGATTTAATAATCAGACTGAAAAGCGTGGCCGAGCTTGTAGTAAGAAGAATAAATTGGATCAGTGCGGATCCCAGTGCTTTTGTAAGTCGTAAACCCTTATAAAATGTCCCGCGGAACAGATAGTAGGAGACTACGCACAGATAAAGTGGAATGAGATAGGCGGAGAGCCCGAGTCCTTGGAGTAAGAGATCTGCGATGTAAGACCCTATGACCCCACCCCAGTTGTACGGGGGATTCGCGTTTCCCGAGGGAGTATTAAATGATTTATCGTTCGGATTGTAGGAGAAAAGGCTTAACGTGATAAGGAGGGCAAAAACAAACGTCACCACTCCCCATATTTCACGAGTCAGTCGAGAGCCCCTTTCCATACTTCGGCCCACTCCAATCTCAGCTTTCACGTCTCCATGATGAAGGGGAGGACGACCGGCCGCCGCTCCAGTTTTTTGTTAAAGTACCTGCGCAACGCTTTGCGCACCTCCTCCTTAAGTTCGGCGGGATCGGTCCGGGTCTCCCGATTGATCCCCCGTAATGTCTCCAAGACGACCTTCTTCGCCTGCTCCATGACCTCTTCGCTCTCCTCGGCGCGCATGAAGCCCCGTGAGATAAGATCCGGTCCGGCCACGAGCTCTCCGGTCTGCTGGTGAATGGCCATAACGGCCAGGACCATGCCGTCCTCAGATAGATGACGCCGGTCGCGGATCACGACGTCCTCGACATCTCCGACGCCTTTTCCGTCCACGAAAACTCTCCCTACCGAAACCGATTCAACTTTCCTGGCTTGCCCACTCCTGAACTCCAGGACGTCGCCGTCCTCCATAAGGAAGCAATTCTCCGCGGGCACGCCTACGCTTTGGGCTAATTGAACATGGCGCACCAGGTGACGGTATTCTCCGTGGATCGGGATGAAATATCGGGGCCGAGTTAACTGGAGCATCGTCTTGAGTTCCTCCTGGCTTGCGTGGCCTGAGACGTGGATCTCCGAGACCTTTTCATAATGGACCTTGGCGCCGCGGCGGTAAAGATGATTGATCAAGTTGGTGATCGTCTTCTCGTTTCCGGGAATAAATTTTGCCGATAGAACCACCGTGTCTCCCGGCTGAATCCGGATCGATCGGTGATCGTCTAAGGCGATCCGGTGCAGGACCGAAAGCGGCTCGCCTTGGCTTCCGGTGGTGAGAAAAGTGAGCCGGTCGGAAGGGAAATCCTGCCAGCGGTCACTCTCGGTCATGAGCCCTTCTGGAAGGCGGAGATAGCCGAGATCCGAAGCGATCTGCGCGTTGTTGATCATGCTGCGCCCGCACAGAACGACGCGGCGGCCGAAAGATTCCGAGAGCTCGGTGACCTGCTGAATGCGGGGGATGTTGGAGGAGAAGGTGGCGACAAAGATTCTGCCGCGACTTGCCTGGAAGATCTCTTCCAGGTACTGTCCGACGACCCGCTCCGAGGGGGTATATCCTTCCCGCTCCACGTTGGTCGAATCGGAAAGCAAGAGCAGAACGCCTTTCTCTCCGTAGGAGGCGAACCTCTGAAAGTCGAAGAACTCGCCGTTCACGGGGGTGTGGTCGATCTTGAAGTCCCCGGTATGGAGTACCGTCCCCAACGGGCTCTCGATCGCGAGGGCCAGACAATCCATGAGACTATGAGTCACACGGATCCCCTCAATCTTAAATGGCCCCAACTCCCACGGCCGGGCCGCCGTGATTTCTCTTAGGTCAGCGGACCTTTCCAGGCCGTGCTCGCGCAGCTTGTAGCGGAGCAGCCCGAGGGTGAGGCGGGTGCCGAAGACGGGCACGGGAAGCTGCTTTAGTATGTAGGGGAGGGCTCCGATGTGATCCTCGTGGGCGTGGGTCAAAACAATGCCGTGGAGGTTTTTGTTTTTTTCTAGGAGGTAGCTCACGTCGGGGATGACCAAATCGATCCCCAAAAGGTCTGGTCCGGGAAACATCAGGCCACAATCGACGGCGATAGCTGAGTCTCCCTGCTCCAGGAGCATCATGTTCAATCCGAACTCTCCTAGCCCACCCAGAGGGATCGCTCGTAGCGGTTCCATAAGATGATTTTTCACCTCTTTTCCAAGCCCTCGCCGCTCGGTCGTGCCGGCGGGGGCTTGGGAGCCTTTGGCGAAGCTCCGCCGTTTTGTCGCGCGTGAGTCTCGATTACTTCCCGCACGTGACTGACAAGCCTTCCGAGCGTTCCAGCATGGGGCTGGTCCAAGGGAATAGGCTGGCTCACGATGACCACAATTTCTCCGGCTCTGACGCGCCAATCCCCCTTGGGCAGAACGGACCGGCTTCCCTTGATGGTTACCGGAACGATCGGGGTGCGGGTTTTTAGTGCAAGCACAAAGCCGCCTCTTTTGAAGGGCAAGAGTTCTCCCCCTGAGCTGCGCGTTCCTTCAGGGAAAAAAACCACCGAGAGCCCTCTTTTGAGAATCTCGCGTGCCTGCCTCAAACTGGCGATTGCCTTAGCCCGATCTGATCGATCTACAATGATGTGTCGCGACGCCCGCAGGGCCCACCCGAACAGGGGAATTCGCAGAAGTTCCTTCTTGGCTACCCACCGTAGCTGGAATTGCGCCAGGCTCTGCACTAGGACAGGCATGTCAATGTTACTTTGATGGTTCGCGATAAAAACGTATTGGCGCTTGGGATCGAGAAGTTCCAGCCCTTGAATTCTGAGTCGAACACCGCCGATCTTTAAAATCGCCCACGTCCAAAATCGGGAAAATCGGTAAGCGAGCCTTCCATCACGATCAAACGGAGCGAGGGATAGAACCAGAATTCCGGTTACGAGGGTTATGAGAACAATGAGGAGCGCCTTAATGGCGAAGAGCATTAAAATAAAACCGCTTTTTAGAGCTGCTAGTAAGTTAAAAATACAAGTAAAATTACTTCATGGTAGTCCACTAAAGAGAAAAAAGCAATAAAGCTTCGGACATCGCATAAGGTTTTAAGCCAGGCTAAAATTTTATTGACACTCAACATTGCTGGCGATAAGCTGGAGGGCACGGCTCGCCCACGATATTGGGTCGCTTGAGTGAGGTAATCCTTAATGTCAGTGAACAAGGTGATTCTGATCGGCAATCTGGGCAAAGATCCTGAAGTGCGCTTTACCACGAATGGTCGTGCTGTGGCACGTTTTCCCATCGCCACCTCTGAGGTGTGGAATGACGCCAACGGTAATCGCCAGGAAAGAACCGAGTGGCACAACATTATCGTCTGGGGCAAGCAAGGGGAGACCTGCGCCCAGTATTTGGCCAAGGGTAGACAGGTCTTTATCGAGGGCAGCATTCGCAGTCGCTCCTACGACGACAAGTCCGGGAACAAGCGCTATGTGACCGAGATCGTAGCCCAGAGAGTCAGGTTTCTTGGTGGTGGTGGTGGAACCCGCGTGGCACCGGAAGCGGAGGGAGAGGCCTCCAGCGAGTCCTCGGCCTCCGGCGAACCCCCGTCCTTGGACGATGACATCCCGTTCTGAAAGATGCTGACCCGTTCGACTTCGCTCAGGTTCATGGTGAGGGCAATCGAACCATGAGCTTTCCCGCCTTTTAAACCCCGGTCTTAGACCACACAGTTTCTTTCCGCGCCGAAGATGAAGGCCCGGACGTTTTCCGCCACTTCGTCGAGGAGTCTTTGGCGCGCCTCGCGGGCGGTCCAGGCACAGTGCGGGGTGACAACCAAATTCTCCAGCTCCGCGCCGGCTACGATCACTGGATGGTCGGTGGGGGGAGGCTCCCGGGACAGCACATCCAGGGCAGCGCCGGCCAAGCGTCCTTGCTTCAGCGCCTCGATCAAGGCTGTCTCGTGGACGAGGCCGCCACGCGCGGTGTTGACGAGAAATGCGGTTGGTTTCATGAGCGACAGGGCGCGGCTGTCGATGAGATTCTGGGTCTCAGGCGTCAGCGGGCAGTGGAGCGTGACGACGTCGGCGCGCTTTAACAGATCGGAAAAATCCGTGCGGCCCGGCGGGATAGGTGCGGGAGTGTTCGGGCGCGCGGAAACTAAAACTTCCATGCCAAAACTTCGCGCCATACCGGCCACGGCCTGACCGATGCTGCCGAGGCCGATGATCCCCAGGGACTTGCCGCAAAGCTCCATGACGGGATAGTCGAGCAGGGTGAACATCGGGCTCCTTTGCCATGCCCCGGCGCGCACTCGCTGTTGATATCGGCCGGCGTGGGTGGCGAGTTCAAGGATGAGGGCCAGGGTGAACTGGGCAACCGATTGGGTGGCGTAGCGGGGGACGTTGCACACCCGTATGCCATGCGCCCGGGCCGCTTCGAGGTCAACATTGTCCGTGCCGGTTGCAGCTACGGCGATGAGTTTAAGCTCTCCGGCCTCGGGGGAAGCGAGAATGTTGCGGTCGAGGGTGACTTTGTTGACCACCACCGCATCGCGCCCCGCGAGGCGGTCGAGCACTTCATCGGGGCTCGATGACGGGTGAAGGGTGCAGTCCCAGTGCGCCGAGAAACGTTCGAGTGAGACATCGCCAAACGTCGCCGCGTCCAGAAAGACGAGGCGAAACCCTGCTGGGCTCATCCGTGTTGCGTTTCCTGGCGCTCCAGGCTTTTGGCCTCCTCCCAGAGAGCGTCCATCTCTTTTAGCGAAGCTTCCTTGGGAGATCTGCCTTGCTCTCTCAGTCTGGTTTCGATGTGCGCAAAGCGCCGAAGGAATCGATCTATGGCCTGAACCAATCTGTCTTCGGCCTGCAGGTCGAGAAAACGGGCGAGGTTGACCAGAGAGAAAAACAGATCTCCTATTTCTTCTCCCAGACGGTTCTTATCTCCGGACGATGCGGCCGACTTGAGTTCGTGCAACTCCTCCTCAACCTTATCCCACACGTCTTCCACGTGGGCCCAATCGAAACCTACATACGAGGCCCTTTCGGTGATCCTCTGCGCGCGGGCGAGCGCGGGCATTGCCCGGGGAAGGTCCCCGAGCAAGGAGGCGGACCCTGACGCTTTCCTTTCTTCCGCTTTGATGCTGGCTCGCTGGCGCAGAACGGCATCGGCGTCCGCCAGACTGCGGTCGGTGAAGACATGAGGGTGGCGCCGGATTAGCTTATCCTTGAGGCCCGAGACGACGTCGCCGAGCGTGAAGCGCCCTTGCTCAGCGGCGATTTGGCAGTGAAACACGACTTGGAGCAGAAGGTCTCCCAGCTCCTCCTCCAGCTCTTGGACATCTCCTCTTTCGATCGCCTCAAGGAGCTCATAGGTCTCTTCCAAAAGGGCCGGTTTCAAGGAGACATGGGTCTGTTCCCGGTCCCATGGACACCCATGTTCGCCTCGAAGCCGCGCCACGATTGCCATCACCTCGCCGAGGCCTTTTTTGGTGTCGGGCCGCCCCCCCACCTGTGCCGCGGGTCTTTTGGACCCTACCTGTTTTCCTTTCCTGTGGCTCGGACCTCGAGTCATGGGATTAAAATTGAAGGGACCTGGCCGGACGGAAAAGCATGTTATTGTTGGCCGATCTCGGAATTCGGGCCGGATAAAAGAGAGGACCGACCGCATTTGCACCCGGTTCTACTTCAATTCAAATGGGTGCTTCGAGGATTTACCTGGACCTTGTCAACATTTTGAATGCCGACGCGGTGGAGCTTCTCCATTTGGACTTCGGCCTCGTCCAGAGAGTAGCTGCCCGTCAATCTGACCTGATACATATTCCACCCATCTCCGAGATCTTTCATGACCACCACCGAAGGGAATCCTAGGTCCGCAAGGATCTCGCGTATCCCGTCGGCCTCTTCTCTTTTTAGAAAAGTGCCCAGTCTGAGCGCGAAGCGAGAGGAGGAAGGCACCGGCTGAGTCTCTGCCCGGCGCACGCCCGTGAGAAAATCCTGCCACTCCGGCTTGTGGTAGAGATAGAAACCGGCTGATAAAAGGAAGAGGAAAAGCAGCGCGGTGAGTCGAGGAGCGAAAACCAGGGGCCTTTTCTCCTCGATCCAGTCGCCGCGCGCCGCGTCGATCTTCTCTTCTGCCCGTTTGACGATTCTCGCTCCGATTTTTTTCTTTTTGCGTTCCAGGGCCTCGTCCACAGCAAGGTTAGCGAGGCGATTGATGAGGCGGGGAACCCCGTGGGTTTTTTTGTGGAAATAGCTGGCGGAGCGCCGGGTAAAACGCAGATCGTCGTCCAATCCGGCCACGGAAAGTCGGTGGTTCAGGTAGGGTAGGATCTCTTTTTTGTTCAGCGCCCCGATCTTAAGCTTCGCCCCGATTCTTTGTTCCAGTTGGATGAAATGCTTTCGGCTGAGCGTTTCCGCCAGCTCAGGTTGCCCCACGAGGATGATCTGCAGGAGCTTGCCACCGTTTTTCTCGAGGTTGGTGAGAAACTTTACGTGATCCAGACACGGGGTATCCAGGTGCTGGGCTTCATCGAAGATCGCTACGGGTATTTTCGCGTCTCCGTCCACCTCGGCTAAGGCTTCGTCCAGCGTCCGGGTCATCTCGTCAGGGGTTTTGGGAGGGGTGTTGACCACCACGACGTTGTAATCGTCGCTAAGCTCGTCCAGCAAGCGCCTGCAGATAACAGTCTTTCCGGTGCCCGGATCGCCCGTTAAGCAGATAAGCCCGTCGCGGCGGTCGATCGCCGAAAGGATTTCTTCGTAGACCCGGCTATGCCCCTCGCTGAGGTAGAGGAAATCCAGATCGACGGTGAGGCTAAAGGGTTTTTTCTTCATGGTCCTTCTCTTGACGTTGAGCGCGTCCTTAAGCATTCCTCTAATCATTGAGAACGGTGAGAGCAGGGAAAAGCCGCTAACTCTTGCGCTTGATCGGGGCTAACAGAGAGACCAGCCGCGAGCTCTTGAGCTCCGGCTCGTGTTGGTCCCCTTTTCCCGCTCTCATCTCCAGCTCGCGCACGGCGGGTCCACCGCTTCTCACCTCTGACTCTGTCGCGTAACGCTCTGAACCGCCTTGGGTCTCCCCATCCCGCCTGAGCGCATAGGTGCGCTGGAGCAGTCCCTCCTCGAGCTCTCTGATCGAAGGCTCGCTTTGGGCCGCCGCCGTCTTGGGAGCGAAACTGGAGGGTGCTGGTTTGGATTCGCTCTCCGCCGGCCTTTCCTCACGCGCTTCCAGGAGGGTCTCCGTTTCTTTCACCTGTCTCTCCAGATCGCGGATCTTGGTGGAGAAGGTTTCCTCAAGCTCCTTCGCGGCCTTTTCTCGGGTGAGGCGGATTTCCTCTTTTTCCCTGAACAGGGTCGAGAGTCGAGCCGCGGAGGCCTTCAGCGATTCCTTGATCTCATCGATCCGGCGGATCTCCATAGTGGCTAGGGCTTCCGCTTCCTTGATAAAGGACTCCATCTGGCTTATCACGTCCTTTATTTCGGTAAACCCGTTGGCGGGAACGGCGGCATTTCCAACACCGCGTCGCTTTTTGGGGGAGTTTGCAGCCATAGGAGATATCCTTTTCTACTTTTCAAATCTCTTATATTGAAAGAAAACTCAAAAGACAAGGTTTTTTTCACTTCACCGTTTCACTGGGGTTTTGGGGTCGATCTTCACGCCTGGCGGGATCGTCGCCATCACTAGGCGTTAGCTCGGCACGGGAGGTTCTCCGGAGCAGGGGTGGACCAGGCAGGAAAAATCTGCTAGAGAAAGGGCACCTTTGAAGTAAATCCGGGCTGACGCGTGCGCCATATTCCGCCGGCTCGTCGGGAGAGTGGGGAAGAGGTCTCTGAAGGTGTCCCGCAGGAAGGGTAGGGAGGAGGTTCAGATCGGCCTGGTGCAGATGAGCGCCGGGGAGGATCCGGGTGCCAATGTGCGCAAGGCTGTTTCCGGTATCGAAGAAGCCGCCAAAAGCGGTGCGCGAATCATTTGCCTGCAAGAGCTCTTTCGCTCGCGCTATTTTCCCCAGAGCGAAGACGCCCGGAACTTTAAATTGGCCGAGTCCATTCCCGGGCCGACGACGGAAACACTTGGCCGGCTCGCGCGTAAGAAAAAAGTTGTGGTCATCGCCTCGATCTTCGAACGGCGCTCGGCGGGGGTCTACCACAACACCGCCGTGGTCCTGGATGCGGATGGCGCCATCCTCGGCCGATACAGGAAAATGCATATTCCGGACGATCCGGGCTATTATGAAAAATTTTATTTTGCTCCGGGAGACTTGGGCTTTCCCAGTTTTCTCACGCGCTACGCGAAGATTGGCGTGCTGGTCTGCTGGGACCAGTGGTTCCCGGAAGCCGCCCGCCTTGCCGTTCTCTCCGGGGCCCAGATGCTTTTTTATCCTACTGCCATTGGCTGGTTGCCCGAGGAGCCCCGCCACGCGGCCAACGCCCAGCTGGACGCTTGGGAACTGGTTCAGCGCAGTCACGCGGTGGCCAACGGGGTTTACGTGGCGGCGGTCAATCGGGTCGGGCGTGAGGGAAAACTCAAATTTTGGGGGAACTCTTTTGTGGCTGGCCCGCTAGGGGAACTGTTGGCTCGCGCAGGCGCGGACCGGGAAGAGGTGTTGTTGGCCCGTTGCGATCTCAGGCAGATCGATGAGACGCGCCAGAGCTGGCCCTTCCTGAGAGATCGCCGCGTCGACGCTTACGGCCCCCTGGCAGCGCGCTTCCTCGACGAAGCCCCCCAGCGTAAATCGGGTCCTCGGCCCTGACGGCGGCGCCGACCCATCCTTGTCGAGGCTCGCCTCTGTTGAAACCTATCCTAGCGAAGGGTGCCGCGGTCGGAGAGACACTTTCCCCGCGCCAGCTCGGCTATCGCATGCCCGCGGAGTGGGAACCTCACAGAGCCACTTGGCTGGCATGGCCGCGCAACCCGGAGACCTGGCCCGCTCCTCTGGAGGCTGTCCAAGAAATCTGGGTAAAGTTTATCGTGGCGCTCTCGGCCGGAGAGGAAGTCTGCCTGCTTGTCAACGATGAGCGGGCTCATCACGGGGCGATGAGTTGGCTGACGGCGGCCGGCGCGGTCATGGAGCGCACGGTCTTTTACACGATTCCTACAGTCGACGTTTGGATCCGAGACTACGGCCCGACGTTTCTCACTCGCGAGGAAAGGGGGCCGCTGGCCCTCATCGATTGGATCTTCAATGCCTGGGGGGGGAAGTACCAGGACTACGTTCAAGAGGAAGGGGTGAATCCGGCCTTGGCTGCCCGTCTGAGCGTGCCGGTGTTTTCCCCGGGGATCGTTCTGGAAGGGGGCTCCATCGATGTCAACGGCCTGGGAACTTGTCTCACGACGGAGCAGTGCCTGCTAAACCCGAATCGTAACCCGCGCCTGAGCCGGAGCCAGATTGAGCAAATTCTGGGGGACTATCTGAACGTCTGCCGTATCATCTGGCTGAACCAGGGCATTGCCGGCGATGACACGGATGGCCATATCGACGATATCGCCAGATTCGTAAACCCGACGACGGTCGTGTGTTGTCTCGAGGAGGACTCCGCAGACGAGAACTACGCTCCACTCAAAGAAAATTATGAGCGCCTGCAGGCGGCCGCCGACCAGGATGGAAGGAAGCTGAACGTTGTGACCCTGCCCATGCCTGGACAGGTCGTTGCGGAGGGAAAGAGACTGCCGGCCAGTTACGTCAATTTTTACATCGCCAACGGCGTTGTCCTGGTGCCCACGTATGACCATCCGAACGACCGCAGGGCTGTTGGGATCCTAGGAGAACTCTTTCCTGACCGCAAGGTCTTGGGAGTGCCCTGCAGGGCGCTTGTGCCCGGGTTGGGCGCGATCCACTGCGTCACTCAGCAGGAGCCCCTTCCCTAGATCGCTCTCCTGGCCGCGCTAGGTGTCGACACCGCGGGCTTAGCCCCCTTGACATTGGGCTTCACTCCTCCATAAGCTACCAGTCACTATGGGGCAAGTCATTCATTTTAAGGAACTCTATCACGCGCGGCGCCGACGCTCGGAGAGGGTCAGCCTCGAGCAATGCGTGGACCTTTTGGAATGGAACCTTAAACAGAGCGTGGACCGCTACTTTTTGTCTTCGCCCGAAGAGAAATCACTACGGGCTACCCAGATCCGTAAGATCAGCGAGCTGTTGGAATATGCCGTGCGGCTTCTCTAGATTCACGGCGGGGAATTGTGGAATCGCTTAGTCCATCCCTCCTCATCTCGATCCTTCTCATTTTCCTGGCGGGTTTGTTTTTAGGTTGGCTTTTCCTGCGTCATCTCAAAGTCCTGCTTGCAGAGAGAAGAGAAGATCAATCCCTGTTGATGATTCAGCAGCAAATCGACCAGCTCCGCGCCCAGTTCGCGCAAGTTCTAGACAGCAACACGCAGCTGATTCACCAGCAGTTGGGGCAGCTCCTGGGCAACGTCAATGAGAGGTTGAGGGAGAACTCGGACATCTTGCAAAAAACCCAGCAGGCGCTCGGGGAGCGCCTGGACAATGCAGCTCGGGTGGTGGGCAATGTGCAGAAGAGCCTGGGGAGTCTCGAGGAGGCCAATCGCAAAATCTACGACGTCGGGAAGGACATTGCATCATTGCAGGAAATCCTTCGCGCCCCCAAGCTGCGAGGTGGGCTCGGGGAATTCTTCCTTGGTGACCTGCTGAGCCAAATCCTTCCCCCGGACCATTTCACCACGCAATATAGCTTCCGGAGCGGAGAGAAAGTAGACGCGGCGATCAGGCTGGGAGGTTCGCTCGTCCCGGTGGATTCCAAATTCCCCTTGGAGAATTTCCGCCGGATGCTGGAGGCAGTCTCGGACGAGGAGAAGACGCGGGCCAGGCGGCAGTTCATGACCGACGTGAAAAAACACGTCGATGCGATCGCCAGTAAGTACATTCTTCCCGATGAGGGCACCTACGATTTTGCCCTGATGTATATACCAGCGGAAAACGTATATTACGAGACCATCATTAAAGATGACTCCCTGGGAGGAGAAAGAAGCTTAAGCCAGTACGCGCTCGGGAAAAGGGTGATTCCGGTCTCGCCCAACAGCTTCTACGCCTATCTCCAGGCAATCGTGTTGGGACTGAAAGGTATGAAGATCGAGGAGCACGCGAAGGAAATCATTCAATATCTCAGCCGACTAGAGGGAGACTTTGCCAAGTTCAGAGAGGAATTTGCGCTGCTGGGAAAGCATCTCGGCCACGTGCAGTCGAGTTTCCAAAGCGCGGAGAAGCGCCTCGATCAGTTCGGCCAAAAGCTCCTAGCTGCTGACAGCGGGGAAAGAAAGCTGCCCGGGCCATAGCCCGGCGCCTTTCCCGGGATTCTCTAACGTCCAGACGAGGTGAAGGTGGTAGGCATGAGGGTGACTTAGCTTTTCTGCTTACGACCAGTCCACTCTCCTGAATACGGATTAGCCAATATCCACTGCCGCTCGCTATGATTGTGGACCTTCGAAGTAAGCTGTTCAAATATGGACTTGCGGTGCCAAAAAATGGCGCTAGGCAAGCGCCAATGACTCAGTCTGCAACTGATTTCTTCTGCCTCCGTAGAGAAAGAATCCGCTAACAAGCACGACCACAAGTTTGCGGAAACGACGAACCCTTCGAAATTAGTGGGTTAGCTCCGAACGCAAGCCTTGGCATGTCTCTTGCGTCTGTTTTGAAGTGGGGGGACGGTGGTGCGGGTTAGACTCTATCGGGATAGGTGGTGAATAAACATGCTCTCTGTGAAATCTTTGGATAAAAATGCCACTTCATGCCTATGCCTAGTTGGCTTTCTGGGGCCACTCTTCGCTTTGGCTGTAAGCGGGTGTGCGGCCATCGGCCTCACCCTTTTGGGGGTCGGAGCCGGCGTCACCACGGGGACAGCAGTGTCTTACACGCTGGACGGCATCGCCTACCGGACCTTCACGGCGCCCCTGCCCAAAGTAGAGTCGGCGACGCTCATCGCTCTGAATCGCATGGGAATCAAAGTGGAAGGTAACGAGAAAACCGACGAGGGAAAGCTCATTCGGGCGCTCGGTGCCGATCGGCAAATAGAAATTCAACTTGAGAACATCAGCCTCAAGACCACGCGAATCCGGACGGTGGCGAAGCAGGGAATGTTTTTTAAGGACCGGGCTACCGCTACGGAGATAATTATGCAGACCGAGAAGGTTCTTGACGGCGCATGACGGACTAAAGAGGAGGGTTAATCATGAGAAGGAAAAGTGTTTTGGTCGCTTTTCTATATGTTACAGGGCTAGCTTTCGGAGCGGACTGGGCTCACGCTCAGACAAGCCCCACGTTGGTGACCGAGGCTTCCCGCATGGATCAGGTGGCGTCGACACAGGAGGGAACCAAGGTTATAGACAAGATCAGCGCTGAGTTTAGCTCCTTCCTTGGATCTGATGCCAAAACGGTCGTGACAGGTCTCCGCAATGGGACATCCAGTACATTAACTTCCGCCGCGCCGGGTAGCGTCCCGGGGTCGCCTCCAGTGGTCACCACGACAGCCATTAATCCACCTACGGGAAAGATGGGTTTTGGCAACGTTTTTATCTCGCTCGCATTGGCGAAGCAGCAGCTCGGGCAGCTGGGAATCACGCAACCGACCCCGGAGCAGCTCCAAGCGGCGCTCTTGGGCGGAAGCATTACCACTGGCACGGGAACGACGGCGACCACCACGAACCTACAAGGCATCCTCACGATGCGCAGCCAGAACATGGGCTGGGGGCAGATCGCGCAGAAACTTGGGTTTAAGTTGGGACCCGTGGTGAGTGGACTTAAGGCTGCGAATCAGGGGTTAGCGGCTCAGGCGTCTTCGACGAGCAAAACTGGCAGTGTGAACGCCGCTGGGCAGCCAGCAGGTTCCTCAGAAGGCGGAATTGTCACTGGGAGCGGCAGGGCTTTGGGAAGATCCGGCAAAGGAGCCATGGGTAATAGTGAAGTTGGACAAGGAATCATCACAGGGTCTGGCCGACCGGCGGGAACCCCTAGTGGTGTTGTCACGGGTCGCGGCAATGCCTATGGGCTCTCCCATGGTGATCCCGGGAACCAAGGGCAAGGCAAGAGCCGTTAAAGGCGAAGCCCCAGCCACACGATGGGAACCGCCAGAATCAAGATGGCGACCGAGGAGCTACGGAGTCGATAGACGATTGTCTCGATCTCGGCGCGGCTCAGTTTTTCGCCCGCTTCGTAGCGTCTCACAAGGCGATGGCCAATCCCCATGGCCTGATAGGTGCTAAGGATGATCAGTACGAAGGATAAGGTCAATTTGAGCGCGAGCGTTCCCCCGATTTGTTGGATAAAAGATGCCCGATAGGCCGCTTTGAGTTCGGTAATCTGGAAGGCTCCGGTGAGAACCACCACGCCAAGAGCGCCAATTTGGAGAGGGTTATAAAACCTGAGCCCTCGAGCGAGGCGCTTGAGCTGCGCCTCTTCGGACTTGATCACACTCAGAGAAGGAAGCAGCACCAGCCGGAGGCCGATGACGGCGCCGAGATAAAGAGCCAGCGCGAGCAGATGGAGCCAGACATTCAGCATGGATAGGAAGGAATCAGCCCCAGCCTAGCAGGGACCTCTTCTTGTCTGGCCTTCCTGGGGCGTCGTACGATTCGCTGATTCTTTGGAGCAGGTTTTTTATGCTCTCCAGGTCTCGCTGTTGCTGTGTCAGAAAGTCCTGCAGATTCTTCTCCCGTCTTTGTTTGAAATCCGTCAGCTCTTTTTCCCTTCGGGTTTGAAACTCGACCAGCGCGTGCTCCCACCGGTCATAAAAATCTTTCAAAGCGGTTCGGATTTGAAAATTCAGATCATCTTTGACCACCATAGACTTATGGCAATGTGGGCACCATAGCACGTTGCCGATCATGAAGTGTCTGGGGCGCGCCGTATAGGTTCCCTCGCACTTAAAGCAGCGCACAGGAATCTCCCATGAATCGAGATCCGGCAGTTGCAAGAATACCGGGGAAGGCTCTTCGACTTCCGCGCCGACTTTGGGTTGGGCCGCCTGTGCGGGAGGGCTTGGGGGCGCCGCGGTGATTGTAGGGGTGGGGGCTGGCTTAGGCGGTTCCGCTTTCTTCGGCGCCGGGGCGGGGCCCGTCGGCATTTCCGCGCCCTTACGGAAGCGAGATTCGAAGTTTTCAGCGAAATCGACATCCTGATGCAGCGCGCGTGCGCGTGCGATTAAGGCATCTTCTGTTTCGACATTGTTCGGGTCGGGCACACAGCAATCGACCGGGCAGACCGCGGCGCAGGCCTCGTGGTCGTGGAAGCCCACGCATTCCGTACAGAGCAAGGGATCGATGACATAGATTTCTTCTCCTTGGGAAATGGCGTTGTTGGGGCACTCTGGCTCACAGGCCCCGCAATTAATGCATTCGCTAGTGATCATGGTCGCCATAGAAAAGCTTCCTCCTCATTCGCTCGGCATGGGTTGGTTCATGCTTCGCGGCATTCTAGACAAAATCGCCGAAAGATGTAAATAGTTGAGACTGGTTGGAGTCCGAAACGGGATTGTGATAATCTCGGCTTTACGGAGATGTTAAGCTTAGCTTTTCCGCCGCAGCTCGATGAGTTCTATCTTATAGCCGTTCGGGTCTTCAATAAAAGCGATCTCGGAGCCGCCATGCTTCATTGGACCGGGTTCGCGGACAATCTTGGCTCCCTTACGCCGAAGGGCCTCACAAGTTTGGTAGATATTCTCAACTCCGATCGCGATGTGTCCGAAGGCATTCCCCAGATCATACTGATGCGTGTCCCAGTTATAGGTGAGTTCAATGACTGCCTGTTCGGCTTCGGAGCCGTAGCCAACAAATGCCAGGGTGAAGCGGCCCGAAGAGAATTCTTTTTTTCTTAGGAGCTCCATCCCAAGGACGTCGCAGTAGAATGTGATGGATTCATCAAGGTCGTTGACCCGAATCATGGTGTGGAGAAGCCGCATATCCTTCCTCCTGTCTTGTCGTTCAGGCCCATGGGGCAGTTCTGTGCTCGAGGTGTTTAACTTATAATGAGAACCGTTTTGGGGCAAGCCGCGGAGGCTTTCATGGGTGATACAAACGACCGAAACGAACTGAGGCCCAGGACAAAAGCTCCCCTCGTCTAAGTTATAGTTAAACCTGAAAGGATGTATAACTTATGCGCGAATTAGTACGGAACCGCAGGCTGGCGACCCTTATCGTAGGAAGCTTCTTTTGCGCCTTCTTTCTTATGGTGCCCTCCTTAAGGGCGTCGGAACACTCGAAAAAGTTGAGGCTGGCATACGCCGGCTGGGGCTTGGAAACGGCTATCGCCTGGGTAGGGATCGAGGCTGGCCTGTTCAAGAAATATGACCTGGACGTAGAGGAGGTTATTATCCGGGACCCACCCTCGGGCGGGGTTCAAGCGCTGATCGGGGTCGATATCTTTTTGGGTTTTGGCAATCCGCTCAATGTCCTACAGACGATTCTTACGGGCGGAGACATTGTCTTTCTCGGCTCCCACGTGAGCGTTGAGCAGTTTGGCTTTGGTGTATCTTCCGATATCTCAACCATGCAAGCCCTAAAAGGGAAAAAGATCGGCGTCTCGGCGGTGGGCGCAGCGCATGATCGCGCTGTCACAGAACTTGATTCAGGGCACACCTTTGAGTTCCGACGTCGCCTCCGAGGCCAAGAGGAGAGGGATAAAAGTGTTGGAAGTGAAAGACGTCCCGCGAATCACCGCGCTGTTGATGACCACCCGATCCTTCATTAAAAAAGACGAGGAAGCGGTACGGCGCTTCATGAAGGGCTACCTGGCCGCTATCCATTATTACCTCACGCGTCGAACCGAGAGCATCGGCATCATGAAAAAGTTCTTGTCCCTTGGCGACCCCAATGCCTTTGACACGATGTACGAGGCCTTCGCCGCTCAGTTGGGGCCTTTTCCCGCGCCTAGCGGAGAGGCCACTCAGGCGATCATTGACGTGCTTACGGTGGCCGACCAGAAGGCAAAGAATCTTAAGCCTCAAGCCTTGTTCGAACTGCGCTTCCTGGAGGAGCTAAAACAAAGCGGCTTCATCGATAATCTCTACAGCGAAAAGAAGAGCTTGTGAGGGAGACAAAAGACGACCGGGAGGTTTCGATGAGACTGGAAAACAAAGTGACTATGGTTACTAGAGCTGGGCGCAACGTCGGGGAAGAAATCTCCAAGGCCCTCGCGGTGAGGGATTAGATGCTCCCAGTTAACTACGGGCCTTGGCCTAATGTTCGATCCTGACTCGCGTCAAGAAAAAGGGGGCAAACCGACCCGTTGCCCCCTTTTTCTTTGCTCTACTATGAGAAAACTACCAGCGGTTACGTCCGCCGCTTCTGTTCCCTCGACCTCCACTTCCACCTCCACCATCGCGGCTTCCCATAGGCTTGGCCTCATTGACCACCAGGGTACGCCCGTCCAGTTGGGTGCCGTTCAGGGCCTGGATGACCTTTTGGGCCTCTCCCCCCGAACTCATCTCCACGAAGCCGAAACCCCGTGACTGACCGGTAAATTTATCCGTGATCACCTTGACCGATTCCACGGTCCCGTGCGCCGCGAATAGCTCCTGCAGTTGCCCCTCCGTTACCGAATAAGGCAAGCCGCCAACATACAATTTGTTACTCATGTTCTCCTCCTTAATAAGAGAATGTTAATGTCTTTGACCCTGAGAACCTGACCACCAATGGGAGCAGAACATGGAGAACTAAAAAGGCTGGAACCACGCTCTGGTCGGTTTATCCTTTAGGTATCGTTTCGCAAGGAGAGACTGACTGGGCCTTCAACCTTTGTCT
>JACPSF010000215.1:0-27462 GCA_016193385.1 Deltaproteobacteria bacterium
CGCCCATCAGCATCTTGGGATTGGGCAAAGGCAGCTCGTTCGGCGCCCGCCAGCCGATCAGTGCCTTGTACTCCTCAGCGCTGAGCTCGCCGCTCTCTACCTTCTCGCGCTGCAGCACCATTTGCGCCCACTGGTGGCTGCGGTACATCTTCGGGACCCTGACCTTCGGGATCTCGCCGTAAGGAATCATCCGCGCCGGCTTTAGCGGAGTCCCCATGTCAATGGGGACAGAGCCGCCCGCCACGCCCCAGTTACCCATGATCGCCTGCAGGGCGCACGCGGCTCGAACCGCGTTTTCTCCCCGACTCTTCCGCGGCGGTCCCCAACCCAACCAAAGCCAGGTTGGTTTTTTACTGGCATAGAGATGGGCAAACGCGCGGATGGTCTCGGCCGGAACGCCGCAGATCTTCTCGGCCCACTCGGGCGTTTTCGGGGTGCCGTCATCTTTCCCCAAAATGTAGTCACTCCACTCCTCGAAGCCGCGCGGATCCACATTCTTTTCCACGTAAGGCCGATCGTACAGGCTCTCGCTGATCACCACATGGCCCACGGCGAGCAACATCGCGGTATCGGTGCCGGGCTTGATCGGGATCCACTGGTCGGCCAGCACTTCCGCTGCAACCGTGTAGCGGGGCTCGATGCAGATCACCGGCGTGCCGCGCTCGCGCGCCATGCGGAGGTAGTACGCCACTTGATGGCCGGGGCCGAAGTGATTGATCGTAGGCTCGAAGCCCCACAACACGATCAGTTTGCTGTTCATGAGCACGTCGGCGGTATCGTTCGACGTCTGATTGTACGACCACCCTGGCACCCCACCCATCAAGTGCATCGCGAGCCGGCCGGGGTCTTTCGAGCACCAGCCCCATCCCTCGATCCCCGCACCCCAGAGGCCGAAAAGCCGCTCGACCGCAGGGCTGGGCTGGTACGCGGTGGTGATAGAGTACGGTCCGTATTTGTCGACTATCTCCTCCATCTTGGAGGCCACCAGATCCAGCGCCTCATCCCAGGAGATGCGCTCGTAGCGCCCCTCCATCCGTTTGCTTCCCGCAACGCGCTTCAAGGGATACAGGATCCGGTCAGGTGTGGTGGCCAGCTTGTGGAAGACCCAGCCCATGGGACAGCCTCTTAGCTGGAGGCGGTTCTTTATCAGATCTGTGTCATTCAGCACGCTATCTTCACGCCCCACACCCCGATTGTAATGGTCATCCGGCTCGATGGCCGTGATCTTCCCATTCTTGCGTCTCACCTTCAGCAGGCAATGTCCCGCGCCGCAATTGATGACACAGCCCGTGTAAATAGACTCCTCACCGGTATGGAGCGCTTTTAACTTCCCCACAACCGCCTCTCGCGGATTCTTCACTCGAGTTTGTATAGCTTCCATAATTGGCTCCGTTTCCTTACTCATCATTGCGGGTGGCGATCATCAGCTCTTCCACCGTCTTGGGTTTCAACACCAGCCGGTCTCTCCCAACCGTTCCCGCAGCAAGCCGGGTCACCGCATCCTTATCCGTGAAGGTCGGCGGAAGATCGGTCGCGGCGAATGGCCCCCGCTGCTGCCATAGCTCCAGCACTTTATTCCCATCCCAAGGAACGAGCTGTTTTTTACCATCCCGGGGCTTGAACACCACCGATGGTCGAGTCTGGCTTCCGTCGGGTAGCCCCTCCAACGTGTCAAGTTCGCCGTATTTTTTTCTCAGCTCCTCTACCGGGCCGAAGTCCAGCGCGCGCAGCGAGCAGGCAGTCACGCAGATCGGGATGAGGCCTTCCTCGAGGCGATCGACGCACATAGTGCACTTGTGTGCCTTCTCCCCGGGACGGTCACTCGCGTAGACGATGGCGCCGTAGGGACACGCATCCCAGCACGCGCGCTCGCCCTCGCAGCGCTCCTGATCGACCAGAACCGCCCCGTACTTATCCTCTTTGAAGATCGCCTCGTTGGGGCAGGCAGTCGCGCACGCCGGATTCTCGCAGTGGTAACAGTTGACGGCCAAAAGGCCCAAGCGGGTGTTGGGAAAGGCCCCTTGCTCCCACTGGTAGACGCGCATGTATTTGAGCGGCCCGGGTGGAAGATCATACCACCCTTTACAGGCGATGCTGCAGGCATGGCAGCCTGTACAGCGACTCTGATCGAAGAAAAAACCGTATTGGGTCATTTGGATTCTCCTCTCCGGCCACAGCAACCGCCATGACCTATAGGGCACGTTCCGTTATTATTATGCGACAAATCGCTCACGTCATTCGGCATGAGTTGGTGCTTGCTTTATCTCGACGCGCGTATCCCGGTCACTGAAGCCAGGATAGTTGGCCATGGTAATGGGCCGGATCTGAAAATAGTCTCCGGCCAGCTCGATCGGATTCATCGGGGAGGCCATGACGTTTTTGAAATGGCGCCACCCCTTAAACTGGTAGTTTTCCCAGGCATGGTAGATCATCACCTGACCCGGCCTGACCGCGGGCGAGACCACGGCCTGAATCTTAAAGCTGGCCACGTCGTTACAGACCTCGACGTCATCACCGTCATGGATCCCCCTCGAAGCGGCGTCCTTCGCGCTCATGAACATCACGGGCTGGCCCCGCTGAAGCTGGAGCATCAAGGAGTCATCGACCTGGTCGCTGTGAATGCTCCACCGGGCATGCCCCCCGGTGACCTTGAGCGGATAGTTGCCCCCGGCCAGCGGCTGATCCTTATGCACCGGCAGATCCTCACCCAGTTCTCTAAACAGCTCGTGGTCAATTAGGAACTGGAGTCGCCGCGTCAGCGTCGGATAGGGATCCTTTCTCTCCGTATGCCAGGTGAGCGGGACCACGGGCTCCCCCGGAACTATGTCGCAGGCATTCCCTATGGAACGCATGCCCGTGCCCACGCCCGTGTAATGAGCCAATCCCCGCTCCCGGAACTCCTCCCAATCTATTTCCTCCACGTTGCTCGCATTCAGAAAGGCATCCCTGGCAACCCCCTCCGCATCGTCTTCACCGTAGAGCCCGCCAAAGGTCACCTTGTCCTCTAGGCCGGCGAAACGGCGCTCCACGCCGTTGCTGTCCTTATAGCTCTCCACCCCGCGCTGGCGCGCCCGCTCCTCGATCTTGCGGGCGAGCAAGCAAAACATCTTCCACTCTCCCATGGAATCGTAAAGGGGCTCAACGGCCTGGTTGACGACATGAACGAAAGGCTGGACGGGCGACCCGACCATAAAGGTGGATGTCTTCTCGTACCAGGTGCAGGCAGGCAGAACGATGTCGGAATAAAGCGCCGTGGTATTCCAGCGCCAGTCGATCGACACCAGAAAGCGGAGCTTGGGTAAAAACTTCTCAAGCAATGTATCCGTGCATCGCGCCCGCCGGAGAAAATTGCCTCCCAGGGCAAACATCATCCGCGGCTGTTTGTCCGGCCCGGGGGCCATAAACTGCCACTTCTTCGCAAACGCCTCACGGACATAATCCCCGATCGGGCGCTTCAGATAAGGGTCCCACCCGGGATTTTTTTCGCACAGGTCGAGAATACCGCCGTGGATGTAGTACATGAGCGAGGTCGGCGTGATCCGCCCCGAAGCGAAAGAGTCGTGAACGTATTCGTATAGGATCATCTCGTCGGTGTACCCCTCTTCCCTCCACTGGGCGAAGCGGGGATCTCCGCCGGCCGCGGACAGAATCACCTGGTCACCGCGCCGCTCCAGGCCCCCGATCGAGGTATCCAGGCCCATCATCGAGAAGGCGCTGTAGGTCGCGCCTTTATGACCGATGTGACCACACAGGGCAAAGACGAGAAGAATGGCCCGTTCGATCAGATCCCCATGGTAAAACTTGCCCCAATTGTAGGTGCTGATGTTGACCACGCCCTTGGCCTTTGCGATCTCCCGGGCCAATTGCTCGATCAGACGAGGCGATACGCCGCTGACCTGGCTCGCCTGCTCGGGCATGTAGTGCCGGTCTAGATGGGCGCGCAGGCGCTCCATGAGCGGCTTGACAGCGACCGCACCGTGCAGGGTTTGAACCTGGTAGGTCCCCTCCAACGCCGGCGCCAACCCGTTGAGAGCCAGGCTTTTCCTCGGCGCCTCCGCAAGCTCGCCTGAGCCAAGGTCCCAGAGATAAAAGATATCTTCACGCCCTCCAGCCTTGAGATCTTTTTCCCGCAAAAACCTGCCGGTGGACTCCACCACTAAAAGAGGAAGGTCGGTCTGCTCCCGAACAAACTCTTCCTTGCACAGTTTCTCTCGTAGGATCACCTGGCAAATAGAGAGGGCCAGGGCTGCGTCGCTGCCGACGTTCACCGGCACCCAGAGATCGGCATGAACGGCTGAAGGACTGTAGTCAGGAGAAATCGTCACCACCTTCGTGCCGTTGTAACGGGCCTCAGCGATAAAGTGAAAGTTGGGGATGTTCGTATACGCGGGATTCCCGCCCCAAATGAGAATCATGTCGGAGTAAAACCAGTTGTCGGCAGAGTCCGCGACGATCACCTTGCCCATCGTGACCGCCACGCCTTGATGCTCATCGCCGTTGTCGGCGGTTACATTGGAAAGCGGCGCTCCCAAAGCAAGAAGAAAGGCCGAGGGCCCGGCCCCCTCGCTGCCCGCATTCATCACCCGGGTTCCACCCGCCTGGACGATCGCGTCCGGGCCCTCCTTTGTTGCGGTATCGATAATAGCATCGGCAACTTCCGTGAGGGCCTGATCCCAACTGATGCGCTTCCACTTCCCTTGGCCCCGCTCGCCAACCCGCTTCATCGGGTACTTGATCCGAGTGGGATCGTAGACTCGGTGGACGTAGCAGGCGCCCTTCTGACAACCGCGCGGGTTGAAGTCAGGAACCAGCGGGTCGTTGCGCCGGGGGTAATTGGCCGCCTGCTCCTCCCGCACCACCACCCCGTCTTTAACGTAGAGATTAAAGTTGCAGGCCTGCTGGTAAGCGCAGTTGGTAAGGTGCGAGCTCTTCACCACTTTGTCCCAGCGCCAGGGAGTGCGCCGAACCTCGCCTAGTGAAAAATCAGGGGTCTCGGGAAGGCCACCCCCATTTACCTCCAAACCCTCCAGTTCTAACTCTAGAGCAATCATTTCCCGATCAAGTCGTCCGGTCCGCGGAAGCCTTACATATCCCCGAGAAACATGCGGGGGTCGTAGCCCGGCTCTTTTTCCCCTTCTTTCTCCGTAACGTATTTCTGGGGATCGCGCTGGAAGGTGGCGCGACATTTCTTGTCACAGAAGTAGATAACCTTGCCCCAGAAACGTGCCTTGCCTCCGGGCGCAGCCTTCTCATCAACTTCTTTCTTGCATACAGGATCGATCACCATGAGTAACCTCCTTGGCTCATTCCTGCTTCACCGAACTCCAACATTCCGTTCGACTTCGACCAGGTTGGTGACCGGGGGAGCCGTGACAGGGCTCTCCATATCGGTAAAGAAAATATTCGGCGTGCACCCCCAGTCCACCCCGTCCTTGTCCGGCTCGTAATTGCCGCCGTGATGAATCACGACCATCCCGGGCAGAATCCGGGAAGTGACGTAGGCCGGAAGAACTCCCACACCCTTGTCGTTATGAATCCTGACTAAATCCCCGTCCTTAATTCCCCTAGCTTGGGCGTCCGCGGCATTCATCCAGATGGCGTGGCGATAACAATCGCCACGCAACCAGGGGATGTTCCAAAAGGTGGTGTGATTGCGATACCTCGGATAGCAGCTCAAAAGCATCAAGGGGAAACGCTTCACGTCGGCATGCTCCATGCCTCGGTATATGGGCTGATAAGCTGCGAAAGGAGCTAGATCCCGCCAGTCGTTAGGGAGGTTGTCAATCAGCTGGCCGTGATCATCGAAGTGGAGCTTCCCCCGCTGCGACTCGTCGTCAATAATATGGCTATAAAGCTCAATCTTGCCACTCCGAGTCTTCAGAGGCTTTCCCCCCTCGATAAAATTCTTGTATCCGTGCCAGGGCTCGTCATACGACTCATCCACATTGATCAGGCAGCTCTTCGTGAACTTTTTCCATCCGGGAGCCTTAACCCCTTCCTTTTTCAGCTTCTTGGCAAGCTCACGGTATTCATCTTGGAGGTATTCCTCCCAGCACTCGTCCCAGTTATTACCTGTGTAGTGGCGGTTGTACTCCTCACCAATGCCCAGCCGGCGCGCCAGCTCAGAGTAGAGCCAGTCGTCCGGTTTTGCTTCTCCCTGTGGCGGAACAACCCCGGGGAGGAACGTGTAGTTTGCGAAGCCTCCATAGCCCGCGGTCTGAATTGTCCGTTGCTCCAGCGTCATCTCAGTCAGAGGAAAGACCACGTCAGCGTGACGGGCCATCGAAGCCATCTGGGTACCCGCCCACACAACAAACTCGAGCTTGTCGAGCGCCTTGAGCTGATCATTTGTCGAATCGACGTTGTTATTGAGCGTGTTCGTACCCGGACCATAGTAGGTTCCCCAAAGCATCATCCTGGGATTGGGCAAAGTCTCTTCTATGGCAGCCCCATTGTCCTCAATGGTGTCTTCGACTCCGGCGCCTGCGGCTCCCCCAGCCCAAACCCTTGACAAGGGCCGCTTGGGAAGAGAGCCAGTACGCCATCCGATCTTTCGTTTGTATTCTTCGACGCTCATCTCGCCGGAGCGGACCTTATCCAAAAGCAGAACCATCTGCGCCCACTTATGGCTGCGGTACATCTTCGGAACCATTTTCCTCGGAATATCTCCGTACGGCATGAGCACGTTGGGCTTGTCGCGACAACGCAAATGAAGGGGCACGGAACCTCCCGCCATACCCCAATTGCCCATAATGGCCTGGAGACTAGCCGCCCCACGAGCCGTGTTTTCCCCCCGGCTCTTCCTGTCTATTCCGTAGCCTTTCCACAGCCAGGTAGGTTTCATCCGCGCATAGAGGCGAGCGAATCCCCGAATCGTCTCCGCCGGCACAGCGCAGACCTTCTCCGCCCATTCGGGCGTCTTCTCGATACCATCGGTCTCGCCAAGAATATAGGCGCGCCACTTCTCGAAGCCGTGGAGATCCACGTACTTTTCAACGAACTCTTTGTTATATAGATTCTCTTTGATGAGCACGTTGGCCACGGCGAGCATCATGGCCGCATCCGTCCCGGGCTTGATGGGAATCCACTGATCCGCTAGGACCTCCGCAGCGACCGTGTACCGGCAGTCTATACAAATGACCGGCGTGCCTCGCTCTCTAGCCATCTTGATGTAGTAGGCCAACTGGTGCCCAGGTCCAAAGTGTGTAATTGTCGGCTCAAAGCCCCAAAGGACGATCATTTTGGAATTCATCAGGAAATCAGCCATGTCGTTGGAGCCTTCACCGTAGGACCAACCTGGCACCCCTGCCATGAGGTGCATGGCAAGCCGCCCAGGATCCATAGAGCACCATCCCCATCCCTCGATCCCTGCACCCCACAGACCAAATAGCCGCTCAAGCCGCGCATTGGGCGCATACGGAGTAAACACAGAGTAAGGCCCATAGCGATCCACCACCTCATTCATCTTGTTGGCCACAAGGTCGAGAGCTTCATCCCAGGTGATGCGCTCGAATTTTCCCTCTCCCCTCTTGCTCCCTTCCACGCGCTTCATCGGATAGAGAATGCGCTCAGGCGAGTAGGCGAGCTTGTGGAACATCCAGCCCATAGGACAACCCCGAACCTGAAGCCGGTTTTTGATCAGATCGAGATCGGAGACAACCGTGTCCTCCCGCCCAATGCCGCGGTTGTAATGGTCGTCGGGTTCGATGGCGGTCACCTTGCCATCGCGCCGGCGGACCTTGAGCACACACTGGCTCCCGCCGCAGTTGATGCGACAGCCCGTGTAAAGCACCTCCTCGCCGGCATGAAGGCCCTTGAGCTTCTTGAGGATAGCGGCACGGTGCGCTCTCTTTCCGGAATTGCTCCTTGACTCCATGTTCACCTCACGCCTCTTTCCGTTCTTTTCTCAGCTGCGCCAATCATCGGGGAGTTTGCTGTAATGGGGGCCCTTTCCTGCCGCGACGTCCGATGTATACTTCTGGGGTTCATGGCGGAAAGCGTTGCGGCAAGCCTCCGAGCAAAAGAAGAAAAGTTTACCCCAGAAACGCACCTTGCCCCCTGGCGGATTTTTTTCGTCAACTTGCTTTTGGCAGACTGGATCACTGGCCATGATTCGCCTCCTCACTGAGATTTTCTTATTTCCACCCTCGTCCCGCGGTCGCTCGGACTAGGACTGAAACTCACAACGTCGGACCGAAGGTGACCGTACCCTCCGACCATCTCAATCGGATTGAGAGGATTAGGCATGACGCTCTTGAAGTGCCGCAAGCCCTGGAACTGGTAATTCTCCCAGGCGTGATAAATGATCACCTGCCCCGGCCTCACCGCCGACGATACCGTCACCTGAACCCTGAAATTCCCCACGTCGTTGTACATCTCCACAAATTCCCCATCTCCGACCCCGCGACTCTCCGCATCCCGCACGCTGATGAAGGCCACAGGCTCACCCCGCTGTAAACTCAAGATGATCGAGTCGTCTATCCAGTCGCTGTGCATGCTCCAGCGCGTGTGGCCCCCGGTTACCTGAAGGGGATAATCCCCTCCCGCCTTGGGACAGTCTTTGTGAGTCGGCAAATGCTCAGCCAGCTCCAGATACCTGTCGTGGTCGATGTAGAACTGAATGCGACGGGTCAGTGTCGGGTACGGCTCCTTCTTCTCCGTGTGCCAGGCGAGCGGCACAATGGGCTCCCCTACCTCCATGTCGCAGGCATTGCCGAGAGACCTTATGGCTGTGCCAAGGCCTGCGTACGCTGCAATCCCCCGCTCTTTGAACTCCTCCCACCCGATATCCTCTCTGTTGGTGGAATTCACGAAGGCATCCCGCGCCACCCCCTCCTCGTCGTCTTCGGCGTAGAGCCCGCCACAGGTCACGGTCTCTTCGAGCTTATCCAGTCTTCTTTCTTTGCCATCCTTATCCTTAAAAGTCAGAATACCCCGCCGGCGGGCTCGCTCGCTGACCTTCCGAGCCAAACGAACGAATATCGACCAATCGTTCAGCGACTCGTAGAGCGGCTCCACCGCCCGGTTATTGACCTGCATAAACGGCGACTGGGTAGATCCTAACATAGAGGTAGACGTGCGATCAGCTTCAACTTCGGCAGAAGGGTCCCCAGAAGCTGATTGGTCCCTCGCCCTCGGCGAAAAATATTCCCGCCAACTTGAAACATGACGCGGGGTTCTTTTTGCGGGGCGGGGATGACCACTTGCCATTGTTTGGACATGGCCTCATCCGCGTATTCGCCCAGAGACCGTTTCAGATAGGGATCCCAACTGTTGTGCTTCTTGCTCAGGTCCAGTAGCCCGCCATGAAAGTACTGAACCATGGCTGTCAACCCGACGGACCCGGCGGCAACTGCTTGTTTTGTGTACTCGTAAAGAATCATTTCGGTGGTATAGCCATCCTCTTTCCATGCGGCATAGCGGGGATCACTCCCCGAGGCGGAAAGAAGCATCTGGTGCCCATGCCGCTCCAGCGCGCCCAAGGCCGTGTCCGGGGTCAGCGCCGGGAAGGCGCTGAAGGTCGCCCCCTTTCGTCCCATGTGCCCGCACAGAGCAAAAACGAGAAAAATGGCTCGCTCTATCAAGTCGCCGTGATAAAACTTTCCCCAGTTCGACGTGGAAATGTTAACCACGCCGCCGGCGCCCGCCACTTCCCTGGCCAAGCTCTCGGTCAACGGGGCCGGCACACCCGTGACCTGTGCGGTCTTCTCCGGGGTAAACTGCTCATCGAGCCGCCGACGGAGAAACTCAAATACCGGCCGTACCCGAACGTTCCCCGAAAGCGCCTGCGCCGCATACTCACCCTGCAACGCCGGCATCAACTTCCCGAGAGCTAGACTCTTGCGAGGGGCCTCCGCGATCTGCCCGGAGGTCTCATCGTACACATAAAACACATCCTCGCGGCCATCCCGCTTGAAATCTTTTTCCCGCAGCAGCTTGCCGTTGTCGACCCGTACCAACAGCGGAAAATCCGTTTGCTCTCGCACAAACTCCTTCCTGTAGAGACTTTCACGAATGATAACCTGGGCCATCGCCAGTGCCAGAGCAGCATCAGTTCCAATGTTCACAGGCACCCAGAGATCCGCGTGAATAGCCGAGGCGTTGTAGTCCGGAGAGATGGCGATCACGCGAGTGCCGTGATAACGCGCCTCAGCGATGTAGTGATAGTTGGGAACGTTGGTGTAGGCCGGGTTGCCGCCCCAAACCAAGATCGTGTCCGCGTAAAACCAGTTGTCGGCCGAGTCCGCGAACATGATCTTCCCGACGGTAACACCGGCCCCTTGATGCCCATCGCCGATCTCCGCGTTCTGGCTCGGAAGGGGAGAACCAAGAGCCTCGAAGAAAATGTTGGGCGCCACACCCTCACTGCCTTGACTGTGAACACGCGTACCGCCACCCTGGATGATGGTATCCGGACCATCCGTGGTGAGCACGTCAATGACCGTATCCGCAATCTCTGTCAGAGCCTGGTCCCAACTCACACGCTGCCAACGTTGCCCCCCCCGCGGGCCTACCCGCTTCATAGGATACTTCACCCGCGTCGGATCGTACATGTGATGGGCATAGCAGACACCCTTGTTACATCCCCGCGGGTTGGGGTCGGGGACCGAAGGATCGTTCGGCGCCGGATAGTTCCCTACCTGCTCCTCCCGCAGCACCACGCCGTCCTTAACGTAGAGATTGAAGTTGCAGGCACGTTGATACCAGCAATTGGTGAGATGGGATGCTTTGACCACCCGGTCCCACCCCCAGTCTTGCGGCCTTAGCCTTTGCAGATCGTACGGGGATTCCTGACCCGCGCGTCCATCGGCCTGCGCCAATCCTTCCAACTCCAGCGTAAGCTTCAACACAGTTGGCCTCCCCTATCGGTCGCGCCGCATGGTGACCGTCCTACGAGGGTCCTGCCAAGGGAGCTTTGAAACTGCCGGTGGTAAATCTCTGAAGCAGCCGGCCAATGCCCTCCCCATAGCACCTCAGGTTGCCTTGAACGGAAGCGGACCGCTCGAACCACTCTTGACAGTGCGTGCATCCATGACAACCTAAGCGGCAATCCTTCTTCTTGAAAAAATCTAAGAAACCATCGAGCCGGGTGTTGTTTAAATAAATCGGGAACTCCCCGAAGGGATCAATGCCGTCGAGGCCAATCACCAAGTCATTGAGGTTGCCGCCATATTTCCTCGCCGAGTAGGCCGCCACGGCCCGCAAAACCCACTCGCCCCCCTTTTCCCTCCCGGCCAATTTGAACTGAGTGAGCCCCAGCTCTTCATAAATAGATAAATCCTCGGGGCGAATCCAAGGCGCTTTGATCAACTCGACCGGACTGGCCGATTTCGTCTGGGTGCATTTGGCCAACGAATAATCGAGATAGCATCCCCGGTCGAGGCATTCCGACGCGTGGCTAATGAAGTTCGCGTGATAGTCGCGCAGGGGGCAATGCACCAGGCAGCCAAGATTCACTAGGATCGCAAGGTCGCAGCTAATTTTTTTCCTCAACGCTTTGAGGAGCTTGAAATTGCGGTTGAGATATTCCGGCAGATAGATGGCATCTACGCCGAGGTTCTCGTAGAAGAGAGCTTTGTCTACGCTGTCGAGGTTGACCAGGCTGGACAGACTCACGCGCAGCGCGGGGTAGCGGCGCTTGGTCATCTCAATGACATATGGGTTGGCGGTTACGATGCCTTCCGCGCCCACATCCACAAGCCACCCGAGTCTTTCCGCCAACCACCTCTGTCCCTCCGCCGTGAAGGCGCGGCTCCCATCGCAGGAGGAGTTCATGGTGTATAGAAAGCCGAAGCCGCGGGAACGGCATTGGGCAATATGATCTTCTACCTGCTCTTCTCTGACCGCGGGAAGCCACATTTTCGCCCGGGCCCCCGGCTCCTCTGAAAGCGAACCGTACACCCGACTCACCGGGTACCCGGCTAAGGCTTCGACGAAGCCCGGCTCAAACGTGGTGGGAACAATGAGCTTCACTACGCCACCCTCTTCAACTCAACTCGCGTCTCGCGGTCGCTGAGACCTGGATGGAACGATTCGGACGTGGACTGGAGATGGTAATAGCCACCGGCCAGCTCAAGCGGGTTCATGGGTGAGGCCATGACCGATTTGAAGTGTCGCCACCCCGGAAACTGAAAGTTCTCCCAGGCATGGTAGATGAGCAATTGGCCCGGCCTCGCCGCGGGGGAGACTGCGGCCATCGCCTGAAAAGAAGCCACGTCATTATAGACTTCTATACGATCACCGTCGCTAATGCCTCGCGACGCCGCATCAACCCCGGAAACGAAGATGACCGGCTCGCCGCGCTGGAGTCTGAGAAGCATCGCGGCATCGGTTTGACAGGAATGGACGCTCCAGCGCGCATGCCCGCCTGTAACTCTGAGCGGGTAGTCCCCGCCTACTTTGGGATCTTCCTTCTGGACCGGTAACTGCTCCCCGAACTCAAGGTACCAATCATGGTCGATATAGAACTGCATGCGCCGCGTCTGCGTGGGATAGGGCTCCTTTTTTACGATGTGCCAGGTCAAAGGCACCAAAGGCTCGCCGGGAATCACGTCGCAGGCATTGCCGATGCTGCGCGCAGTAAGGCCGAGGCTAGTCACAGCCACCAAGCCTTTTTCCTTTGCTTCCTCCCAATCAAGCTGCTCGACATTCGACGTGTGGAGATAGTAGTCCCGCGTGACCCCTTCCTCGTCCTCCTCATCATAGAGGCCATTCCCCGTTACTTTCTCACCCAGATTGTCAAGGCGCCGCGTGCTTCCATCGGGGTGGACGAAGCTCATGAGACCGCGGGCTTTGGCGCGCTCTTCGATCTTTTTCGCCAGCAGGCATGCGATTTCCCACTCGCCTTTGCTTTCGCCCAGGGGCTCCTCGGCCTTGTTGATGATAAACCCGTACGGGTAGTCGATCTTTAAGGGGCCATAGAAGCTGAACTTCTCGTACCAGCCTGCTGCCGGGAGAACATAGTCGGAATAAAGAGCCGTCGAGCCCCAGCGCGTGTCCACCGTAACCAGGAGGTTAAGCTTGGGAAGAAGCGTCTTTAAGACGTGCTGCGTCGCCCGCGACCGGTGCAAGATGCTTCCTCCGAACTGAATAACCGCTCTGGGGACCCGATCCGGAGCTGGCCAGACCTGGTGCCAACCCTTTCCCAGAGCCTCGGCAACATAAGCCTGGAGCGAGCGCTTGAGCGACGGGTCCCAGCTCTGGTTTCTCTTACTCAGCTCCAAAAGACCGCTGTGAAAATAGTGAAAGAGGGAGCTTGGATTGATCCGGCGTTTGGCGGCCGCCTCGCGAGCGTACTCCAGGATGATCATCTCATCGGTATAGCCCTGAGACTTCCACTGGGCGTAGCGAGGATCCGTCGAGGCGGCGGCCCGAAGAAGGAGCCACCCCGCCACCATCCCACCGGGAGCTAACGTGTCGGCAGCCAGTCCCGTGTAGGCGTTGTACACGGCTCCTTTTCTGCCCATATGGCCGCACAGGGCGACAAGGAGGATGATCGCGCGCTCGATCTCATGCCCATGATAAAATTTGCCCCAGTTGAAGGTGCTCACGTTGCTCACGGCCCGGGCTTGCGCGATCTCGCGGGCAAGCGTTCGGATCATCGCGGCAGAAACACCGGTTACACGAGCGGCCTCCTCAGGCGTGTATAAGCGAAGATGCTCTTTCAGAAGTTCAAAGACAGGCTTGACTTCTATCTCGCCGCTTGTGGTTGCGATGCGAAACTTACCCTCAAGCGCCGGCACGGCATCACCCAAAGCGAGGCTATCCCGGCGGGCCGCCGTGAGCCTATCGGTCTTAAGGTCCCAGAAATAGTAGAGATCATCGCCTCCGCCCCGCCTTAAATCCCCCTCGCGAAGGAACTTTCTGTTATCGGTTCGAACCAAAAGGGGAAGATCCGTTTGCTCGCGGACGAAGTCTTCCTTGAACAGCCTCTCGCCCACGATGACCTGGCACATGGAAAGGGCCAAGGCGGTATCGCTCCCTATGTTTAGAGGCACCCAGAGATCGGCATGAATGGAAGATGCGCTGTAGTCAGGACAGATGCAGACGGTTCGGGCACCGTTGTAGCGGGCTTCGGTCAAAAGGTGGAAGTTGGAGATATTCGTGTAGGCTGGATTTCCTCCCCAAACGAGGACGAGGTCCGAGTACCACCAGTTATCTACCGAGCCGCCCACGAAGGGCTGCCCAAAAACCAAGGCGGCTCCCATGTGCTCGTCGCCCAGTTCGTTTGTGCCTGGACTGTAAGGAACGCCCAAAGCGTCCATCAACGCTTCAAAGCCTGCTGATTCACTGCCCAACGTCCCGCTTCCGGGAAAGCGTGCGATCGCTTCCACCCCATCATTGGCAATGACATCGATGAGCTTGTCGGCGATCTCATTCAGGGCTTCCTCCCAACTCATCCGTTCCCAATCGCCACCGCCGCGCTCACCCGCGCGTCTGGAGGGATAAAGGATGCGGCGCGCATCGTGGAGGTGCGAGAGCAGTCCCTTCTGGCAACCCCGCGGCTCCCAGTCGGGAACATCCGGATCTTTAGAACGGGGGTGGGTATTGCTTTGCTCCAGGCGAACGATGGCCCCGTCCTTGACGTAGGCATTGAGAATGCACGGTTTCTGGTAGGAACAGTTGTTGTGGCAGGTAACCTTGACGACTCGATCCCAGTCCAAAAGGTTCCTTTCTCTCAATGATTGGTCGGGCAGCATCGTCGTATTCGTGATCGTGTTTCGTGTTCGTCACCAGCACGAGCAACGAGCACGAGGCACCCGTTTGTTTGACTCTTACTCCTCCACCCTCCTCACCTCCACCCGCGTCTCCCGGTCGCTGTAACCCGGATAGAAAGTGTCCGAGGTGGGCTGAACATGATAATAACCGCCTGCGAGCTCCAGGGGATTTAGAGGAGAAGGCATCACGCTTTTAAAGTGGCGCCATCTCCTATGCGGGTGACACGGTCGCCACGGTCTGGAACGAGGAGACGTCATTGCGCGCCTCCACGCGGTCACCGTCCCGGATCTGCCGCGCATCGGCATCTTGCCGCGAAATAAACATCACAGGCTCGCCTCTTTGCAGCCTGAGGAGAAGGGTGTCATCGACCTGGTTCGAATGGACGCTCCAGCGCGCATGGCCGCCGGTAATCCGGAGGGGATAGTCCCCGCCGGCTTTGGGGTCTTCCTTCTGCACCGGCAGCCCTTCACCGAACTCAAGGTACCAATCATGGTCGATATAGAACTGCATACGCCGCGTCTGGGTGGGATAGGGCTCCTTTTTTACGATGTGCCAGGTCAGGGGAACCACGGGTTCGCCCGGCGTGATGTCGCACGCGTTGCCGATGCTGCGGGCGTTTAACCCGAGGTGAGTCAGGGCCACCAGACCTTTCTCCTTCGCCTCCTCCCACGGCATTTGCTCGACATTCGCCGTGTTCACGTAGAAATCCCGGGTAACTGCTTCTTCATCATCCTCCGTATACATTCCGTTCGTGGTAACCCGGTCGTAGAGATCATCCAGCCGACGCGTGGTCCCGTCCGGATGGGGGATAGTGAGAACGCCCCGGGCCTTGGCCCGCTCCTGTATCTTTTTGGCCAAAAGACAGGCAATCTCCCACTCTCCTTTGCTTTCCCCGAGGGGCTCGATCGCCTTATCGATCACAAACCCGTAGGGGTAGTCGGTCTTCTGCGGCCCGTAGAAGCTGAACTTTTCGTACCACCCCGCCGCGGGGAGGAGATAGTCGGAGTATAAGGCCGTAGCCGTCCAACGCGGGTCTATCGTGGCTATGAGCTTGAGCTTCGGCAGGAGGGTTTTCAGGGTCGTCTCGGTGGCGCGGGCGCGCCTGAACATGCTGCCGCCGTAATGTATGACCGCCCGCGGGTCCTTGCCCGGCCTCGGCCAGACCTTGTGCCAGCCTTTGTCCAGGGCCTCTTTCACGTATTCCGACACCGGCCGTTTGAGCGTGGGATCCCAGCTGTTGTGCCGCTGGCTCAACTCCAGAAGCCCGCCGTGGAAATAGTTGAAGAGCGTGCCCGAGATGATTTTTTCCTTGGCCATCGCCTCCTGAGCATATTCCAGGATGATCATTCCATCCGTATATCCCTGGGATTTCCACTGAGCATACCGGGGATCGGAGGCAGCCGCTGCTCGAAGCAGAATCCATCCCGAGACCATACCCCCGGGGGCTAAGGTATCGGCAGCGCCTCCGGTGAAGCCATGATAGACGGCTCCTCTCCTTCCCATGTGGCCGCACAGAGCAAAGACCAAGATGATCGCCCGTTCGATCTCGTCCCCATGGTAGAACTTGCCCCAATTGAATGTCGTCACGTTCGTGACCGCATCTGCCCGAGCGATCTGCCGCGCAAGCTCTCTGATTACCGCCGGGGCGGTGCCCGTAACCGTCGTGACCTTTTCCGGCTTGTAGTCTTGGAGATGGGCGTTGAGAAACTCGAAGACCGGTTTGACTTCGACAGGTCCACCTGCCGTTATGACACGATAGCTTCCCTCCAAAGCCGGCACGATGTCGCCTAAAGCGAGGGTCCGCCGCGGCGCCTCCTTCAACTGGTTTGCGCGCTGGTCCC
The DNA here is from genome assembly GCA_016193385.1 of Deltaproteobacteria bacterium. Next base: position 16,560 of record JACPSF010000215.1, read on the forward strand.
AGAAATAGTGGATGTTATCCCGACCACCCCGTTTGAGGTCGGCTTCCGTGAGAAACTTCAGGGTGTCGGTCCGAACCAGGAACGGAAGGTCGGTCTGCTCGCGCAGGAAGTCCTCCTTGTAGAGCCGCTCTTCGACGATGACCTGAGCCATGGCAAGCGCGAGCGCGGCGTCCGTTCCTATGTTCACCGGCACCCACTGGTCGGCGTGGATGGCAGAGGGACTGTAGTCCGGCGCGATGCAAACGATGCGGGTGCCGTTATAACGAGCCTCCGTCAACAGGTGAAAATTGGAAATGTTGGTATAGGCGGGATTGCCGCCCCATATGAGGACCAGATTGGCGTACCACCAGTTGTCAACCGAGCCCCCCACGTAGGGCTGCCCGAATACCTGGGCCACGCCTTGATGCTCATCCCCCAAGTCCGCCATGATACTGGTGAACGGAATGCCCAAGACGCTCATCAGTCCCTCTATTCCGACCGATTCGCTGCCCAGGGTTCCGCTGCCGGAAACGCGCAGGATGGTGTCCAGCCCGTCCGTGGTGAAAATGTCGATGAGCTTATCCGAAATCTCCTCTAAGGCCTGATCCCAGGAGATCCTCTGCCACTTGCCTTCGCCCCGCTCCCCCACGCGCTTGAACGGATAAAGAATCCGGGTCGCGTCGTAGGACCGCTGGGCCATCACCAGCCCCTTCTGGCAACCCCGCGGCTCCCACTCCGGGACATCCGGGTCATTGGGATGGGGACGGGTATTGCTTTGCTCTACACGAATGAGCGTGCCATCTTTGACATAGGCGTTGAGGATGCACGGTTTCTGGTAGGAACAGTTGTTGTGGCACGTAACCTTGACTACCCGGTCCCAGCTTAGTCCGCCGTTGGCTTTCGCTTGCTCACCGATCATAGGTGGCCTCCCAATAGTTGGTCTGCCCTCTTCACCTCTACGCGCGTTCCTCGGTCGCTGAAGCCGGGATAGTTGCTCATCGTGATCGGACGAATCTGAAAGTAATCCCCAGCCAGTTCGATAGGGTTCATCGGAGACGCCATAACGCTCTTGAAGTGGCGCCAGCCGTCGAACTGGTAGTTCTCCCACGCGTGGTACATGATCACTTGCCCGGTCTTGACCGAAGGCGAAACCGTGGCGTGCACCTTAAATGAGGCAACGTCATTACGCACTTCCACAACATCGCCATCGCGGATTCCTCTGCTTGAGGCATCCTGCGCGCTCATGAACATCGCGGGCTCGCCTCGTTGGAGTTGGAGGAGCAGCGATTCGTCGACTTGGTCACTGTGGATGCTCCAGCGCGCATGCCCGCCGGTGATCATCAGAGGATAATCGCCTCCCGCCTTGGGAGGGTCCTTGTGGACCGGCAGGTCTTCCCCGAGCTCGCGAAACAGATCGTGGTCGATCAAGAACTGAATGCGCCGCGTGAGGGTCGGATAGGGATCCTTCCTTTCGGTATGCCAGGTGAGCGGCACCAGGGGCTCCCCGGGAACGATGTCGCAGGTATTCCCAATCGAGCGCATACCGGTGCCAACGCCGGTGTAAGAGGCGATCCCGCGCTCCTTGAACTCCTCCCAGTCGATCTCCTCGACATTGGAGGCGTTTAAGAACGCATCGCGGGCAATCCCCTCCTCGTCGTCTTCGCTATAGAGACCGCCAAAAGTCACTTTGTCCTCCAGGCCGGAGAAACGGTGCTCCACCCCGCTAGCATTCACGTAGCTTTCCACGCCCCGCTCCCTCGCGCGCTCTTCGACCTTCCGGGCAAGCAGGCAGAACATCTTCCACTCGCCCAGCGATTCGTAGAGCGGCTCGGTCGCCTGATTAACGACGTGGACGAAGGGCTGAACCGGCATGCCCATGAGAAAAGTAGAGGTCTTCTCGTACCAGCTACAGGCGGGAAGGACCAGATCGGCGTAAAGCGCCGAGGCGTTCCAGCGCCAATCGATGGACACCAGCAAGCGGAGCTTGGGCAAGAAAGTTTCGAGCAGAGAGTTGGTGCAGCGAGCCCGGCGCAGGAAATTGCCCCCCAGGGCGAACATTACTCTGGGCTCCTTCTCGGGCCCCGGCGAGAGAAACTGCCATTTCTTCTCGAAGGCCTCGCGGACGTATTCTTTGATCGGCCGCTTGAGATAGGGATCCCACTCCGGGTGCTTGGCGCAAAGATCAAGGATCCCGCCATGGAGGTAGTACATGAGCGAAGTCGGTGTGATGCCTCCCGAGGCGAAGGCCTGGTGCACGTATTCATAGAGAATCATCTCGTCGGTGTAACCTTCTTCCCGCCACTGCGCGAAGCGGGGGTCTCCCCCGGCCGCGGAAAGGATGATCTGGTCGCCGCGCTTCTCGAGGCCTCCCAACGAAGTGTCCAGGCCCATCATAGGAAAGGCGCTGAACGTGGCGCCCTTTCGCCCCATGTGGCCGCACAGAGCAAACACGAGCAGGATGGCGCGCTCGATAAGATCGCCGTGGTAATGTTTTCCCCAGTTCGCCGTGCTGATATTGACCACGCCCTCGGCTGCGGCGATCTCTCGCGCCAGCCCCTCGATCGTCGAAGCGGAAACGCCCGCGACCCGGCTGGCTTGCTCCGGGGTATAGTTCTGGTCCAAGTGACGGCGGAGCTGCTCCATGACCGGTTTTACGGCCACCGTGCCTTGCAGCGTCTCGACCCGATAGCTCCCTTCGAGCGCGGGAACAGCGCCGTTTAACGCAAGCGTCTTTTTCGGCGCTTCAGCCAACTTTCCCGAGGCGAGATCCCAGAAGTAGAAGATATCCTCGCGTCCGCCAGCCTTGAGGTCCTTTTCGCGCAAAAACCTTCCGGTGGATTCCACGACCAAAAGCGGGAGGTCTGTCTGCTCACGAACAAAATCCGCCTTGAACAAATTCTCCCGCAGGATCACCTGACACAGCGCCAATGCCAGCGCGGCGTCGCTGCCGACGTTCACGGGCACCCACAGATCGGCATGGACCGCTGATGCGCTGTAGTCGGGAGAGATCGTGACGACCTTGGCCCCGTTGTAGCGAGCCTCAGCGATGAAGTGAAAGTTGGGGATATTCGTATAGGCCGGGTTGCCGCCCCAGATGAGGATCATGTTGGCGTAAAACCAGTTGTCCGCCGAATCCCCGACGATCACCTTCCCCAGCGTGATCGCCACCCCCTGGTGATCGTCGCCGTTGTCCGCGGTCACGTTGGACAGGGGCGACCCCAGGCCGATAAAGAAGGCGGTCGGGGCGGTCCCCTCGCTGCCGACGTTCATGACGCGGGTGCCGCCCGATTGCACGATGGCGTCGGGTCCCTCCTTGACGCAGGTATCGATGATGGCGTCGGCAACGTCGGTCAGGGCTTCATCCCAACTGACGCGCTTCCATTTTCCCTCGCCGCGCTTCCCGACCCGTTTCATCGGGTACTTGATCCGCGTGGGATCGTACATCCGGTGGACGTAGCAGGCGCCTTTCTGGCAGCCCCGTGGATTGAAATCCGGTGCGAGCGGGTCGTTCAGCCGCGGGTAATTGGCCGCTTGCTCTTCCCTGAGCACCACGCCGTCTTTGACGTAAATGTTGAAGTTGCAGGCCTGCTGGTACCAGCAGTTGGTAAGATGCGAGCCTTTGACCACGCGATCCCACTTCCACCCTTTCTGCCGCATCTCGCTCAGGGAGAACTCGGAGAGATCGCTCAGGTCTCCATTGCCAAGGTCCAAACCCTCCAACTCCAGCGTAAGATCCGCCATGACTTTCCCCCAGCCCTATACGGCCCGTAAATGAGCGACTTCTCTCTGGCAAAAGGTCGCGCTTAGCTGCGCCAGACCGGCATAGAACGGCACCCCGGTCCCGCCGATCTTCTCAGCCACCGTTGCCACAAAGTCATTCAGGTGGAAGCGCAAAAAATCTCGTTCGGCCTTTTGGTAAGCGCCCCGCTCCTTGCCCTGTAAAAGAGACTCTGCCTCCTTGAATGTCAGCAGGTGCATGAACTCGAGCTCTGAAGCCAGATGGTCGGGTCGATCCCGCCGTTCAGTGGAGAGGCGAAGTCCAAAGTGATGATAGAACCGCAAGATCTCCTCCATCACTTTCATACGCCCGCCGCCACTCTCCCCTTCGTAGAGAAAACAGGGAGGACCGTGCGCTCCCCCCACATCGAACAGTTCGATGTAGCGGCTCTGGAATTCCTCGTAGCTCAACCCCGCGCCGCGGCCTAATGGATCCGCCTTCAGGCCGTCATAGGGAAGCTGCGCGAGCGCCTGCTGAACTTCATCCGCAAATTGCCCGCTCTTCACCCTCTCGTACTGCTCCGGAGTCGGAAAGCGAAAAGCCTTGGAAAGAAGCGAGTACAAGCCACTGCGGCCCCCTATTTGCGTCTGCTCCGGTCCGTCGAGTTCTAGTCGATGGGCTTTCATCACTGCGTCACCTCACTAGGATCTTTGACAAAAGGTCCGAGAAGCTCTTGCCACCTTCTGGCAATGAGGATGTCTATGAGTTCAGAGCTTTCCTTTCTCCTTCTTTTCTCCATCTCTTCTTTCAAATGATCCAGAGCCCCATCGACTCCCGGCCCAAAGAGACTCCGAAGGTATTCCGTCGGGACGCGGGGTTTGGACTTGTCAACCTCACCGTCCCCATTCAGCACGGGAGGGGCCAGAGGCGGGACGTAGTAGACATTGGGTTTGGTGCCGAACTCAGCGTGAAGCGGCAACGCGACCTTCCATTTCTCAACGAGCTTATGGACAGGTCCGTCGGCGTCATCCAAGAAGCCAACCCAGATGCAGCGGCCCGGACATTGCCTGACGCACGCCGGGGCAACCTCCTGCTCCATCCTGGGCAGGCAGCCGTTACACTTTTGCGCTACATTGTGCAGCGGGTTCCTGTAGATCTCCTTATAAGGACAACCCTGCATGCAAACCGGCGTCGGGCAAGCCTCACACTTCTCGCTGTCGACGATAAGCACCAACCCATCTTCCACGCGCTTGTGAATCGCGTCGTAGGGACAAGCTTCCGCGCAGGCCGGACGCGTGCAGTGGTTGCAAAGGCGCGGCATGTAAAAGAAATAGGCATTGGGATATTCACCGCTGGCAATGTCCTCCTCCCAGTTGGGGCCCCACCCGGGACTCTCCCGCGGCGCCAAATGAACGGCGTTGCCCTTCCCTCCGAAGAATACCTCCTCATAATTGAACTCCATGGGCTTGCCGTAATCCTCCGCTGCGGCCGCTCTGCCCAGTCGGAGCTTTCCGTCCCCATCGTAGCCTCCCCCCATCTTTTCCCAATCCTTCGGGTACCCGCGACCCGGGACGGTGTTCACCTTCATCCACCACATGTGGTCCATCCCTTTGTCGTTGGTCCACAAGGTCTTGCACGCGATCGTGCACGTGTGGCATCCCATGCACTTGTTAAGGTCGACAACAAATGCGATCTGCCTTTCCGATTTGGGCATACGTCCCCCTTCCACCCGTTACTGGGTTGAAAAAAATAGGATTGAGATATGGAATTGGCTGAGAATTATCCGGGACCGCGTTGGAAATTCGCGACTCATGAAAAACGCCACCTTATCAAACACTGAAAAGACTGATTTGAAAGAGCCCGTTAAGCAACCTGCCGACTTTAGCCAGATTGCGAAGCATAATCTGTGCCACGAGGAACGAGAAACATTCGCAACGAAAGGGGCTGATGTTTTCTTAAAATTTGCAAAAAAGGGCGGGAGATTTCCTTAAAATAAGAAAGCACATTTGATTTCGACTTCAAAAATGAATGATCGCGCTGGCATACAAGTTGCGTGTCCTTTTTCGCAGGATCTCCCAACAGTAGAGAGAAAACGCCTTGAGGGTAAATGTTCATTTCTACGGTTTCGTGCGCGATGTCGTAGACACATCAAAGATCGCTATCGAGACCTCCCAGGATATAAGCGTGCGAGAGCTCCTTGACCTGGCCTCGAAAAGATTCGGGGAAGCGCTGCGCGAACGCTTGCTGAGCGGCAGCGGGGAGTTGCAAGCCAACGTACGGGTCTTCGTCGGGGAAGACGAGACGGCCTCGCTGGAAACCCCGATCAGCGACGGGCAAAACGGCTCGACCGAGGTCAAGGTCTTTGTGCTCTCAGCCATAGCAGGCGGCTAACAACATGCAACCCACTATGGCCCAAGAGGATGTTTGGATTCCGACGACCTGTGGCCTCTGTTACAGCGTATGCGCTCTAAAGGTGCATCGCGTGAACGGCACGGTGGTCAAGATCGAAGGGAATCCTGACTCCGCGACCAACCGAGGCAGGCTCTGCCCTCGCGGGGTGAGCGGTATCATGTCCCTTTACGATCCCAACCGGGTCAATGTGCCGCTCAAACGGACCAATCCTCAGAAAGGCCTGGACATCGATCCCGGTTGGACAGAGATCACGTGGGAGGAGGCGCTCGATACCGTCGCCGAGCGGCTGAAAAAGATTCGCCAGGAAGATCCGCGCAAGCTCCTTTTGACCGGCACGGTTACCACGCAGGACGAAGTCCCCTTTAGCAGGATCTTCACCATGGCCTACGGCACACCCAACGGCTGGAACTCTGGCGCCGGCAACCATTGCGGCACGGCTGAACATCTCTTCGGCGCCCTCCTGCACGCCTCCTGGGCAAAACAGCCCGATCCTGATTATTGCCGCTATCTATTGAACTTCGGTACCTCGATCGGCTCCGGCAGCTACTATTGCGTGACCGGAATGGCGCAACGGATAGCCGACGCCCGCCTTCGCGGGATGAAGCACGTGGCGATCGACCCATTTCTCAGCCCGAGCGCGGAAAAAGCCGATGAGTGGATCCCCATTCTCCCCGGCACCGACGGGGCCGCGGCCATGGCGATGCTGCATGTGCTCCTGCACGAGTTGAACGTCTACGATAGCGAATACCTCAAGCACCATACCAACGCTCCCTATCTCATTGGCGACGACGGCCTCTATCTTAGGGATACCAAGGAGAAGCTCCCGCTAGTTTGGGATCCGATCGACTCCAGCGCCAAATCGTTCCGTGCGCCGGGCATCAAAGACTTCGCTTTAGAAGGCGTCTACAGCGTGGAGGGCGCACGCGCCCGGCCGGCCTTCGCTCTGCTCAAAGAGCACTTGAAGCCCTTTACCCCCGAATGGGCCGAACCGATAACCACGATGGCCGCCGCTACGATCCGGCGCATCTCCAAGGAATTCGCCGACGAGGCCCGCATCGGCAGCACGATCGTCCTGGACGGCAAGGTTCTTCCCTATCGCCCCGTGGCGGTCATGTACTTCAAAGGCGCCCAGGGTCACAAGAATGCCCTGCTGACCTGCATGGCGCTGGAACTTCTCACCGAGATCGTCGGCGCTTCCAACGTGCCTGGGGGTCTACTGGGAATGAACTCCCGCTCGCTTGGCCATCCCGAATCCGGCCAGCCGAGCTGGACCCCGAAGTCTGACCGGGACGGGCTCATGATACCCGGCCACTGGCCCAATGTGTTTCCTCCTTATCCCCCGAAAGAAGTCAAAGCGACTGAGACCATCGACTTAAAAGGCCTGGTTCCCACCTGTCCCGGAAGCTCGGGGGCCTTGCCGGTGGTCATGGCGGATCCCCAACGCTTTGGCGTCCCCTATCAGATCGAGATGAATTTTCACATAGGCTCCAACTATGCGATGACTTTTGCCGATCCGAAAGCGATCGCCGAAGTCTTCAAAAACGTCTTCCAGGTTTCTTTCTCCCTCTTCCTCGATGAGGCAACCTATTTCTCCGATATCGTTATGCCCGCGGCCAGTTACCTGGAGCGCCTCAGCCACACGGCCGATTGGATGAGTTCCAATGCACCGGTCGGCGAGTGGTGCTATCACATCCGGCAGCCGGTGGTTAAGCCCATCGCTCAGCGCCGTAGTGTCTGCGAGATCCTCCTGGAGTTAGTGGAACAGCTCGAGATGCGCGAGGAATTTTATGCTTTCGGCAATCTGGTGCTCGAGCTGAAGGAGCCTTACAGACTTGACTCCGCGCGGCACTACTCATGGGAAGAGATCGTGGACCACCGCTACCGATCCCTTTTCGGCGCCGAGCATGGCCTGGAGTGGTTCAAACAAAATGGCCTCATCAAGTGGCCCAAAAAGGCGGAAGAGGTCTACTGGAAACCTCTGTCCGAAGCTCGCGCGCCCATTTACTTCGAATGGTTTAAATCTCTGGGGGACAGGGTAAAAACCAACGCTCAACAGATCGGGATCAAATTGGACACCAGCGCCTTTCAGCCTCTTCCTGAATGGCGTCCTTGCCGCGCCCACACGGAGAATGGCGCCGGCTACGATCTCTATGCCATTTATTACAAGCTCCCCATGCAGACTTTCTCGGGCACTTATAACAATCCCTGGCTTGACGAGGCTTCCCAGATCAACCGCTTCGCCTACGGCGTAGCCATCAACGCCGCAACGGCACATTCTAAGGATATCCGGGACGGGGACTGGATTGAGATCACCTCCGTCTCAACAGGCAACACGATTCGCGGACGTGCCGCCGTCACCGAGGGGGTCCACCCCGAGGTGATCGCCATCGCGGGTTGCGGCGGTCACTGGTCCAAATACTTGACCAACGCAAGCCAGGAAGGCAAAGGGCTCTGCTTCGAATGGCTGATGCCGGTAGGCCTAGACAATGTCGACATCCCTTCTCTCACCCAGGACCAGTGCGTGAAGGTCCACGTAACCAAAGCTCGGGTGCAAGCATGAGATACGGCATGGTCATAGACCTCAAGAAATGTATCGGCTGCACCGGCTGCGCTTTGGTCTGCAAGGCCGAAAATGCCACTCCACCTGGGGTCCTCTGGCTACGAGTGATCAAACAGGAGAGCGGCAAATATCCCCAGGTCCGGCGCGTCTCTATGCCTTTGCAGTGCATGCATTGCGCCGAGCCGCCCTGTTTGGAGGTCTGTCCCACGGAAGCCACCTTTCAACGCGCCAATGGCATTGTGGATATCGACCCGGAAAAATGCGTGGGGTGCCGCTATTGCATGATGGCTTGCCCGTACGATCAACGCTTCTATCACGCCAAAGAGCGCACCTACTTCCCCGGCCGCCCCACGCCTTTCGAACTGGCGGGATATCAGCGCCACCAGACCGGGGTGGTCTCCAAATGTAATTTCTGTTCGCCGCGGCTCGAAAAAGGTCTCGACCCCGCCTGTGTGGCCAACTGTATGACGCAGGCGCGAACCTTCGGTGATCTCGATAACCCCAACAGCGAGATATCCAAGCTCATCCGGGATCGCGGAGGCAACCAGCTTTACCCCGAATTGGGGACAAATCCGTCGATTTATTATCTACCACCGTAGGGGGGGTATCTATGGCTCGGGCGGAGCCTTTTCAGGTGAGAGTAACAGACTTGCGGGAACGCTTTCGGCCGCAGCGGGAATGGGCAGAGGGCCGCGGGCTTTTGCTTATCTTGGCCCACTTTTTGACCGGCGCCGGCACAGCGGCATGGCTTTTCGCCGTGCCGTTCCGCTTGAACTCGGGATTGGTGTTCGGCTTCGTGCTGGCCGCGCTCGGCGGACTTGGACATCTCCTTTTCCTGGGCCGGCCTGAGCGCTTCTGGCGCATGGCGACCCACCTGGCAAGCTCCTGGATCAGCCGCGGCCTCGTAGGGTTGACTCTCTTTCTCATCACGGCCCCGCTTTATCTCCTGATCCTGCTCTCGGGAGCCGGAGATAGCACTCTGGCCGTCCTAGTTCTGGCCCTCTCGCTGTTAGGAGCGCTTTGGACCGTCATCTACAAGGGATTCGTTTGGGCCTCCAGCAAAGGCATCCCGTTGTGGAATACGCCATTGGTGCCGGCGCTCTACATCGCTTATGCGTTGCGCGGTGGCATCGCCGTCCTGATCGTGCTGGCGGCGCTGGGTGCTCACCCGCCGGCTTGGGAGCCGTTGGAGCCGATCAAGCTTTGGCTGGCTGTGTCAACGGGGGTGCTCGTGCTGATCTACCTCGACGTGATGCGCGGCAGCGGGATGACCGCACTGCGCTCGGTCGATCTCATACTATTCGGCAAGCTCGCGGTGCCTTTCTACGTCGGGGCGGTTCTTCTCGGATTGATCCTGCCTATCGCTATCGGAAGCTTCGCGTACTTCGGCGAGCTATCGCGATGGCTGCTGGTCCTTGTGGGCCTTTTTTCGCTGCTTGGCGATCTCGCGATCATTTACTGCGTCGCCAAGGCTGGTATCTACCGGCCGCTACCGGCCTAGGGCGGACTATGCTTCAGCCGATCACTTGCACTGTCACTTATGTAGGCCTGATGCAGCGGCTTTCGGAGCAGCGTGAAGTGGAGATCATCGTCTTAGGACCTCCACTCGCGGGAGGTTAACCCCCATGGCGGCTCTCCAGACCAGAGAGGCCATCTGGGAAGACACCTGGATCCCCACGGCCTGCGACATGTGCTACAACGCCTGCACGGTCCGGGTCCACCGAGTCAACGGCGTTGCCGTCAAGGTCGAGGGCATCCCCGAGGCCCCTCCGAACTATGGCAAGATTTGCGCCAAGGGGAACGCAGCCCTGATGAATCTCTATAACCCCCAGCGCATCACGACGCCGCTGGTGCGCACGAATCGCGCGAAAGGCATCGGCATAAACCCAGGCTGGAAAAAGCTTTCTTGGGATGACGCGCTGAAACTCCTGACCCACAAGCTCACGGCGGCCCGGGCCAAAGATCCGCGCAGTCTGGTTGCGGCCACCTTTGACCGCTACGCCCACTTCGCCCTGCGCGCCTTTCTTGCTGCCTTCGGGAGCCCCAACCTTACGACGGTATCAGCGGGATTTTTCTGCGGCAACGGCGTGCACCCTGTGGCCTACACTCTGACCGGCTCCAACGATGTCCATCCCGACCTCAAGCTCTGTAATTATCTCCTCATGTTCGGAACTTCCTACGGCTTTGTGGCGCAGATGAACGCCATGGGGTTGACTCAAGAAATGGCTGAGGCC